>JANQFJ010000132.1 GCA_028277915.1 Saprospiraceae bacterium
AGCTGCTAAACCAATTGCTTGAATTGCCAAAAGGAAAAATTCGAAAAGAAAATTGGGCGGCTCAAGCCAGAAATCTGTTCAACCAGGTTGAGGAAGACCAACAAGTCATTTTAACCCGGATCGGCAGAAAAAAGGATCATGTGGATTTTGACAGGATCGGTGAAGCTAGTCCAACTAGAAAAGACAATTTGCAACTAATAAAAGGGATCGGCCCTTTTATAGAAAAAAAATTGAATGCCCTTGGCATTTATCGAATTCAGCAAATCGCCTACTTTAATGAGGAAGATATTGAAGAAATAAACGACATAATCGAATTAGGCGCTGGCCATATTAAAACTGATGATTGGGTTGGCCAGGCCAAAAGAATGAAGTAGAAGTAGTATCAGTATGCTATAACCCCCTGCATTAATTTGCAGCGGGGTTATTTTATTTGTTCCTCAATCTTTCAAATATATTCTCCCTATTGTTATCTTTGCCGCTGTTTTAAACAGCTAATTTTTACACACCATTTCTGGTACAAAAAAGATTAAATGAACTACGATATTATAGTTATTGGAAGCGGCCCTGGAGGATATGTCGCTGCAATTCGTGCTGCACAATTAGGGAAAAATGTAGCTATTGTTGAAAAAGAAAATCTGGGCGGAATCTGCCTCAATTGGGGCTGTATCCCAACGAAGGCGCTTTTGAAAAGTGCTCAGGTTTTTGAATACATTAATCATGCTGAAGATTACGGAATCAAAGTTGGTAAAAGTACCGCTGACTTTGATGCAATGATTAATAGGAGCCGAGAAGTGGCAAATGGAATGAGTAAAGGAGTAAGTTTTTTGATGCGAAAAAACAAAATAACTGTCATCAATGGTTTCGGGAAATTGGCCAGAGGAAAAAAAGTAGAAGTTACAGATGACAAAGGAAAAGTCACTGCTTACTCAGCTGATCATATCATAATTGCTACAGGAGGGCGTGCTAAAGCCCTTCCAAATCTCGAAATTGATGGTAAAAAAATTATCGATTATCGTAAAGCAATGACTCTTGTAAAACAACCCAAATCGATGGTTGTAGTTGGAGCAGGCGCTATCGGTGTTGAATTTGCTTATTTTTATAATGCTATTGGAACTAAGGTTACCATTGTTGAATTTATGGAGCAAGGTCTTGTGCCGAGGGAAGATGCTGATATTTCAAAAGATCTGGGAAGGGTTTTTAAAAGAGCCGGAATGGAGGTTCTTGGTAACACTTCTGTTGAATCTGTTAATACTAAAGGCAGAGGCTGTACCGTAACCGTTAAAAACAGAAAAGATGGCAAAACCAAAGAAATTAAGTGCGACGTTGTTTTATCAGCTGTTGGAGTAACACCAAATACTGAAAACATTGGCCTTGAAACTTTAGGCATCAAAACTGAAAACGGACTGATCAAAGTAGATGAATATTACCAAACCAATGTTTCAGGGATTTATGCTATTGGCGACGTTTTACCGACTCAAGCTTTGGCTCATGTAGCCAGCGCCGAAGGAATAACCTGTGTTGAAAAAATCGCCGGTCATTCTCCTGAACCAATCGATTACAACAACATTCCCGGCTGCACTTATTGCTCACCTGAGATTGCTTCGGTAGGTTATACAGAAAAGGAAGCAAAAGAAGCAGGTTATGAACTTAAGATTGGAAAATTCCCATTTACAGCTTCAGGTAAAGCAAAAGCTGCAGGCGCTTCGCAGGGCTTTGTCAAAGTGATCTTTGATGCTAAATATGGTGAATTTTTAGGGGCACATATGATCGGTTACAATGTAACAGAAATGATCGCCGAAGTTGTTGTAGCTCGAAAATTAGAAACCACCGGTCATGAAATCATTAAATCCGTTCACCCTCACCCAACCATTAGCGAGGCAATCATGGAGGCTGCTGCAGCTGCTTATGGAGAGGTGATTCATTTGTAATTTCAACTTTAAAAAAATAAAGAGGAGATGCTTTTGAAATAAAGTGTCTCCTTTTTTAATGGGAAGTTGTCTCCCATTGGACCAAATATTCAGAAGCGTAATATTGGTCATTGATTGCTTCATTTGGAAAAGGCAAAACTTCCTCTATTTTTAGTTTTACAGTAATTTTTTTAATCAATTTATGAAACAACTGAACAAATACTGGGCTTTCAAAATCAATGAATTGGGGCTTGTAATCGTCTGTTTTTTCGCTGTCTCCTTTTTTCAAATCTCCTGGCTTTATGGTAATAAAGACTTTTGAAGGAATTTGATTTTCCCGAACCCATTTGTTGATTCGAACAAAATAATAGGACTCTTTTTCACTATTCAATTTAAAAGGCAAAAAATCCTTTTTAACATACCATCTTCTCCTTTGAATAACGAGATGATTTCCTACACAAATCCGGGGCTGAAAGGTGATAATTGGATCTTCCTTTTGCTCAAAATGGTGGTTGACAATTTCTGCCAAAATACTTTGTGAAGTCAAAGGATAACTGAAACTTGCCAACAACTGAAATAATGGAGATCTGCTTTCCAATGCTTCAAAACCTAAATCAAAAACAAAAACCTTTCTGTCAGTTGGCTGATGAATCAAATCCAATTTATTTTCCAATTCATTATAAACCACGGACAATTTGTCCACTGATATTTGTTGTTCAGTCGGCAATGTGTTTTGGCTACCTGGCATTCTAATTTCGAATGGCATTAGTGGTGGATGCAGGTTTGGATTATAAATAGAGGCATCAGTGTTTTCTACCCACAGCATATCTTTCCGCAGCTTTTCATTCCAATTTTGAAATGCATCAGTAACCGAAGGAGAAAACAAATGCAGAAACCGTCCAATCATTTTCCCATATCCTTCGAATGATGTCTCTGCAAATCCTTTAAACTGATTTTCTTCTTTAAAAAATTGTATAAAAGTACCTCTTGAAGGTGGATTTTCAAATTTGATCGATTTTGATTTCTTAGACAGCTTTTTTAGTAAATCCAAAGGAATATTCAACTCACCATTCTTTGTAAGTTTGATATTTTCCATCAATTCCCTTTGCCAGGAAAGCCGTTGGTCTATTGCTGATTTGCTTTCATCTAAAGCAGATTTTGATACATTTTTGAAATAATTTTCATAAAACAAAAGCAAGTTGATAACATTTCCTTTTTGATAATTCTCAAGAAAAAAATGCTTCATTTTTGACTGTGATACATTAAAATGCAAGGGACTCAAAGCATCCAACAAATTATTTAATTCAGATATAACTTTATTTATTTCTGTTATCTTCCATTTTGGTTTGAAAGGTATTTTTACATCTTCATAAAATAATCGCTCTGGTGTGATTTGAAACTTGTTATGCCTAAAGTGTTTGTTTCGACTAATATCAATAATCTCTTCTTTTTCAATTAGTTGTGTTTTATTTAAAAGTTCACTGCTAATTCGTTTTACAATTTCAAAGGTGTCTATTTGGAGTTTTAGTCTTTGTTCAAAACCTGAAACTTCATACAATTCAATGTTTTCCAAAATCTTGTCCAAATCAGTTGAAATTTGTAACAAAAACCGATCTTCGGGAAAGCTCGCGAGTAATTTTTTCAGCTTTTTATACCAAAACGGATCGAGTCCTGAAAACGGCCACCTCCATTCCAAAAACCCATAATCGACCAAATCCAACAAATATTTCTCAATCGCTTCTAGCTCTGAATCAACAGCTAGTAGAATTTTATGAACAAATTCTTCGAAAACCATTTCACGATTACTTTCGACCAAGCTTTCAAAAATGTATTCTATTATTTCATTGTTCTCCAGTTTTTGAACAGATTCAACATTACGGGAATTCAATAAATAAATCCATTCCTCGCCCACTTTTTTCAAACTAGGGTTTAACCCCATCTTCAGTTTGAGAAAGAATGCGGGATAGTTATTCAAAGCATCCCTCCATAAATCAAACAAACGATTGTTTAAACGAATGATATTTTTTGATTCACCTTCAATCAGATCTTCATCCAAACTGAAAACTGACAGCGATGTAAAAGTGCTAAATGGTGAGGTTTTACTGCAAATCCTGGACAAATACCTCAACAATGTTCTTTCGGTCTGGAATTCCTTTTTTGCGAAAGCGGCAATATTTTTCAGATTGTATTTCTGCAACTGGTTAAAAAAAACATGACTAGACAATAAAAGACCGTTGAGTATTAAAGGCTCTTTTGATATTTCCTGCAAAATTGAACGTGACCTGAAAATTTCATCGAGATAGAATATTTCAAAATTGGTTGCTAAATCCTTCAATTCCTTTTTGGTTTGTTCATACCGCTCTAATTTTTTTTCGATTTTTCCTAAAAATGGCTTTTCATGCTCGTGCAGGTTTGCTTCTAATTTGGATGACAGCTTTGCTTTTTTATCATGTAAAAGCTTGGTCTTTAAATAAGCCAGGTTTTTTAGGACATACCCGCAATCTATTTCTTCTTTCGAGTTTCCCAATAATTCCAGCAATTCATTTTTATGCTTTTCCAGAAGAGATTGTTTCTGAAGGATGATCTCCAATTTATCTATAGATTGAAAACTCAACTTTTCTAAATGATTAAACGGCAAGCCGCTAATCCGTGCAAGTATGAAAGGAAATAATTTCATCAATCGCTAAAATAGGAAAAGAGATCGAATGAATCAGTGATCTTCTAAAAAGGCGTTTACATTTTCAAAAATGCGCTCTATAAATCTTCGGTCTTTTGTGATAATCTCAGCAGTGCCTTGCATGAATGGCGTATAAGGCAGCTCTTTTTTGTGGTTGGTTACCAGCACTTTATCCATCGATACAATTATATTTTGTACGGTGTCATTTGGAAGGATTGACTTTCTTTCAACAACTCCTTTGACCATGCCGTATTCTTTGTAGGGAA
>JANQFJ010000186.1 GCA_028277915.1 Saprospiraceae bacterium
TTGCACAGGACATATTATGGCATTTGGAAATGAAGAACAAAAAACAAAATATTTGCCTAAGCTTGCCACGGGTGAATGGATAGGTGCATGGGGACTTACAGAGCCAAATACAGGAAGCGATGCCGGAAGAATGCAATGCGTTGCGGAAAAAGACGGTGATTATTTTGTCATCAACGGTACCAAAAACTGGATCACACATGGCAAATCAGGAAATGTTGCTGTGGTCATAGCCCGTACTGGTGAACTTTTAGACAGCCGTGGAATGACTGCATTTGTTGTTGAAAGAGGAACTCCAGGATTTACCGCAGGAAAGAAAGAAAATAAACTTGGAATGCGTGCTTCTGAAACTGCTGAAATGATTTTTGACAATTGCAGAGTACACAAAAGCCAGATGCTGGGACAAGAGGGCGAAGGATTTATTCAGGCAATGAAAGTCCTGGATGGAGGGCGCATTTCGATTGCGTCACTATCACTTGGGATAGCGAAAGGAGCATATGAAGCTTCTGTAAAATATGCCAAAGAGCGTCAACAGTTTGGAAAACCTATTGCCAGTTTCCAGGGCATTAGCTTCAAATTGGCAGACATGGCAACTAAGATCCAGGCTGCTGAATTGCTAACGCGCCAAGCAGGGGAGATGAAAAATAATGGAAAAAAAATGACCAAAGAATCTGCGATGGCAAAATATTATGCATCAGAAGTAGCTGTTGAAGTTTCGACAGATGCTGTGCAAATTCACGGAGGATATGGTTATACCAAAGATTTTCCTGTTGAAAAATTCTACAGGGACTCCAAACTCTGCACTATCGGTGAAGGTACTTCTGAAATCCAGAAAATAGTCATCGCAAGAGAAGTGCTAAGAGATTAATATTTCATATCACGTTAAAATAAAAACCGGCAACGAACCCAATGATTCGTTGCCGGTTTTTATTTATTCGAATTCAAGTCCGAATTACAAAGCCATTTTTTTGGCAATTTCTTTTGGAATAGCATCTTTATGTACCATCACCGAAACCGTTTTCAGTTGAAAATAAGCTTCCGACATATAAAGATAGCCCTTATGTTCTCCAAACTCACCCCAGGAATTTTTGATCAAATAGTACTTTGTTTCTTTCTGATCTTTTGCAGTCCCGGTAAGGTGCATCAAATGGTCATCGGTCGTTGCATAGCTTTCAAAAGTACTTTGTCGTAGCTGTTGAGTAACTTTCTTTTCTTTTCCGGGAACCTCGAAAAGATCTTCCCTTTTAGCATCTTCAGGAAGAACAGCCAAGCCATTTTTAGCAGAAAAGCCTTTTTCGCTCACATCACCATCCCATGCGATGGAATATCCATTTTTGACCGCATGATCTACGATTGCTTGCATTTCATCCATTGGGACATTATAAAATGAGCCATTGGAATAATTATCCGGAATTTCCAGAATAAACTGGCTATAAAACGGATGGTGAGTGTAGGAAGTAATATTTACATAATCGTTTGGATTGATATCCAGGCTTTCAGCGAAACTTTGAGGAGTATAGGTCTTGCCAGCATAATCAAATTCTTCGGGCATTTCTCCTAAATATACATCCACGACACAATCGAATGCTTTTGACCACTGAGGACTCAGGTTCTTACGTTTGAGAACTCCATCTAGCATTCCTTTCAAAACAGCGATCATTTCGCCATGATCGTGTTTTTCGGCTCCGTCTAATTTACCGGAATAAACTGATTCGGGAACTACTCCATGCTTTTGAGCAACATTTATCAAATCGTGAGACAGACTGCCCTGGCTAAAGTTGGCTTTCCCTTGACGCAGTACATAGTTTTTTGCTTTATCCCGATACACATTTCGGACAGTGAACATTTCAGAAAGGTCGTGATAGCCTTTTCCTTTGCGAATAATCTCAGATTCTAAAAATGATGAAGTCGCAAAACTCCAGCAAGTACCGGTTTTTCCCTGGCTTTTTATGGGTGTACATTCGATGGTATTAATGGTTTTAAATTCATACCCTTGTTTTTTTTCAATATCTACCTGTGCAAATGTAGGCTGATATGCAATTACAATTATTATAAAAAGAAAACTCAGTTTTTTAATTTTTTCAATCATTGCAAATTGTTTAAAGGTTCATTTTTGAAAAGCATAAAAATATCGCAAATATGTTAAATCACATAGCATTTAACTCAAGGGATTCGATTTTTATATACCACAAGACTTATTTAACAATAAATTTCGCAATGGCACCATTGCCACCAGCCATCCAGCCCACACCACTTTTTTTGTCAAAATCCATGGTGTGAAAGGAAGTGACATCAATAGTTGTCCAACTTTTCCCGCTGTCGGATGACCAGGATACACCACTCGTTCCTATGGCTAATACAGCATCATTATTAAGATATGCGACACATGATTTGAAAGGAACGGTTTCCGGTTTTTCAATACTATTCCAGGATTTTCCGCCATCATTCGAGAGAGCAACATTGCTGATCGCAGCAGAATCAATTTGATAATCGCCTCCAACTACCAAACCATTCAATTCATCTTTAAATGCAATAGAAAAACTTCCAGTTGATGGTTTTCCACTTACCATCGGAGTTTCAAAAACACTCCAGGTATCTCCCTGGTTAGGTGAAAAAAACACTCTCGCATTGACTCCACCGGTTGCAATCCAGACTTTTTGACCACCAAAAGTAGCGATCCCTGTACCACTTGCAGCAAATCCATACTCACCCTTCTCCAGGTCTGGGAGAGTTTCTGCTCCAACTCTGAACCAATGATCACCGCCATCTTCAGTTTTTAGTAAATACAATTTTTCATCAATGGCATCACTGATCAGGATACCAGTATTTTCATCCCAAAAATCAAAGCCATCAAAAAAAGCCGCAGGTTCTTCATTGACATAAGTTATCTTCCAATGCTCTCCCTTGTCAGTAGATTTGAATATTTTTGAATCATTTCCAGAACCGATGCTCATCAGCAAAATAGTACTATCGTTCAACAATTCAAGGTCTCTAAAATCTAGTGAATCCGCTTCGGGGACAAAAACCTTTTCCCATAGTTGGCCGCCATTGGTTGTTTTCAACAATGCACCATTCGTCCCACTCACCCAGGCCTCATTTTCACTTTTAACAGCTATTCCTCGAAAAGAAGCATTTGATCCGCTTTGCTGGAGGTGGATTGTAGGAGGTTTATGTTCGGTTTCGTTGTTTGAAATGCAGGCAACAAAGGAACAAAACATGAGAATAAGAACGAATTCAAATAGAGATTTCATAATTTTCTTTTTTCACACAAGCTGAAATCAGCTTTTTAAAAAACCACCTTCTTATCTCACAAAATTATCTAAACAACTGATTCACAGAAAGTTTTTGGTCGATTTTGTAAAGCGGTACAAAATAACAGTTTGTTAATTATTTTACAAAATAACTTATTACAATAAATTTACATACAAAATAAACTCATTTATACAATAAAACGTATTATATTTAAACATAATTGGAACATTTATTGATATGTTTTTTCATTGTTATCTGCACTTTACATAATTGATAAAGTGCAAAATATTAAAATCGAAATAAGGAATTCTGTTTTTTAAAATCAATAACATGAAAAAAAATTACTACGTTTTTTTGTTTTTATTACTGATCCCAATAATTCTGAGTAGCCAAAACACTTCAAGTTTATTGGTAAAAGCTGTGGAAGCATTACCAGACGAAGGTACTGTCATTGCTCAAAGCGTAAAAATCAAAAATCTAGAATTAGTCAATTCTGATCAATTAGATTATAGTCCTGTTTCATACAAAAACGGAGTCCTTTTTACTTCAAATCGCACCCCAAAAAAAACCACAATTTGGAATAAGATATTCAGAAAAAAATCACCCAATCTATTTTTCGCAGAAAAAGTTAAAGATGGAATATTTAAAGCACCCGTCGCTATTGAAAGCAAAATGAATGGGAAAATGAATGAAGGTGCGATTACAGTTGATAGATCGGGAAATCTAATGATTTATGCTGTAAATGATAAAAAAAGTAAAAATGATTATGAGTTAGTTGACCTCAAACTTTATTCTACAATATTTGAAAATGGCAAATGGTCAAAAGGAGCTGTATTGCCCATAAATTGTGAAAATTGTACATCCTGTCATCCCTCCCTTTCACCAGATGCCAAGACGCTTTATTTTTCATCCAATCGTCCTGGAGGATACGGAGGAATGGACATTTATAGCTCTAAATTTATCGATGGCCAATGGAGCACTCCTGTCAATCTTGGTCCTAAAATCAATACTGTTGAAAATGATGTTTTTCCATTCATCAACCATGATGGAACGCTTTATTTTTCATCCAATGGCAAAGTAGGCTCCGACAACCTGGATATATATTTTAGCCAATTGGACGGCAATGGGGAGTGGAATGAAGCGACAAATATTGGCCAACCATTTAACTCAACAGCAGACGATTTTGGATTTTTTATTGAAAAAGATGGATTGAGTGGTTTATTTTCTTCGAATCGAGAAGGAGGAAAAGGCAAAGATGACATTTACTTTTGGAGAATGGACCAAAGTCTTGAGCAGGCACTTGATCCAACACCTGTCAAGTTTACAATAATCGATGAAGAGACTGGCGATCAATTGTCAAATGCAAAAGTGTCTTTGATTGAATTTAAAAATATCCAATTCAAAATTGAAGATCATGATAGCCCAATGGCTTTTGTAGGCCACATCAACCAGACTTTAGAAAAATTATTTGGGAATCCATATTCTTATCAGACAGATTTTAAAGGCAATTTTTATCATGATTTAAAACACGATAGAAATTATCTGATAATTGTCGAAAAAGAGGATTACAAGACTTTTCGAAAAATAACCACCTACAATTTGTTATCAGGGATAAAGGATATCGATATTGCAATGGTTCAGCCTGACATTATAAAACCTGAACCTCAGATCAAAAACATATTTGACCTGGCAGCTACAGAAGAGATTGAAGAATATCCTGCTGAAAATGAAATCAATCCACTGGCCGTTAAGGCTAAAAATGACAACCCTGAGGCTGCTCCGAAAGTAGCAAAAAAAATCACCCTGGATCATATTTATTTTGAATACAACAATGCTGAACTCAAAACTGAATCAGCTTATATTTTGGATGAAACAGCCGAAATCCTGAAAGATCACCCTGAAATGGAAATAAATCTCGTATCTCATACTGATTCGAGGGGAAATGCGGATTACAATAAAGCGCTTTCTCAACAAAGAGCAGATGCAGCAAGAAAATATTTGATTTTACGTGGTATTGAAGCGCATCGAGTACAAGCCATTGGGCTTGGTGAGGAGGAATTGCTTAACAACTGCGCTGATGGGAAAGATTGTTCAGAAGAATTGCATAGTCAAAATCGACGCACTGAAATCGTGATCACCAAATATAACTCTGTAAACGAAATATTTGTTAAAAAAGAATAATCTTTAAGTTTGTCGAATTTATGGCTGTAACGATTAAAAAATTGTTACAGCTTTTTTTATGTTCAAACCTCAGTTCAATGAAAAACTAATTTTGTCAAACACTTAATCTCAAATTATCCTATCTTGGCCAATCGTTGATTTATTAATTTTGAGTTATGGATCTCGAAAATTTGGGTTATTCAAAAAGCCTGGAAGACTATCGAAACGAAAACAATTTAAATACTTTTGAAGTAGGACGAATAGCTGTCGAGCACAAAGAAAGATATGTCGTGAAAACAGCTTCGCAGGAACTTGATGCAGAGATCACGGGAAACTTGCGCTTTTCAGCACAGGAAAGAGCTGATTTTCCAGCAGTTGGAGATTGGGTAGCCATTTCTATTTTTGACGATTCCTTAGCCTTGATCCACCATATTTTTCCAAGAAAATCTACTTTGCAAAGGCAGGCCGTTGGCAAATTCGGAGAAAAGCAAATCATTGCTACCAATATCGATTTTGCTTTTATTATCCAAGGAATTGATCAGGATTTTAATATAAACCGCCTCGAAAGATATCTTGCGGTCTGTCAATCTGCGAATGTTGAGCCTATCATTTTATTAAGCAAAATTGACCTGATTTCAACAGAAGAACTGTATGAAAAAATTGAGAATATCCAATCCAGACATCCCAAAGTGACCGTTATTCCAATCAGCAATATTTCAAAAATAGGTTACGAAAAAATCAATGAAAGCCTACAGACATCAATGACGTACTGCATCATTGGCTCATCCGGAGTTGGAAAATCTACCTTGATCAACAATTTATCGGGAATAGACTTGATGAAAACCAAGTCATTGAGCACCAGCACTAAAAAAGGAAGACACACGACCAGTCACCGCGAATTATTTATCCTCGACAACGGAGCTATTTTGATTGACACTCCTGGAATGCGAGAAATCGGAATCACAGAAAATGTTGAAGAAACATTTGATGAAATCACCAGATTGAGCAAAGATTGTAAATTTAAAAACTGCACTCATATCCACGAAGACGGTTGTGCTATCCTTGCAGCTTTGGAAAATGATGAGATCGATCAGGCCTCTTATGAAAATTATCTCAAAATGCAACGCGAAGCACAGCATTTTCAAACGTCAATTGCAGACAAACGCAGAAAAGACAAAGCTTTTGGAAAAATGATCAAACAAGTTGTCAAGCACCGGAAAAAGAATAAATATTAGCACCCGTTTCAGAATTTGTTTCAGCGAATATCTTCCAAAGAATCGATCTATAAGTTTAATGACCACTTCTTAAATGAAAAATACAATTTTTTTAATTCCACTCTTAATTCTCAGTTTATCAAACTGTAATTCAGACAAAGAACATCCAAAAAATGAACCTTACACTACATTTAAAGTAGACAGTATTAAAACTTACCCGGCAGAGGGAATTCCTAAAAACAGGTTTATGTTCAGTCCTTTGTCTGAGAAAAATAAAATATGGACAATAAACACTGCAAATATTCATGAATTAGATTTAAAAACAGGGGAATGGATTCCGCTATCAAAGAAATACGACAAGGGGTTTATCCGGCAAGTCAATGAGTCTGGGATATGGAAGGATTCAGTCTTAAATGAAGTTTTTATAAGCTTATTTCATGATTGCTTATTGTATTTCGATTTAAAGAAGGACACATTTTTCAAATATGATATTCATCCAGTAACTGCATTGATCAATGCTAAAGATAAAGCCATTATAGGCACAGCTAACGGTTTATATTTTATTAACAAAATTGATAAAACAATATCACAAGCTCCAGGATTCCCACTTGATTTTTGGGTTTCTAGTATTGACATTGTCAACAATGATTCTATATCATTAAATGAAGGTAAATTATATTATAAGGTCGATGTCTCAAATTTTGAAAAAAAAGAAAAGAAAAAGAAACATTCAAAAGATCCATTCTTAAAAAATTTGCCGAGAAAGAGTGGGGCTAGCAGGTACAGTAAAATTCCTGATAAACATGCCAATTGGTATTATTGCAGTAATAGGCTTTTTTTTAAAGATTCGATAAATCACTTCTATGAATTTAACCTTTTGCCTAATAGCTATTTAAGGCAATTGAAATTGGATCAACAGTTTTTATATTTACTTTTCAGGAATAAATTTGTAATTATTAACAAACAATTTGCGTTTGCAAATTCTAAAAAATTTGATTTATCATCTTATCAAAAGGAAAAAATTGAGTTGAGTAAAATCAATAAAAGCTTCAATAATATAAGTATTGATTCTTTTTTGATGAGTTATAACGCAATCAAATCAGATTTTTCACTTGTTACAGACAACACAATTTTGGAATCATTTGAAGCCTCAGCCAGGAATTATTTGCTGAACCTTAGAGATGATAAACGTTTAAAAGATGCTGAAAAAGCCATAGATCAAAATACTTTTCCTAAAGAACTCGAAAAATATGCCTTGCTTGGACTCTGTATGAAATATCTTCAAGCTTACAATTTGGACAAAGTGGAGTACTATGGGAATATGCTAAAAGAAAATTATCCGGAATTTGATTTTTATAATAGTAAATATGTGTTGAATTGCTGTTCAAAAATTAAAACATCCTTAGATAGCCTGAAAAATGAAAACCTTCCCAAAGATGAATTTTTATACAAAGAATCTCTACAAATAGAAAAATTAATTCAATGTGGTTGGTTTGGAGAAAGCTATTATGATTTCACTTTACTCTATAAAAGTTATCAAAACCTATTAACGAAATTTCCAGAAAGCCTATTCGCTGACAATGTTAAATTCCGCTTAATTGAAACACAATCATATGGAGCGGAAGATGAAGGGTACTCAAGCGAACAAATTAAATCTTATTATCAATTTATAAGAACTTATCCAAATTCTGACCTTATTCCCCATGCAAGAATTAATATTGCGACGATGCTCAACGAATACTACGGAAACATTGATAAGGTTATAGAAATGAAGGAAAAAGCAATTGAAGAACTTGATAAAATAAACACTAAAAATTTGCCTGATACAAATTTGGTAAATTTGATTGATTATACAAGAGCTTATATTCTATATGAAATCAATGAACGAATATTTGAAATAAAAGCAGTTACTAACCAAACAGAATTTAAATTAGACGAAGACATTACATTTAAAGTTATACTAAAAAATAAGACAAATAAATCCAGACTAATTGAATTATTTGCTGAGCGCTCACCCTTTTCAACAATTGTGGGTCCTGACAAAACTTTTGAATTCATTCAAGATTCTTTATATCAAGACACATCATTGAAAATACTTAACATTGCACCTAATGATTCATTAATTTATCGCATAAATTTAATTTCAGATACACGACATTGGGAAGGAAATAAAATTGGAAATTACAAATTCAACAAGCCGGGTTTATATTATTTGGCACTTATTAGTAGTGGTCAAAAGATTCGGTCAAAGCAAATAAAATTCTATATCAATGAATAGTCAACAGATCGCATTTGTTAAGGGCCCACACCTAAATCCGTTTAACATACCATAAAACCTATCCACTATAGTCTTTATCATAAATCCGAATAAATGCTTTTTTTGGAAGGTTTTTTATCGGGTTAAGTTTAAAGGTATCCAAGGTTTCCGTTTCAAAAACATTTAAATCAAAATTTGCAAAAACATTTTCATTTTCAAGCTTTTCCTTTTTCACAAAATCTTCTCCCAACACTAATCCCATTCGTATTAAATCGCCCTCAAAATACTCTTGAAGTAAGGGAATAATTTTGTACAAAAAGACTTCTTTCAGATCACCTAAACTCTGGAGATTCAGAAAGTGAGTATGGCCAATTCTAAAATCTCGGCCAATGAGAATCTCGATCCGTTCATTAATGGCATTGAGCAGTTTTACCAAATCAATCTCATCTATAAATGGCGTTTTGTTTACCTTTTTAATTATTCCCGGATCAGGTTCCATTTCCAAAAAATCAAACCTTCTCCGCAGAGCCAAATCCAGCATTTCCAAGCTTTGGCCGGCAGTGTTCATGGTCCCAATAATATAAAGGTTTGACGGAACACAAAAATGACTTTTGGAGTATGGGAGTTGCACCAAAAGCCCCTCAGCATTACCCTCGCGTTTGTCTTCTTCAACGAGGGTAATTAACTCTCCAAAAATTTTAGAAATATCTCCGCGATTGATCTCATCAATGATCAAAACGTATTTTTTAGTTTGGTCCTTGATTTGATTTGCCAATGCTCCCAATTCGAAAGATTCCACAGTATTATCGCTGGCTTCACCCTGTTGTTGCAGATTTGCCAATGCTTTGATGTATTCCTTTTCAAAAAATTTCAATTCTTTAAAAACACCATAAAAAATATTGGTGTTAATTGACCCAACCAATGCCTTAATATCTGCATCAACATGACGAATTTGATCGATTTGAGGAATACTTTCATAAACAACCCGCAGTTTGCTTTTCGAAACCGTATTGGTATTATATGACTTCTCCTTTCTGACGATAAAATCTCCGTTTCGGCCGATGCGATGTAAATAAACCCTTTGTTTGTTAAAGGTCACAAAAGAATTAAACTGATCGCTTTTGATGTATTGAAGAAAAGCCTTGTACAATTGATTGAAACTGATCTTGATCTCTTTTTTCGGGATATTACTCATCAATGTTTCCAGCATATTTCGCTTCGCTTCAAATGCCAGTTGTTTGAATATTCCTTCTTCAATTTTGAAAGCCACACTTTGGTTTTCCGAATGCGGTTTCACTCCTTCCACAAAATCTTCGTAAGTATAAGCATGGTGAAAAGTAACGAATCCGATCTGTCCTTCATTCATATACTCGTTGAATCGAAGGCGCAATTTTGATCGATCGATTTTTGAGATTTTGTTAAGACTTTTATTTTCTATGATAGCCACGGCCAGACTGATCGCGGTATAAGTTTTGCCTGTTCCTGGTGGTCCAAACAAGATTAAATTGAGCGGATGATCTTTTGATTTGTGGTAGGGCACAAAGGACTTGGAAAGTTTGTATTCAGACAAATGATTTTTTGCCAGTTCTTCAACCAAAAAGAAATGATTCTGAGCAATTTTATAATTTATGCCGGGCAAAGTTCCTCTAAATCGATCAAAAGCTTTATAATTTGTCAAAGCTTCTTCCCTCAACGGTTTATCCCAAAGATTAAGGTCGATTTTGAATTTTACATTTGGTTGAGTGGCTGTGTTATTTTTAAAAAAAGTCAAGCCGTTTTTCGAATATGGCCAGGAGCCTGTTTCTGAAGTTGCTGTGGCCAAAGCATAACAACCCGAATTTTTTCCAGTTTTCCAAATAATAATTCGATCTCCTTTTTGTATTTTAACTCTTTGGGACTTTATGGGATATACTTTCAATTCATTCACTCTCAAAGCTTTTACAAGCTGAAAGTCAGTAGATTTTATTTGAAACAACCAATAGTTTTTATTCTTTGGGTTTTGCATGTTTGTTTAAGTTGTAAAATCAAAAATAGCGATTTTTAATTCATAAACAAGCCATTATCATTAATCCTCCATAAGTTAACTTTTTCAATACGCTAAACTATAAAAATGGCTATCTTCGCGACCAAATTCATAATTAAATGGAGCAACCAATTGCTGTTTTTGAACCGATTAGAACCGGCAACTACTATAACTTCATCATTAGCTTGGTAGTGGCCTTTATTGCCCTAGTTTTCTTGCTTTTTAATCTCAAAAAAAAAGGAACTCCTACGAGAAAGGGATATCGACAATTATTCAGTCTATTGTCATTCTTTGTATTAATAATAGCCGTCGTAACTGCATTTTTTAGCTTTTGGGCAGCACAAAAATTCACACCTGTAAAAGTTTTTCAGGATGCTATCGAAACCGGATACGGAAATGCCGATTTTAATAATATTGTTAAAGTTTATATCCACAATGACCAGCAGAAATCACGATTGACAAGAGAATTAGAAGGAGAGATAACGAGAATATTGATTATTGAAGAAAGCGACAGAAAAACACATGCGTTATCCGAAGAAAATTACCAAATTGACAGCCTTTTTTCTGTATTGCGTCGATTGAAGGATATAAAGTATTCCAACTAAAATAAAAACGCCCGATCATTGTCTGATTGGGCGTTTTTATAATTCAAAAATTCAGTTTATTTGATATCTACTTGTTTTCGAATTATTCCTGTAAAGGATCTTAACTCCACATGATAATTACCAACACCATACTCACTAAGATCAATTTCATAGATTGTATTGACAGGGAGATCAAGTACGTCATCCTGAATTAAGATATCTCCGTCGTCATTTTTCACTATAATTTCGCTAAGATTAAAGTTGATTTGTTCAAAATCGATGAAGTATAATTGATTTTCTTCATCTTTATAAAATGACCAATTTTCGTCAGGAAGTTCAGTGAGGGTGGGATTAGAAGTAAAAACATTTTCATCAACGCTGGCTATCGATTGAGCAAATAAGCTATTGCTGATAAAACAAAGCAAAACAAAAGCGAAAAGAGATTTTGAAATTTTCATAATAAACTACTGCTAATTGGTCAAAGTGAAAAATTTTGTTAAACAAATATAATATTATACATTGAAGAATAAAAATCAGCTTTTTGAACAATAACCAAATTAAATTTTTAGTGTCAAGGAAACACTAAAATAAAAAAGGTCAAAAAAAAATATTTAAAAGAGCATCGAATGGCAAATTTCGCAATTATAAAACAGAATTTGGAATTAAAAATTGTAAAATAAACTGCATTTTTTTTTAAAAAATTCAAATACCAAACCAAATATTACGAAAAAAAATTATGTATAATTTACTGAACACAAGTTAGTACATCCAATATGCTCCCGTAAACTTTACGATCTTCAGAAAGAAATTTTTCTAAAGCAATCCACTCAGCTACTTCAATATTTTCTTCCGTTTGGGGCACCAATTGCTGATTTTTTGTTTCCATACGAAACCAGTAAGTGCGCTTTAAGATTCTTTTACCTTTTTTACTTTTATAGGTGTGGTACGTTTCGGTAAGCAGCGGTCCTAATTTGATATGCTCAATGCCTGTTTCCTCTTCAACTTCCCGAACAGCAGCAACTTCAGGTGATTCCCCTTCATCAATTTTTCCTTTTGGCAAATCCCAATGTTCTAGCCTGTAGATCATCAGAATATCATTTTTTTCATTAAAAACAACTCCTCCTGCCGCATCAATGATTTTATATAATCCTTTGAAATCCTTCACTAATTTATCGTAGTCATCAGTATAGAGAACCACAGCTTCAAACTTTTTGGATTTTTCTAATAAGTCGATATAAGTGAGTAAATATTTCGATTTACCGATATATTTGGCTGTGAGGATATTCTTTGAACTTGGTAACAATTCGTCCTTTTCTTGCGTATTCATCAGGAAAATTGGTGTATCATTAATATATATTTTGTACATTTGCGTTCATTTTTCTTACAGAGTAATATTCGATGAAGATAGCCCCCGATGTAGCCAGTAAGTTGCTGCAAATTAAAGCAATAAAACTGAACCCCCAAAATCCATTTGTTTGGGCATCAGGTATCCATTCACCCATTTATTGTGACAACAGAATAATCCTTTCTTATCCGACGACAAGATCCTTTGTGATTAAGGCTTTGGCTGAGAAATCAAAGGAGTTTGGTCATTTTGAGGTGATCGCAGGAGTCGCAACTTCAGGCATTGCATTTGGAGCACTTTTGGCGGATGAGCTTGATCTTCCTTTCGTCTATGT
>JANQFJ010000215.1 GCA_028277915.1 Saprospiraceae bacterium
CAAACCACAAACCACAAACCACAAACCACAAACCACAAACCACAAACCACAAACCACAAACCACAAACCACAAACCTATCACTTCCTTCCAAAATCCGCAGGAATTTCACCCCATTCTTCCGTATTCCATTTTAAAATAGGGTTATTGTAATTGTTGTTTTTTAGCCATTTTTCACCTCTTTCGATAAGTTGGAAAAGTCGATCATTCACCGCAGATCTTTTGAGATTGGTTTTTACTTTTTTATTGCGAACCCAGGCCATTGCGGTTCGGGAATCTGAATAGATAGGAAATTCTCCTTTTCCAATTTGATTGAGATAAGCCAGTGCATGCACCAAAGCCAAAAATTCCCCAATATTGTTTGTTCCCTTTTTAAATGGCCCGACATAAAAAATCTCATCATTGGTTTTAGTGTCAACGCCACGATATTCCATAATCCCGGGATTACCGCTACAAGCTGCATCGACAGACAAACTTTCCCAGACGATGGCTTTGCGAGCCTCTTCGCTTACCTTCTTTTTTGGTTTTTTCGCAGCACTGCCAATATGATCAGCAACATTGCCGTGATAGGCGGCCTCAGCTTCTTCGAGGGTTTTGAATGATTTATACCGGGCATTTGGATAACCTTTGATTTGGAGTTGTGTTTCCGTCCAGGAGTCAAAAATCCCAGTATTGTTGCCTTCCCAAACGACGTAGTATTTTTTCTTTTTGGCCATTGAATTTATTTTCGGCAAAGTAGTAAGATCATTTCAGATGTGCAATTTACAGTAAGAAATTAATTATAAAATGAATTTACATTATCGGTGATAGTGTGTTTACTCGATGAAAAAGACAATTCATTGATTATTTAATAACTTTTACGAAATCAAAACAACGGATCCTTTTTATAAGGCATCATTTATATAAAACAATCGAACGCGTTTGTTTTTAGGATTTGGTAGAAGTTGAATTATTTGATGGCATTTAGTCATCTGGAGGATTAATTATTAATACATTTGCCAATCAAAATTGAAATTAAATGTTTGTTGATACACATGCGCATTTGTACCTGGAGCAGTTTGACGAGGACCGCGATGAGATGCTGCAGAGAGCTCGGGAAAATGGAATAGAAAAATTTTATTTGCCCAATGTCGATAGCAGCACCATTGATGACATGCTGGAAATGGAAAAAAAATATCCCGAAGAATGTTTTGCCATGATGGGATTGCATCCTTGCTCTGTCAAAGAAAATTACAAAGAAGAGTTAGCGATTGTTGAAAATTGGTTGAAGAAGCGGCCTTTTGTGGCAGTAGGAGAGATCGGAACAGATTTGTACTGGGACAAGACTTATATCGAGGAGCAAAAAGATGCTTTTCGAATTCAGGCGAATTGGGCAAAAGACCTTGGGATACCAATTGTGATTCACTGCAGAGATTCCATGGATTTGACAATTGATTTAGTTCAACAGGAGCAGGATGGTCGTTTAAGTGGAATATTTCATTGCTTTGGCGGCAGTTTGGAACAAGCTCAAAAAATCATCGATCTCGGATTTTACTTAGGGATTGGAGGTGTGTTGACTTTTAAAAAATCTGGATTAGACCAAACGATCAAAGATATTGCTTTAAACCACTTGGTATTGGAAACAGACTCGCCTTATTTGGCACCGACACCTTTTCGCGGAAAAAGAAATGAAAGCGCTTACATACGCCAGATTGCTGAAAAAATGGCATCTGTTAAAGAAACAACAATCGATGAAATCGAGAGCAAAACTACTAAAAACGCAGCAAAAGTTTTTAAGGTCGTTACTTGATCAGAACCAGTTTTTAAGGTTGAAAAAAAGAAGATATAAAAGGGGTAATAAAAGCTAATCTTATAATTGAATCAATAAATATTACCAATTATAAGTTTGAATGCTCAAAAAATTTTGAAAAGTTACTTTTATTTACAATTTTTGTGTCGGTTGCAACTAATGAGCTGTGACAAATTCTATGAAAAAATTGGCGCGTTCAACAAGATTTAGAAGCCGATGAAATTTGGAGAGTTGGCCGAGCGGCTTAAGGCGCACGCTTGGAAAGCGTGTATACCTCAAAAGGGTATCAAGGGTTCGAATCCCTTACTCTCCGCGATAGCTTTGTTGTTTCGATGGAGAGTTATGAAGTTCTGATAACAGATCTATGAAACAAACATATTAACTAACTATAATTTACTTCAAAAACATTCGTAAAACCTTACTGATTATGCGAAAATTAATAGCAATAATGCTCGTGTTTGGTATTGCCATGATTTCTGGCGCAACCGAACTATTAGCTCAATCGGAACCTGCTTCTTCAGATCCAACGGGGTACCAGATTTTGAAAAAATACTTCATCGACGGTGACTGGCGGTTTATGAGCTTTGTATTGATTTGTTTGATCCTTGGTCTTGCTTTTTGTATTGAGCGAATCATTACTTTAAACATTGCAAGTGCAAATACTGACAAATTGCTCGAACGAATAGATGAAAACCTTAAAGAAGGTAACGTTGATGGTGCAATGGAAGTGTGCAAATCAACTCAAGGTCCAACAGCAAGTGTACTTTATGAAGGACTCAAAAGCGCCGATCAAGGCCCTGACGCAGTTGAAAAGGCCATCGTTTCTTATGGAGCGGTTCAAATGGGATTGCTTGAGAAAGGATTAGTTTGGATTTCGCTGTTTATTGCGATTGCTCCCATGCTTGGATTTATGGGGACAGTAATTGGTATGATCCAGGCCTTTGACAAGATTGCCGAGGTTGGTGATTTATCCCCAGCAGTTGTTGCCGACGGTATTAAAGTGGCCCTTCTTACTACAGTATTTGGTTTGATTGTAGCGATTATCCTTCAAATCTTTTATAATTACATTATTTCTAAAATTGATGGTATTGTCAACAAAATGGAGGATGCATCTATCGCATTGGTTGATGTCATGGCTTCAAATAATGTTTTTAAATAATCACAAGAAGATAATATTATGTATAAATTTTTAACTAAAAATGGGCAGTTGATTGCGTTTGGTGTCGGGGCACTCATCACTGTTATCTTTTTGGGTGTGGCGTTTTCAGGATTGGATGAGTTTAACAGTATGGTTGCCATGAAAAACGGTCATGAATCCAACAATTTCAACTTTGGTATCTCTGCTTCAATCTTTTTAATTGTTGCTGGGTTTGTTCTGATGTTGTTATTTGGTGTATATCAGGTCGCTACACACTTCAAATCATCAATGAAAGGGATTATTGGTTTTGCAGTGATTGTTTTGATTTTTATCATCGCTTCCAATATGGTACCTGGTTCAATAGACGAAATCCATCCTTATATCGCTGAGCCAATGAAAAAATATGAAGTATCTCTTGGAGATTACGGATTAATAAGCGGTGGAATTACCACAGCTCTTGTATTGGGACTTGGAGCGGTGTTGGCTTTTGTCGGATCAGAAATACTTAACTTCTTTAAATAACCAAATTATGGCTAGGAACAGAAGCAGAATGTCTAATGAAATCAATGCCGGCTCAATGGCTGACATTGCATTTCTATTGCTTATTTTCTTCCTCGTAACTACTCAGATTGTCGAGGACAAGGGGATAATGGTTAAGCTTCCGCCTTGGTCTGAAGAAGAACCTGACATTACAAAATTGAAGAAACGAAATGTTTTTTCTGTTCTTGTAAATGCTCAGAACCAGCTTCTTGTGAGGGGGGAAGTAGAATCTGTCTCAACCCTGAAAGAAAAGGCAAAAGAGTTTATTTGGAATCCTAAAAAGCGGGAAGATCTTGCTGAAAAACCAACCAAAGCGATTATTTCATTAAAAAATGACCGCGGAACTAACTACAAGACGTACCTCGAAGTTTACAATGAATTAAAAGCAGCATACAACGAATTGTGGACTGAAGAAGTGTTACGGGGAGTTCAGCGTGGGGATTACCCCGCCAAATACAAAGAATACAGTGATGATTTACCACTGCATATCAGAAAAGAAGTGAGATCAAAGATACCTTTTGTACTTTCAGAAGCAGAACCAACTGCTTTCGGTGAGGAATAAAATGGTGTAGGTTTATTAGAAGTCGAAAAACTACCGATTTTATTACTCAACCAAAAAAATTGAATTATGTCAAAATTTAAAAAGAAGAGAGGTGCAACAAGCGCTGCGATTTCGACAGCGTCTTTGCCGGATATTATTTTCATGCTTCTGTTTTTCTTCATGGTAGTTACCGTTTTGAGAGATTCAGAGCTGAAAATAAATGTCGTTACACCTCATGCAACTGAACTTATCAAGTTAGAGGAAAAATCTTTGGTGAATTATATTTATATCGGCAAACCAAAACAAAAGTTCCAAGAGATTTATGGTACTTCACCACGTATGCAATTAGGAGACAAGATCGCTACTGTTGGTGAAATTCCTTTGTTTTTGGAGCAACACCGGATTAAAGTTATGGAGCAAAAACGTCCAAGAATTATTACTTCTTTGAGGGTTGATGGCGACGTTACAATGGGAATTGTGCAGGATGTTAAAACCCAGCTTCGAAAATCAGGACAATTTAAAGTCAATTATTCAGCGAAGCAGAGAGCAAAAGATTAATTTTCTTATTCAGTTAGATAAAAAAGAGTCCTTCAAACGCAATAGCTTGAAGGACTCTTTTTTTAGATTTAACGCAATCTATCCGAAGACCTGACCAATTTTTCATCTTTTGTAATTGCCCTTTGAGCCAGGATGGCAAAGATCAAAAATAAAACAGGTAAGGAGAAACCAAAAAGGTTTTCAGTGTCATTGACATTCAAAGCTTCTAACTCCGCTCCGTTTTGGAAGTAAAAAATAATCACCAGTACAAACCCGATGATGTTGGCGACCATAGCCAATCTGCCGACGAGGAGTTGGCTTTTTCGGTTATTATACATAAAAATGCTGACGAGGGCCAATGCTCCAGCAACACAAAACAATACCAACAAACCAATGTTGTCCTGGATGTTGTAAACTCCATCCATGTAAATCTCAGATTCAGCAACAGGTTGTGGTGTGGTTCCAAAAGGAAAGGCAAAAAGTGCAAAAGCACTCACACTTGCTAATAGTAAAAATATCGATTGTATTCTTTGAATCATTTCTTAAAATTTAATTTGTACTTGCCTTGCAAAGATAAAAAAATGACAAAATTCAAAGTGTTTTCTGATCCTTCTCTTCTGATGGATTTAAAAACGGCTGGTACATCATTATTGCATGGTTAGCAGTTACCAATTCTTTGTGAAGTAATTCCATGGAAGCGTTGTCGTAGATTTCTCTCAAAATTTCATTATGTCTGGTGTATCCTCCCCACGGTTGATGAATCATTTTGTGATTCTGTTCTATGACTTTATAAAGTTTTTGAATAGAGGAGGAGCTGTAAAAGCCACCATGAAGATACTTTTCAGAAAGCCAAGTTTTTAGCTGGAAATCTTGCTCGGTTTCGTTTTTTATTTGGAGGTCGATGTAATTAAAAGCCAATGTAGCACCGCTCCCAAAAGGTTGTGTACGATTGGCATCAGGAAAAACATCGTAACTGTGTCGGTAACGTTCAACGATTGTCAAAGGAGTGTGTAGCGCCATCCAGAAAATAAGGTTTCCCATTTGGCAAAGCCCGCCACCGATTCCTGATATAACTTTTCCTTCGCTCAAAACCATTCCTTTTTTGTAACCTTTCCACCACGACGGTTGCCCTACGAGGTACCAAAATGAAAACACTTCTCCAGGTTTGATGATAACTCCCGATAATTGCTTTGCAGCAATTTTGAGATTGGTGATTTTGTTGAATTGCAATTTCATATCGACATCTTTGAGCTGTCGAATCAATGGAGTTTGATGTGTCGTTATTTCTTCAGGAAGCGTATTTGCAATAAAAGATGTTGAAAAATTGTTTGTTCCAAACCACCAAAACATTCTTCGTTTAAAAATAAAATATCTTTTCCCAAGCCATTTTCTGAGAAAGTTCCTTTTTTTAGGACGCAGAATGTTTTGATTCATGAGAATGGGATTTTTTAAAAACTAAAAATAACTATTTTTACGCTTTATGAAATCCGTTGACTAAAATCAAAATTTCGATCAACTTAGCAATTCTAATCTTGTACTTATAACAGATTAGCAAGAGAGAAATTTAAATTAATGTTGAAGAATCGCCTTTTTGAAAAAACAATGTCAAGGCAGGGTCAATGGAAGCGATTATCTTGACAACAATAGAACAACCAACTTAAAAGACAATGCCGATAAAAACACCTTTTTACGAAAGAACCTCAAAACTCAATAAAGCCATGGACTGGAAAGATTGGGGAGGGTATTTTGCGGCTAATTCCTACAATGTTGTAAATGATTTTGAATATTTCGCCTTTAGACACTCCGCTGGATTAGTGGATGTCACCCCTCTTTTTAAATATAGGGTAGCGGGAAAAGATGCTACAATGTTTTTATCACGCCTTATAGTTAAAGACATCAGCAAATTGAAGCTGAATCAGGCTACGTACTGTTGTTGGTGTGATGATCGGGGTATGGTCATTGATGACGGCACTGTTATGCGTTTCGGAGAGAATGAATATTTTGTGACAGCGGCAGATCCTTCCTATTCATGGTTTTCCAGGTTTATTAAAAACCTCGATTTACAAATTGAAGATGTCACGGATAGTTATTGCGCATTGGCATTACAAGGACCAACTTCCCGCGAAATCCTAAAAAATATCTGTGATGCTGAGCTGGATAGTTTGAAGTTTTTCTGGACAACAACAGCGAAAGCTGAAGGATTTGAGTTTAAAATTTCTCGAACGGGATATACCGGCGATTTAGGCTACGAGCTTTGGATAAACAATGAAGATGCTTTGAAATTATTTGATGCTGTTTGGAATGCAGGTCAAAACTACAACATTAGGATGTCAGGGATTGCGGCGCTGGATATTGCCAGAATTGAAGCAGGTTTGATTATGAACGGAGTTGATTATCACAGCTCACTCCATGCACTTATCCCGGAACAAATGAGTACTCCTTATGAACTGAATCTTGGATGGATGGTCGATTTAGACAGAAAACCGTTTATCGGACAAAGTGCTTTAAAAACTGAAAAGAAAAACGGATCAAGATGGGCTTCAGTAGGCATTGATATCAACTGGCCTGATTTGGAAGCTTTGTACCAAAAACACGGTCTGCCACCTCATACAGAGGCTGGTGCCTGGAGGCGATCCATACCAATTTATCATAATCAAAACAGATTTAGGCAAATTGGGTACGCTACGAGCGGGACCTGGTCACCTCTACTAAAAAAGAATATTGCCTTAGCTACAATCAAAGCTGACTACGCCAAGCCAGGAACAGAAGTCAAATTTGAAGTTACAGTGGAACATCATAGAGAAATAGTCAGAGCCATCGTTTGTAAACCTCAATTTTTTAATCCAAAAAGAAAACGGTCCATCCTAAAAAAATAATAGAATGAGTAAAAAATATGATGCTATAATTATTGGAGGTGGGCACAATGGTTTGATAAACGCTGCATATTTAGCCAAAGCCGGAAAAAAAGTTTTAGTCCTTGAAAAAAGGCATGTGCTTGGAGGGGCTGCTGTATCTGAAGAAGTATATCCGGGGTTTACTTTTTCGGTGTGTAGTTATGTAGTCAGTTTATTTCGACCGCATATAATAAGAGAGTTGGGATTGGCAAAACATGGTTATGATATTATCCCTATGGACGCTTCATTTCAGCCACTGCCAGATGGAGATATCGGTTTATGTAGGTGGGGCGATGCATCAAAATCCAGAAGAGAAATTGCACGATTTAGTAAAAAGGATGCTGAAGTTTATCCAGAATTTAGCAAAGTTATGACCCATATGGCCAAACTTGCAAAAGAGATAATTGACCACCCGGCTCCTGATGTAGCTTCCATCAATCCAAAAGAACTTTCGTCGTTGTTGAGGATGGGAAAGGTTTTTAAAAATCTTGGTCCTGAATTGCTTCAGATGAATACCAAGCTGCTGACTATGAGCAGTGCAGATTTTCTCGATCTCTGGTTTGAGTCAGAAGTGTTAAAAGGGCCAATGTCGGTTAGTGGGATTATCGGGACTTTTTTGGGTGTTCGATCACCTGGCACTGCATATGTGTTGCTACACCATTATATGGGAGAACTGGATGGTGCATTTCGATCTTGGGGCTTTTCAAAAGGAGGAACTGGTGGTGTAAGTATGGCTTGTGCGCGAGCTGCGCAAAGCTTTGGAGCAGAAATTAAAA
>JANQFJ010000224.1 GCA_028277915.1 Saprospiraceae bacterium
AAATTTTATAATACGTGTACAAAAGTCGATAGTCATTTTCGCCGGCATGGGTGATTTTAAGGATTGATGGATCAACGATCATTCTCAGCAGTGGAGAAAGGTCCTTTATTTTCAGAGGATCAATCAGATAAAAACCATTTTCAGTAGCGACCTGAATCAAACAAAGCAAGGTATAAAAACGCTTCTCCCCAACAAATTCGGTATCAAAACCAATCCAATCAACATCTTTATTTTCTTCATAAAACCTTTCCAGGTCTTTTTCCTGTTCAATTAAAAAAACATTTTTCGTGTCAAATCTCATGTAGAAATTTTTATTTCCTTCTGCATTCATAAAAAGCAATCACGTTAAAATTTTGTAAAAAAACATAGACGCACAAACTATTCCAGCAAAACAAACATCTTTTTTCACCAAACTTGGTATTAACTTAATTGCCGTTGTATCAAATTGCTTATTTTTTAATATAATCGCCGCAACATATGAAATAATTCTCACAAAATACAGAGCTAAATGAATTTAAAAAACCAAAAGTCTATCGCTCAAACGATCAGCAATTTTCCAATTCAAGAAAATAATGGTAAAATTCTTTTCATTTTTCCTGAAATTTGATCCTTTATTAAGAAATTGTTGATCAAAAAAAGTGTAACTCCAATCATATCAAAAGCAAATAAACGTTAGTGCTTTGTAAGTGTTACTAAATAAAAGAAACCGAAAATATGAGTATTTCAAAGACTTTGAAACGTACCCTAAAAATTCTACTTTCTCTTATCGTTGTTATCATTATTGCTGCGGTCGCTATCCCTTATTTTTTCAAAGACCAAATTGTCGAAAAAGTAAAAGAGGATATCAATAAAAATGTAAATGCAAAAGTTGACTTCAATGAAGTCAGTTTGTCTTTGTTCAGAAGTTTTCCAAATTTCAGTTTTAAACTCTCC
This sequence comes from Saprospiraceae bacterium, assembly GCA_028277915.1. Taxonomy (GTDB): domain Bacteria; phylum Bacteroidota; class Bacteroidia; order Chitinophagales; family Saprospiraceae; genus JAHDHW01. The sequence goes on from JANQFJ010000224.1 coordinate 934, forward strand.
GATTTTGAGATAACAGGGATTAATGAGTTTGAAAATCTACGTTTGGTAGCCGCTGAAAATATTGATTTTACGTTGGACCTGATGTCCGTCATCCAAACAGAAAGCCCGATTGAAGTACAATCCGTTCATTTGGACAAGCCCGAGGTCAACATAAAAATCCTTCGCAACGGAACAGCGAATTACGACATTGCAAAAGTTGATTCAACCACTACTTCTTCAACTACTGAAAGTGCTGAATCTTATAACTTTCTCGTTAAACTTAAAGAATATTCTATCAACAGTGGAAGCTTTGTTTATGATGACAAACCCAACGACACTAATATTGAAATAACGGACATGGACCATGCCGGAAGCGGTGAATTTACCGCAGAGATTTATGATATTTTTACAAAAACCAATATTGAAAATCTTACTGTAACTTCAGGTGGAATTACTTATCTCAGAAAGGCCAAAGCAGACCTCGATATCATTTTGAGTGCTGACATGAACGATATGAAATTCACTCTGAAAGAAAACCAAATCGTCATCAATGCTCTGAAACTTGACGTTGAAGGATTTGTGCAAATGGCGGATGATGATGTCAACATGGATCTGGCCTTTGCAGCTCCTCAAAATAAGTTTAAAAACTTTTTATCTCTGATCCCAAGTGCTTATACAGTTGACTTTGTAGATGTTCAGGCCAATGGTAATTTACAATTTCAAGGAATTGTCAAAGGAACCTACAATGCATTGACTGGTAAGCTTCCTTCATTCCGTATCGATCTGAAAATCAAAGATGGGGATCTAAAATATCCTGACTTACCGCTTGGTATTTCGAAGATCAATACTTTGGCGAGTATTAATAGCCCCGGAAGCAATTTTGACCAATTGACTGTTGATGTTTCAAACTTTAAAATGGAACTTGGTGGCAATCCCTTTGAAGCAGTTTTTAAGCTAAAAACACCCATTTCCGATCCGGATATTGATGCCAAAATTAATGGAAAAATTAACCTTGAAGAACTCGCCCAGGCGTTTCCGATGGAGGGTGTGAAAACGTTGAACGGACAAATAACTTCAGATTTAAGAGTTAATACCCGTATGTCTTTTATTGACAATCAGGATTATGAAAACATCGATATGAGTGGTGATATGCAAATCGAAAAACTGAGTTATGTAGCTGAAGGCCAGCCTAAGGTAATGATCAAAGAATTGAAAATGGGATTTAATCCGAAAAATGTGCGACTCGATAATTTTGAAGCTCAACTTGGAGAAAGTGACATCAAAGCTCGTGGAACTGTAGATAACATTTTAGCCTATTTTTCACCTGAAAAAACCATGAAAGGTGATCTGGTCATTCGATCAAATTATTTCAATGCAAATGAATGGTTGTCCGAAGAAGAATCTGCCACAACTCAAACCACATCAACGGATCGGCAGGCTGAAGCTACTGAAATTTTTGACCGTTTTGATTTTACGGTAGATGGAGAGGTAGGAAAAATTCATTATGATGTTTATCAATTGGAAAATACTTCCCTCACAGGAAATATTACGCCTAACAAAGCTAAAATTGAATCGTTTTATACAAAAATTGAACAAAGCGACTTCCGGGCAAGTGGAACAGTCACCAATATTTTCAATTACCTTTTCGAAAATGAAACACTTTTCGGAAATATAAACCTGGCTTCAAACTTTATCGATCTCAACCAATTTATGCTTGAAGAAGCTGCCACAGGGGAAGCTCAAGCCAAAAATATTTCCAATGGAGATCAGGAACTGGAACCAATCAAAGTACCTGAAAACATTGATTTTGATATCAATGCTGATCTTGGAAAAGTTCGCTATACCAACATTGATCTCAGGAATATAAAAGGAAAAATTTTGGCAAAAAATGAAACTGTACAATTGAAAGACTGTTCTGCTAAAACCATGGGTGGTTCTTTCACTATAAATGGATTATACAATAGTCAGGACGAAAAAAATCCCTCTTTTGATTTGAAATACAAGGTAAAAGGATTTGACTTTCAGCAAGCTTTCAACCAACTCAATACCTTTGCCATTTTGGCGCCGATCGGCAAATATATTCAGGGATCATTCAACACCGAAATGTCATTAAACGGTAAAGTCGGTAAAGATATGTTTCCGGATTTGGGTACTATTTCAATTGATGGTTTCATTGAAACATTGAATGGAATTGTGAAAGGTTTCCAACCTATTGAAAAATTCAGCAGCTTACTAAACATCCAGGATTTAAAGACGCTCAATATTCAAAATACCAAAAACTGGTTTGAGGTAGAAAATGGAATGGTAACTTTAAAGGACTTTGATTACACATACAAAGGAATTGCAATGGAAATTGGTGGTGCACATGGCATTTCACAGGATATGAATTATAACATAAAAGCTAAAATTCCACGTAATATGCTGGAGAAAAATGCAGTTTCTTCAGCTGCTAATCAAGGATTGAAATTGCTGGAAAAAGAAGCTTCAAAACTTGGAATTAATATCGATGCCGGAGAATTTGTAAATGTCCTTTTCAATATTTCAGGCTCATTGAAAGATCCTAAATTTAAGTTAAATCTTTTAAATGCTGAAGGTGCGAAAACTTCTTTGAAAGACATTGCTCAAAATGTTGTTGAAGAAGCGGTTGATACCGTAAAAGCTATTGCGAAAGAAAAAATTGAAATTGTTAAAGACACAGTAGCCAAAGTAATTGACACCACCAAAGAAGACCTCAGAAAAAAAGCAGATGCTGAAATCGCCAAACTCATGGCAGAAGCCAACAAACAAGCAGATAATATTAAAGCTAACGCTAAACAGCTTTCCGAGGAAACCCACAAAATTGGTTACGCAAATGCAGACAAACTAATCGCCGAAGCCGGAAACAACTTTCTAAAAAAGAAAGGAGCGGAAATCGCCGCAAACAATCTTCGAAAAGAAACAGATAAAAAAGTAAACCAAATCATCAGTGAAGGGGATAAAAAAGCTCAGACTGTAATTGATAAAGCCGAACAACAAGCAGACGCTATTCTTAAAAAATATGGGCTGGAATAAACCGTAAAGCAGTGAAGTAAAAAAGTGGTGAAGTGGTTTTGGGTTATTTTTTTCTACTTTACCACTTTGGTACTTAACCTCTTGTTCTTATTTCTTACATTTGCGGTGAAATTGAAATCTTCATCTTAAACCAATTTTCATGCTCACTGCTATCTCTCCAATCGATGGACGATACCACGAAAAAACAAAGGAATTATCAGAGTATTTTTCTGAATATGCGTTAATCAAGTATCGTGTTTTTGTTGAAATCCAATATTTCATTGCATTGGCTCAATTTCCTTTGCCCCAATTGGAAAAATTTGATTTGGATTTTGTGGAGCAATTGGATGCTATTTTTGAAGATTTCAGTATTGAAGATGCCGAAATTATCAAAAACATTGAAAAAACCACTAACCACGATGTCAAAGCAGTTGAGTATTTTTTGAAGACTAAATTTGAAGAACTAGGCATTTCCGAATTCAAAGAATTTATTCATTTTGGATTGACTTCCCAAGACATCAACAACACTGCTACTCCACTACTTTTGAAAAATGCCATTGAGGAAATTTACCTTCCTCAACTGACAAAATTGAGAAACCAGGTTGCAGCTTTTGTTGAAGATTGGGCAGGTGTCCCAATGTTAGCTAGAACACATGGTCAGCCTGCTTCTCCTACTCTATTGGGTAAAGAATTTCGTGTTTTTTTAGAGCGGATTGATGTCCAATTGTTACAACTCAAATACATCCCTTATAATGCAAAATTCGGAGGAGCTACCGGCAATTTCAATGCACATTACGTGGCATATCCATCAACAAACTGGAAAGCATTTGGAGATAATTTTGTGAGCGAATATCTTGGATTGAAACGTTCTCAGTTTACCACGCAAATTGAACATTATGACAATTTGGCTGCATTGTTCCATGTCCTGAGCCGCATAAATACTATTTTGATCGATTTGTGCAGAGATATTTGGACTTATATCAGCATGGATTATTTCAAACAAAAAACTATTCATGGCGAGATTGGATCATCTGCAATGCCGCACAAAGTGAATCCTATTGATTTTGAAAATGCAGAAGGCAACCTGGGGATTGCAAATGCTATTTTTGGTCATTTAGCTGATAAACTACCGATCTCCAGATTACAGCGAGATTTGACTGATAGCACGGTTTTGAGAAATATCGGCGTCCCAGTTGGGCATACGATTATAGCTTTTAAATCCATTCTAAAAGGTTTTTCAAAATTACTTTTGAATGAAGATAAATTGAATGAAGATCTAGAAAAAAACTGGATGGTCGTTGCTGAAGCGATTCAAAATATCCTTCGAAGAGAAAACTATGATCAGCCTTATGAAGCCTTGTTAAAACTTACTCGTGGCAAGGCCAAAGTCTCCCAACAAGATATTCACGAATTTATTGAAAGCCTGAATATTGCACCGAGCATCAAAGAAGAATTGTTACAAATCACGCCACATAATTACGTTGGTGGTTAAAATGATTTTATAAAATAATTCAAATTGTTAAAATTCGAGGATTGATTTATAAACTAATTATCTCTCGCACGCCACTTCCTTTTTTTCAGCTATAAAAATTAAATTATTTCTTCTAACTTTAAGAGTTGAACACAAACTATAAATATGTCTGATAATTTAAGTGAACTCTCCGGAAGAAAAGGTATTGTCGATAATTTATTCGAAAAAATGGGCAATGTAGCAGTTGAGACAGGTACACCATCTCAGGAGGATCTTGACCGATTAGCTGAAGAATTTTTGATGGGCAAAGCTAATACCTACGGTACAGCTACGTTCTACGATTTTATGAAACCTGACAACAAAGGCAAAAAGGTGTACGTTTGCAACGGCTCTGCATGCTTATGCGCCAATACACAAATCCTGGTTTATCAAAATTTAAGAAATTACTTCGGTGAAGAGGAAATTGGTCATATGACCTGTTTAGGTCGTTGCCATGAAAATGGCGCATTTCATTATGATGGAAAAAATTATTCGGCGAGAAAGACTGAAGATTTTGAAACCATTATCAATGGACGATCAGCTTCTTTAAACCAGGACAATTACAATATTCAGGCAATTGGCAAGCAAATCCTTACGCTTCCTTTTGCCGGAATAGATTCTTGTGTTGCTCTTTTTGAAATAATGACAAGTCGAGGTTCTGAAGCAATTCTTTCAGAATTGATTAAAGCGAATTTGCGGGGGCGTGGAGGAGCAGGATTTCCAATTGGATTAAAACTCGAGGGGTGTCGAAATTCAGAATCCGATACGCGATTCATCATTTGCAATGCTGATGAAGGGGATCCCGGAGCATATTCAGATCGCTATTTACTCGAACAGCAAACACACAAATTGTTGCTTGGGATGATGATCGCAGGTTATGCAGCGCAGGCAAATTGGGGGATTTTATACATTCGTGCAGAATACCCTGAAGCAATTGATATTTGTGAAAAAACAATTCAGAATTTTCGTGAGAATGATTTGCTCGGAGAAAATATCAGAAACAGTGGATTCACTTTTGATTTTAAAATAATAAAAGCGCAAGGTGCCTACATTTGTGGCGAAGAAACAGCTTTGATTAATTCAATCGAAGGGCAAAGACCCGAGGTGCGGATTCGCCCGCCGTATCCTGCTCAAAAAGGATTGTTCAACAAACCTACAGCCGTAAATAATGTAGAAACACTGGCAGTGTTGCCATATATTTTACAAAACGGCGGAGAACATCATGCAATGATCGGTTCTGAAAAATCAAAAGGTACAAAACTGATGTGTCTGGATAGTTTTTTCAACAATCCTGGCCTTTATGAAGTTGAAATGGGCACCTCTTTAAGCAAGGTGATATTTGATCTTGGAGGTGGTTTTAAAAAGCCAGTAAAAGCGATGCAAATTGGTGGTCCGTTGGGAGGAATCGTACCTGTCGATAGCATTGAAGATTTAACGGTAGATTTTGAATCGTTTGCTAAAAACGGCTTTTTGCTGGGTCACGCTTCCATAGTTTGTATCCCAGAAGATTTTCCGATGGTAAAATATTTGGAGCATCTTTTCGATTTTGCAGCATATGAAAGTTGTGGGAAATGTTTTCCTTGCAGACTAGGCACTAAGCGTGGCCATGAACTTTTAACCAAAGCAATTAATTCAGACTATCAAATTGATAAAGTTTTATTTTACGATCTACTGGATACTTTGCAAAATGGTTCTTTATGTGCTCATGGTGGAGGAATTCCTCTTCCTGTTCGCAATACGCTACACTACTTTGAAGATGAATTAAAAGCATATTTTTATTAAAACGAATCTTCGGATAACTGGAATCTTTCTTTTTTGAATTTTTAAGAAAGTAATATTATGACTACCAACCCAAAAGTAAAAACTAAGTTCGCCTACATTAATGACATGCCTTACGAGTTGAAAGAAGGCGAAACGATTTTATCTTTCATCAAAAGATACCAGGGAGAAAATACTGTCCCAACACTATGCGATGCACCGAACCTTGAACCATTTGGTTCATGCAGGGTTTGCAGCGTTGAGGTTGCACTGGAAAAAGATGGACGACGTAAAACCATGGCTTCCTGCCATACACCAATTATGGATGGCAGTTTTATTTATCCAAACTCAAAAAGCGTTCGTGCACTTCGCAAAAACATCCTGGAATTGGTCATTACTGATCACCCTTTGGATTGTCTGACTTGTGAAGTGAATGGTAATTGTGAATTGCAAAGCGTGGCTGGTCAGGTGGGAATAACTGGTGTTCGATACCCCGAAGGAGAAAATCATTTGGATCGGGAAAAAGATCTTAGCCATCCTTACATGGTTTCTGATCTATCTAAATGTATAAATTGTTACCGCTGTGTAAGAGCATGTGACGAAGTACAGGGAGAATTAGTATTGAGTATGGCAGGTAGAGGGTTTGATAGTAGAATTGTCAAAGGAAGCGATCTGTCATTTATGGATTCAGATTGTGTAAGTTGTGGCGCTTGTGCACAAGCCTGCCCTACAGCTGCAATCTCTGATGTTTTCCATTCGAAAACAGCTCTAGTTGCCGATAAAACACGAACAATTTGTACTTATTGTGGAGTTGGTTGTAATCTTGAAGTTTCTGCTGCAGATGGAGAAGTTTTTAGTATCACGGCACCTTGGGACGCAGAGGTCAATCAAGGGCACACTTGCCTAAAAGGGCGGTTTGCATTTGGATTTTATGATCATCCTGATCGATTGAGAGAACCAATGATCAAGAAGAATGGAGAGTTTGTAAAATCTAGCTGGGAGGAAGCTTACGATTTGATTGCTGAAAAACTTACAAGCTATAAAAAAGAATTTGGTCCCGATTCCATTGCAGGAATATCCTCTTCCCGTTGTACAAATGAAGAAAATTATTTGATGCAAAAATTCATGCGTGCAGTTGTTGGAACCAATAACATTGATGGATGCGCGAGGGTTTGCCACTCTCCTACTGCTTTGGGTATGCAAAGAACTTTTGGAACCGGAGCAGCTACAAATTCCATAGAGGATTTGAAACATACTGATTGCATCATGATCATTGGCGCCAATCCTACTGATGCTCATCCTGTGACTGGAGCGAAATTGAAACAGCATACAATGAGAGGCAAGACTACTATCGTGATTGATCCACGCAGAACTGAATTGGCAAAATATGCCCATTATCATTTAGCATTACGTCCGGGGACGAATGTTGCTGTTTTAAACATGATGATGCATTATATTGTGGAAGAAGGACTTGTCGACAATGATTTTGTTTTGACAAGGACAGAAGGATTCGACGAGTTTTTGAAAGAGATAAAAAACCTCAACATTGATGAAATGGAATCCATTTCCGGTGTAGATCGAAATCTTGTCAAAAAAGCTGCTATTGCCTATGCTACTGCTGATACTGCTATGTCATTCCATGGTTTGGGTGTTACGGAACATTCTCAGGGGACCTTCGCTGTAATGCAAATCGCCAACTTAGCCATGCTGACCGGAAATATTGGCAAAAAAGGAGTTGGCGTAAATCCTTTGAGGGGACAAAATAATGTTCAGGGCAGCGCCGATATGGGTGTCCAACCACACCAGGGTGCAGGCTATTTGGATATAACTAATCCGGAAATCAATCAGCGATATACAGAGTTTTATGGTGTTGATGTACCAAGGGAAGTAGGTTATAAAATTCCTGAGATGTTTGATGCCGGGCTTGCTGGTCAGCTGAAAGCAATTTGGATTATTGGTGAAGATGTTGTCCAGACCGATCCAAATACTCAAAAAGTGATTAAGTCTTTAGAGAATACTGATTTTGTAGTCGTTCAGGAATTGTTTATGACTGAGACTGCAAAATATGCTGATGTTATTTTACCTGGAGCTTCTTTCATTGAAAAGAACGGAACATTTACGAATGGCGAGCGTCGTGTCCAACGGGTTAACAAAATTGTGGAACCAATCGGAAATGCTAAAGCTGATGGGCAAATAATTGTTGATATTATGAATAAAATGGGATACGCTCAACCTGACTATACTCCTGATGGTATGTTAGAAGAAATCTCCCAAATCGTTCCTTTCTTTGCTGGAATTAAATGGGAAGATTTGGGGATTAATGGCAAACAATGGCCAGTTGCGGAAGATGGAACTGATACGAAAATTTTACATGGCGAAGAATTTAAACGTGGAAAAGGGTTTTTTGAATTTCACCCTTTTGAAGAGTCAGTTGAAATCATTCAAAATGGTAAAGAGTATCCCTATATTCTGACGACTAATAGAGAATTGGAGCATTATAATTGTGGTGCAATGACTCGAAGGACTGGAAACGTTGAAATCCTTACTGATGACTTTTTAATGATCAATCCAAAGGATGCAAGCGACAATCTGATTAATAACGGTGATTTGGTTTGCCTGGAATCTCCACGTGGTAAAGTCGATATAAAAGCCAGAATCACAGATGAAGTCAATCCAGGAATTTTAAGCACAACCTTCCATTTTCCAGAAATAATGGTAAATAATATCACTTCTGATGTGCATGATTCAGAAGCTCTTTGTCCGGAGTATAAGGTTGTTTCTGTCCGTATTCGAAAAAGTAAAGGGAAGAAAAAGATGTTGAATTAAAATTTTGTAAAAAACAAAACCTAAAAGCATCTTACAGATTAAAATATGATCAAAAAAATTATGCTCCTTGCATTAATGCTAAACTCTTTTTTTCCAAGCATTTTAGGGCAGGGGCCGGACTCAGTCTATGTCAAAGAAATTGTCCAATTTCAGGCTGAAATAAATTCAAAATTCACAAATAAAAGAACTTCACCTTTCTGCAATAAAGACAGGAAAAGGTTTAAAAGCCTCGAATATTATCCTATAAACAAAAGATATCGTGTAAAGGCAAAACTTGCTCGTCATCCAAATGAAGATTTTTTCAGAATGAAAACCTCAACCGGGAATCGTTCGATTTATCGAAAATATGGTGAAGTCAATTTTGAAATTGATGAAAAAAGCTTTGTTTTAAGTATCTATCAAAGCCTATCAGCAATAGAATCAACAGAACAAAAAAATGATCTTTTTCTATTGTTCAAGGATGACACTAATGGAAATGAAACCTATGAAGGGGGTCGTTATCTGGATTTAATTATACCTGAAGGAGATATGATAATTTTGGATTTTAACAAAGCTTATAATCCATTATGTCACTACAATAGTGCCTATTCTTGCCCTATTCCTCCAAAAGAAAATTACCTGGGCTTAGAAATTAAAGCCGGAGTAAAGAGGTATCAAAAAAATTAATGATCTTCCTTGAGTTCAACTGTTGGTTCTTTAGCAAAGAACCGATAAGTCAATCCAGAAGTAATTTGAAACTGAGAACCGACTTGTGTCCCTTCAAGGTATTGGTATAGTGGAATCTCACTTGTTACAAATAAAGTCAAGGACTTATGAGTATAACTGATCTGAGGAACAAAAAATACTTTTTTTCCGCCAGTAGAAACTTGTTCAACGTTGTATTTAGCTAACAGGTCAACATCTTTGGCAGCTTTCATTTTGGCAATCCACTCTCCTCTAATTTGACCGGTAAGTCCTAATTTTTTAAAGATTGTTTTTCCTACAAAAAATCCAATGCTGGCATAATCCCCAAATTTCTGTCCTAATGAATTGTACCCTTTTTTAATGTATAACATATTTAAAAATAGGCGCAATTTTTTGTTAGTATATCCACGATATATGAAAGAATAAAACATAAAATCGTGTGAACCATTAGTAGCTTGTATTGTAGGAGGAGTAATGGCATAAATATCTCCAACTGTCGGAGAAGAAAATATTAAAGTGGAATCATTATGTGAACCTAATGGTATTTTTAATCCCAGTCCCAGAGTTACTTCCGTTCTGATATTTCCGTTTGTATTATTGAAAACGTCGTAGCGTGGAAAAATTATTAAATCTCCAAACCCACCTGAGGAAGTAGTCCCCTGATTCTCGAACTCAACCAAAGTCTTGTCTATAAAATAGCCAGTTGCCACAGAGAAGGTTAATTTATCTGTAAGGCCATAATCCCCACGGAAATACAAATAGTTGGTATTCAATCTATCAAACAAAGCGGTTGTGTCACGGTCTTCTGTAAAGAATTTTTTAGATTGACTCCACTGATAATTTGCAGAAAGTTCTACTTGATTTTTTTGCAATACTCCGGTAGCCGCACCACCCGCAATCGGACTTCCTGCACCTCCAGAACAACATCCCTGTGCCCAACTATAACCAGTAAAAAACAATACTATTAAGCTTACAGCAATTATACGCATAACAATTCAAGTGTTAATGAGATACACAAAATTTGTTTATTGCAATCCCATGATTTGTCGTAATTTTTAAGAAATAAAATCCATTATCAAAAGTACTGATATCCGTTTGAGATTGGATAACTCCAGTTCCACTTTGCGTTTCAGCTCCAATACTTTTAACAGTAGTTCCCAGCATATTTATCACCTCTATACTAACTTTTGAAGTTTGATTTAATTTATAACTAAAGTTGAGTATCTCTCTTGCAGGATTAGGAAATGAAGTTAATTGTATTTCTGATTGAACATCATCAATACCAACCGTGTTCATATCGGCTAATGCTTGATCTATAGCATTTCCAATTCCATGATGCGAGCTGTTTTCATTGTAGTAAACTTTATGATCAGGACCACCCAATACAACAATTTTGGGCATACCATAATCTCCATAATCTGACATATTCACCGCAGCGTCTGAAAATGTAGTTACGTTGGTAAATCCATAATTACTAGCCCAACCATTCAAAGAGGAGCAACTCGTATTTGCAAAATCATCTACAAGGTAATAAAGAACCTGACCGGGGTGACTAACTGTATATTCCATATATTCAGCATGAGCTGCTACAGGATCTTCTATACAGGTAAAACAAGGCATTACCCAGGCAATTATAATCACTTTTCCATCATCCAACTCCGAAAATAAATTGTGGTCAACACCATTGCAATCGGTCGCTGTAAAATCAGTGGCGAAATTCTGCGCAAAAGAGATAGTTATCCCCATAAGAATCAAAGCGCCAATAGTTAAAATCTTTTTCATTTCAATAATGATTTTTAAAGTGAGTATTAAATAGTGGTGGTTTCACTGCCTGTCGTACTGACAGCAATGATGCAAATTATTATACACCTGATCAGTTGCTTTATACTCTTTTGTATCATAACCGGATAAGGCAATTTTTTTCTTAATTTCTTCAATTGAGGTTTTGTCGCTGTTGTATTTTACGACCAGTGTTTTCTTACTGACATTCCATTTTGAAGATTTCACTCCATCAACCGACTCAGCAGCTTTTTCAATGGTTGATTTACACATCTCACAATTACCCCAGACTTTAAATGATTCTTTTACAAGGGTTTGAGCGTTTAAATGCATCCCCATAAACAGGAATACAACAAGCAGGATATTTTTAAATATTTTCATCTGAATAAATGTAATTTAGACTTAAATGTCCAGAATTATTAAATCCTTTCAAAGATAATAGAAATATTCAAATATTTTAGAAAACAAAAAAGCCTAATTCCGGTATGTCAAGTATTTGTCTTTAATACTTTCGTGTGGTCTTAACCTCCTAACGCCCTTCTTTAAAAGCCTCATGACTTCACCAGAAATCTAATAAATAAACTTTCCAAAAGGGCTATTGATAGTGACTTTTTCACCATTGTATTCTTCTACATAACCGATAATCTGAGCTTCAATTTTGAAACTTTTGGCGATATCAATAATATCCTGAGCATGCTCCTCAGGCAAATACACCTCAAGCCGATGTCCCATGTTGAATACTTGATACATTTCTTTCCAACTTGTATCAGCGGAATCCTGGATCATTTTAAACAAATGAGGTATCGGTAGAAGATTATCTTTGATGATGTGCTTGTTGTTTATGAATTTTTGCACTTTTGTTTGTCCTCCACCCGTGCAATGAATTAGGCCATTTATAACTGAATGATGGGAATTGAGCATTTTCACTAAAACAGGCAAATATGTCCGAGTAGGGGAAAGAATTAGTTTTCCAACATCCATCTTCTCATCAACGCCTTCTATTTCAACATCGTCTGTCAATTTTTGAATGCCCATATACGCTACTTCCATTGGCATTCCATCGTCGAAACTTTCCGGAAACATATCAGCATAATCATAGTTCAAAACATCATGCCGTGCAGACGTCAGTCCATTGCTACCAGTCCCACCGTTATAATGGTTTTCATAAGAAGCTTGTCCATAAGAAGCCAATCCGACAATAACATCTCCAGCTTTTATATCGTTGACAATCAATTCATTGCGCTTTAGTCGTGCAAAAGCTGTATATCCCACATCAATGGTCCGAACAATATCACCAACATCGGCAGTTTCTCCGCCAGCCAGATAAACACCAACACCAAAATCGTTTAACATACTTAAAAATTCATCAGCCGCATTGATAATAGTACTGATGACCTCACCACTAATTAATCGTTTATTTCGACCAATTGTAGAAGACAACACAATATTGTCAATCGCTCCTACACAAGCCATATCATCGAGATTCATAACGATAGCGTCCTGAGCTATTCCTTTCCAGACATCAAGGTTGCCTGTTTCCCTCCAATACATATAAGCAAGGCTGGTTTTGGTCCCAGCAGTATCAGCATGCATCAAATTGCAATAGTCAGGATCTCCTGCGACGATATCTGGAAGTATCTTACAAAACGCATTTGGATACAGCCCTTTATCGAGATTTTTGATCGCATCGTGGACTTCACCTTTTGTTGCAGAAACACCTCTAAGATCGTACTTATATTTTTCCGGCATAATTCAGATTTTGTGACCGCAAATGTACAATGATTCACTAAATTATTGAAGTTAATGTAATTCAAATTAATTGAAAAAATCCGGCTTTTGATAAATCGTTAATTCGTTTACTCATTTAACTGATGTTTTCAAATGCCGCAATAAACGATTCACGAAAATTGCCTTCCATTTCTATTTTAAAAAGTGTTACCTTAAAAGTTAAATTAAAAAAAAGAAGGCTATGAAAAGATTTTTAATGATTTCCAATTTTATACTCAGCTCAGTTTGGTTAATTGCTCAATGTCCGGATCCTCCGGTTACTCAAACTATTCAAGGTAATTCGGTCGCTGCAATTATTTCAAATGGCGGTGATCTTTTTTTCGATGGAAATGATGGTCGTTTCAATGTACCCGTAGGATTGGAACCTTGGCGATCTACGATTTTCGCAGCTGGATTGTGGATGGGTTGTTATGGTGAAAACCAAAACCTAAAAGTAGCAGCGCAGGGTTATGGCAGAAATAATAACAGTTTTGATTATATCCCAGGTCCTTTGCATCCGAATACAGGAGAGCAATATCCAAATCACTGCGAAAATTATAATAATATTTGGTTGGTGGAAAAACAGGACATCCTCGATCACCTCGCAGATTTTGAAGATAACGGAATTATTGACCAACCAATTACTTCAATTTATGCCTGGCCTGGAAACAAAAATGCCCATTCAATCGATTATAATGGTTTTGAATTACCAATTAATCCGCAAGGCTGGGCTCCATTTTTCGACAACAACAGTAATGGTATTTACGAGCCAAATGATGGCGATTTTCCGCATCCTAAAAATGTAATAAATGAGCTTATTCCAGAACAAATCAGTTTTGCTGTTTTTAATGACAACAAGGTCCATTCTGAGTCGGCAGGTTTACCTTTGATGGTTGAAATTCAACTGACTTCATGGAATTTTAGTTGCCTTGGCAATCACGTTTTGGAGCATTCACTTTTTACAAATCACAAAATAATCAATCGATCAAATGAAGTTTTGGATTCGTTATATGTGGGACTATTTGTTGATTTTGACAATGGTTGCTATTTAGATGATTTTATCGGCTGCTCACCTGAAAATGATGGTTTTTTGGTTTACAACAGTGATAATTTAGATGGTGAATCAAGTGCCAATGATTGTGCGGGAGTTCCAACTTATGGAAATCATCCCCCTGCACAATCGGTTGCATTTTTAAATAAAAAGATGGATAAGTTTATTTTTCACAACCCTTTTCCTAGTTGTGTAGGACCTCCTGGCGCACAATATCCACCTTCAACGCCAATCCATTATTACAACTATCTCAGAGGACGTTGGAACGATGGATTATTGCTCACTTATGGTGGTAGTGGCTATCAGTCTTCTGGTGGTGTGCCAACAAATTGGGCCTTTCCAGATAATCCCAACGACAGTTTGGGTTGGTCATTGTATGCCATGGGAGCACCAGATGGAGACCGTCGAGCTTTGGGAAGTACTTTTGCCGGAACATTGGAACCAGGAGGAGTTTTTAGTATAGACATGGCGCACACCTATCATGGTTATACTACCACCAATCACCTTGAAAGTGCGAACCAGGCGTATATTGAATTGGCTCAAATACAGCAAATGTACGATATGAAATTTAATGGTTGGTGCAATGATATAGTAGCCGGAACTTCAATGATTACAGGTCATTCCATTGATGTTTTTCCAAATCCTGGTAACGGAAATGTTTTTGTAAAATCTGAAAATAATAATCTCAGCAAAATTGAAGTTTATGATCTGGTTGGCAAAAATATTCTGACTAAAAATCTTGAAAACCAGGATTTTGTAGAAATAAACCTTAATGATTCTCCGAGTGGGATCTATTTTTTGAAAATAATTGCAGAGGGGCAGATTTTGACTGAATCAATAATTGTTCAATAAAGATAATTCTTCAAATATAACTTCAAAATGACAATCAAAATTTTGAAATAATTGGGTTTGCAACTATCTTCGCACTCAATTTAGATTAATTCTACATTACCTAAAAATAAATGCGTCAGACTTCGATTGTAATTGCCGACTCCCAGTACTTGATCCGCTACGGTCTGAAAAAAATGATCAGAAACTTAGGCGGTTATAACATTGTCGGAGAAGCCCAAAATGAAACTGACCTTGTAAGTTTACTCCATAAAAATAAAGCAGACATCATCCTGCTAGATTACAATCAACCAGGAAATTTTGAGATTGGAACCATTAAAAAAATTCTGAAAATCTCTCCGAATTCAAATATCCTGATTATCAGCGCTGATAACAGCAAAAGCAACATATTTGAGGTTCTGGAACTTGGGGTCAATAGTTTTTTAACAAAACTGTGCGAAGAGGAAGAGATTCAAAATGCGATAAAAGCTACTGCAAAAGGTGAAAAATTCTTTTGCAATAATGTGCTCAACTTTATTTTGGAAAAATCCTTTTCACCAGAGAATTTTGACGACTGCTCCCCTACTCCGCTCACTTTCCGGGAAATCCAGATTGTCAAGTTAGTTGCCGCTGGAAAAATTGCCAAAGAAATAGCTGCCGATCTTGACCTGAGCATTCATACTATTTATACACATCGCAAAAAAATTATGCGAAAGCTGGAGCTTAATTCCACTTCTGAACTCGTCATCTACGCCATCAATCACGGCATCATTTCGGCTGATCCAGTCAATACCTAACTTTAGGTAACCATACCCACAATTCGTGATATCTTTTTAGCAATTCGGTATTGTAAAAAATGGCTTGCCATTCTACTTTTGCACTCTATCATTATTTAGACTAAATCTAATTTAAATTCAAATCAATTATGAGAATATCAATTTTGTTATGCTTAATGTGCTTCTTGTATTCATTGTCAGCCCAAGTAGAGCAACCAAAAGTGAAGTATGAAATGTCTGACGATAGCGTAAAAGTTGTCTTAGCCACTGTTGAAATTCCAACAGTCAAAGTGCTCGGAGAAAAACCCCGGTTGATGAGTGACATTCCGGGCTCAGCTAGTTTTTTAAATCCAAAAAAGTTAAAACTACTCCAACCACTTAGTGGAAATGAAGTTTTTCGGGTAGTTCCGGGCATTCATGTGGTTGATGAAGAAGGTGTTGGGATGCGTGCAAATATTGGCATTCGCGGGCTTGATCCTGACAGAAGCAGCAAAGTATTGGTTTTGGAAGATGGTGTCCCGGTGGCATTGAATCCTTATGGTGAGCCACAACTCTATTACACCCCTACCATTGATCGAATGGAATCTATTGAGGTTTTAAAAGGAAGCGGTCAAATTTTGTTCGGTCCACAAACCATAGGGGGAGTTATCAATTACATCACCTCTGCCCCACCCCAAAATAGCGAAGGTAGAGTAAGACTAAGAGGAGGTCAAGGTGGATATTTCAGCGGACTTATCGGCTATGGAAACACATTTGGAACAACAGGATTTCAGATTGATTATCTGCGAAAGCAAGCTGATGAAATCGGCCCAACGAATTTTAAAATTAACGACTTAACCGGAAAAATCAACTTCAAACTAAATCAAAAATCTAAAGTAGGGATCAAGTTGGGTTTTTACGATGAAATAAGTAACTCTACTTATGTCGGTTTGACTCAAGCAATGTATGATACTGGTGGCCAGGACTTTGTAAACATCGCACCAGACGACAAACTGGATGTAAGAAGAATTTCAGCAAGTGTTGTTCATGAGTATAAATGGAATTATAAACTAAAATTGATAACTACCGCTTTTGCTTATTCCACGAACAGAAACTGGCAACGCCAGGATTTTAGTTATTCTCCAACTTCAAATATGACCGGAGTCATATGGGGAGACACAACTGTTTCAAATGGCGCAATCTATATGCGAGACCAAAATGGCCACAGAAATCGACAATTTGAAGTAGCTGGAGTTGAACCAAGAATTTCCGCAAGATTCCAATTAGGGTCTATCAATAATAAATTTGACGGAGGTATTCGTGTAATGTATGAAAGAGCATTTGAACAGCGTGTAAATGGTGATAAAGCAAATGCAGCTTCTGGCACCTTGAAAAATGATGAAATTAGAACGGGAAAATCAATGAGTATCTATGCTCAAAATCGATTTGAAATTACGCCATCTTTTAGTATCAGTGGTGGAATTCGAACCGAGTTGTATAATTATGAACGGAATATTGTTCGAAATAATGAAATTGATACCAGTATTGTTTCTAATGACTTTACTGCTCAGATTATTCCCGGCTTGGGCCTTGACTATTCCATCAACAATAATCTTGTAATATTTGGAGGAATTCACCGTGGTTTTGCTCCTCCGAGAATCAAAGATGCTATATCAAAAAGTGGCGAAGTTTACAATCTTGAACCAGAGTTAAGTTGGAACAGCGAATTTGGTTTCCGAAGTAATTTTAGTGATATTCTCAATCTTGAACTAGCAGGGTTTTATATGGATTTTTCTAACCAAGTTATTCCGGTTTCAGAGTCTTCTGGTGGAACTGGATCTGGTGTAGTCAATGGCGGTAGCACGCTCCATACAGGAGTTGAATTAGGATTTGATTTTAATTTTGGAAAATTCTTTTTACAAAAAGACTATTCCCTGCGTCTATCCGGAAATGCGACTTATGTAAAAGCTTATTACAATAAAGATCGCTTTAAAGACGTCAACGGAGAATCCGTTAACATAAAAAACAACCGGACTCCATATTCTCCTGAAATTTTATCTACTGGTTCATTGTCATTTAGTACACCATTTGGTTTGAGTGCAAATATTATCATGAACTATATTGGTGATCAATTTACCGACGAGTTGAATACAGTTGCCCCTTCCAATAATGGTCGTATCGGGTTGCTGGATGCTTATTACACTTTGGATGGAGGTATTCAATACTATGTCGATAAGATCAATACGACCTTTAGTATATCCATTAAAAACATGACAAATGAACGCTATATTTCAACAAGACGGCCACAAGGTATTCGGGTTGGTTTGCCTACATTTGTATCCTTAGGCATTGATACAAAATTTTAATAAATAACTTACTTTTCAGCCAAATGTCATGAACTAGCTAGGGCATTTGGCTGTTTCTTTTCTCCTTCTGCTCTTTCGGCACAATATTTTATTAAATGTAATTAGAAGGCTGTTTCTGCCCCCAATTCCCTCCTAGTTGAAATAGCTCAGATCTCAACAATAACTTTAAACGTAATTTGTAAAATATTGATATTTAATTGTCTATATTTGTAAACCTTTTAAATATTAATAAGAGATCAGTACAACAATTGTATTTCATTCTTTGGAAAAAAGTAATATTTGCAATACCTTATCGCCTTATACCTCAATAGTTTATAAAAAGATTATTATTCAAATATACACTTGGAAACACAAAATAAATTAATAATGAAAGCTTCTACAATCTTTTTACTCCTAACGGGCATTTGCCTTTGCAATGTAACTTTCGCTAACACTATTTACCTTGAGTACGATCAATCCTGTATGGATCGCTATGAATACAGGTACAGAGGTGTGGAGTTTGGCGCTAGTCATATTGTGTATCATGTACGACAAAACAACAATGAAAAAGTGGTTTTGGAAGTTGGTATCGAAAGTAAGATTGATTACGAACACCGACCAAGAAATATTAAATCTTGCAAGGGTGTTTCATTAAACGAACGTATGGTGAGGGATATTAACAATGGTGATATACAGTTATTCATTGTGAAAAAATCCGGAAAAGGATACAATGTTTCACCTGTTGGAATAGCCACCTATGCCCAAATTACACCGCAGGGATTTGGATTTTCTTCATTGGACAATATGTATTCTTATAAATACAATCAACCTGCTAATGGTACTAACCTGTCCAGAGGCGATAGCGGAGCCAAAATATTTTTTAATGGCACACTATCTCACACTTGCCCCAGACAATTTTTGTTTACAAAAACCAAAACTAAAGCTGGAAGAAATTACACAGAATATACAATCATTCCCGAAATTGGAATATTAGAGGAAAAAACCGGATTTAATCAAACTGATGCTGCCAACAACGTCTTAGAATTGATCTCGGTAAATGGTCTTCCAATCGAATCTTATATCAGTGATTATTGTAAGGGAAAAGACCTTAATTACGTCTATACCGGAACTTTCTACAGTAACCGTACAGGGATGGCTTCCTCCAAACCTTACAGAGGAAGTACGATGGCTGACCTGGAACGTGGCAAAAATAGCAAGCCGGTAGATCCAAACAAAACAACTACTGAAGGATCAACTTCAACAAAAGAGACTGTTCCTGGCACCGCAACTGCTTTTAACTGTCCGGTTTATAAGGATGTTGACAGAGGATTGTACATTGACAGAAATACAGGCAAACCTGCTACATTAAGTTGCGGCGGCAATGATTATAGAAATGGAAAAATGGTAAACAGACCTGTCTTGGCAAATGAAAGTACCTCTTCTCCAAACGTAGTGAATGTAACTCCTGGTCCTGGTACTGATGCAGATGATTATTGTCTGGAAAAATCTTCTGATGGCATCCATGTTGTGCAGCCTAGTGAGACCCTTTATGGGATCGCGAAAATATACAATCTTTCAATGGATGAAATTCGAGAATTAAACCGTCTAAAAGACGACAGGATATTTCCATGTATGAAAGTTTATACAAAAGTAAAAGTCACAGCTAACGTAAATGAAGATCTTGTTGCAAAAGAGGTTCCTGACTATTTGATCCACGTGGTTGCTCCCGGAGAGACGATCTACCAGATCGCCAAAAAATATGGTTATACAGTAGATAAATTCAAAGAAATCAATGGTTTGGAAAGCAATATGATAAATGTTGGTCAAAAATTGAAAATTTCAAATTGTAACTGTCCTACTCCAGCATCAAGTCCTGAAGCTGTTACAGCCGTTGAAGAGGATATTCCTGATTCTTTTGAGAATACAGAAAAAAGATTAATTGTTGACAATGACCAAAAACGAAAGATTCATATTGTTCGGGAAAATGAAACTATTTATACCATTGCAAAACAATATGACTTGTCTGCAGCAAAATTACGTGAACTAAACAATCTTGAGGTCAATGAGGTAATCATCCCATATCAAAGATTGTATGTCAATTAAAATATATTTTGAAAATATAAAGGGGTTCAAATTGGATTTTGAACCCTTTTTGTTTTTATAAATGATTATCTTTGCCGATTAAATATCATATCCACCAGGAAATTCAATGGCATTAATATTATTCTTCCTAATTTCTATAATTTTTTCCTTTTTGTGTTCGATTTGGGAGGCAGTGCTTTTAAGTATTACCCCTTCTCAGGTTGAAATAAAATACCAGGAAGGCACAACTCTAGGTTTGCGACTGAAAAAATTTAAAAATAATATTGATCAACCACTTGCGGCTATTCTTACGCTAAACACGATTGCCCATACTGTTGGTGCGATTGGAGTTGGACATCAGGCCGCAATATTATTTGGAAATTCGATTTGGTCCACTCTTGTTACTCCAGCCGCTATGACCTTGGCGATTTTAATTCTTTCTGAGATCATTCCAAAAACCTTAGGAGCAAATTACTGGAAAGAATTGATACCTTTCACAGTCAGTTCGTTGCATATCATCATCATTGTATTATACCCATTGGTGTGGATCAGCCAGTTGATCACTAAATGGTTGAAAAAAGACAAAAGTAAGAGTGTATTGAGTAGGGCCGATTTCTCAGCAATTGCTGAAATTGGAAGAAAAGAAGGAATTTTCAAACATGGAGAAAGCAGGATCATTAAAAATCTATTAAGTTTTAATACCATCCTCACAAAGGATATTATGACTCCCAGGACTGTAGTGAAAGCAGCGCGTGAAGATCAAACAATCAATGAATTTTTTGAAGAAAATAAAAAACTCAGATTTTCGAGAATTCCGATTTACCAAGATACCAAAGATGATATCAATGGCTTCTTTTTGAAAGATGACTTGCTTAACAACATAATCAACGGAAATGGAGATGCCCTACTTAAAGATATTACCCGAGAAATTCACATTGTCAATGAACAACTTCCTCTACCAAGTTTATTCAACCATTTAATGGAAAACCGGGAACATATTGCTCTTGTTGTCGACGAATTTGGAGGTATGGCTGGCGTTGTAACCATGGAAGATGTAATTGAAACTTTGTTGGGAATGGAAATCATGGACGAATTGGACAACATTGAAGATATGCAAAAATTAGCTCGAAAAAACTGGGAAAAAAGAGCACAGGACCTTGGCATCATTGATTTGGACAAAAAGGAATAACCTTTCCACAATATTTTACTCCTGGATTGGAGCTAATCTTTCACAATATGAACCTCCTACTCTCTGCTGTGAATCGCCCTGAGATCATCTCCAAGCTTCAAAAGGAAGATTTTGATCTCGTCATTATCGGTGGTGGCATTACTGGTGCAGGAATAGCGCTTGATGCAGCTTCGCGCGGTATGAAAGTCGCTTTAGTGGAAAAAAAGGATTTTGCATCAGGAACCAGCAGTAGATCTACAAAACTGATCCACGGGGGATTGCGCTATTTAAAACAATTTGAAATTGCTTTAGTCAGAGAAGTTGGAAGAGAAAGGGCTATAGTTCATAAACTCGCTCCGCACCTCGTCACATCAGAAAAAATGCTCTTGCCAATCACCGAAAATGGAACTTTTGGAAAAATAACCACATCTCTTGGTTTGATGGTTTATGATGTTTTGGCTGGTGTAGAAAAAGTAGATCAAAGAAAAATGTTGACCAAGGAGGAAACTTTAAAACTCGAACCTCTTTTAAATCCCGAAACTATTGAAGGAAGTGGCCTCTACTCGGAATATCGAACTGATGATGCCCGGCTGACCATTGAAATCATTAAAACGGCCGTAAGTTTTGGTGCAGTTTGTCTCAATTATCTGAGAGCAGAAGATTTTTGCTACGATGGCCGGGGAAAGGTTTCTGGAATTGAATGTATCGATGAAATATCCCAAGATCGATTTTCAATTACTTCTAAAATAGTGGTTAACGCAGCAGGTCCTTGGGTAGATAAGCTGAGGCAGATTAATAAATCACTCGATCAAAAACACCTTATCCTTTCAAAAGGCGTTCACATCGTAATTTCACATGAACGGTTTCCTATAAAGCAATCCGTCTATTTTGATGCACCAGATAGTAGAATGATCTTCGCTATTCCAAGGGGAAAAGCGACATATATTGGTACAACGGATACATCCTATGAAGGAGATATTAACCATGTCGTGGCAAATAGTGAAGACGTCGATTATCTAATTGGTGCCACAAATAGAGTATTCCCAACTCTCAATTTGAATAAAAATGATGTCATTTCAAGCTGGGCTGGTTTAAGGCCTTTGATACATGAAGAAGGGAAGTCAACATCCGAAATTTCCAGAAAAGACGAAATATTTGAGTCTCCTAATGGCTTGTTATCCATTGCAGGTGGAAAATTAACCGGTTACCGCAAAATGGCCGAAAAGATTGTCAACCTCGTTGCGGATAAATTGCACATAAAACATCAACTTAGTTTTAAAGATTGTTTTACGGATCAAATCAGGTTTACTGGTGGGCCTTTTCGCAACACTGATGAAGTTAAGGAATACAAAAAAACAATTAAAAATCAATTGGCTCAATATAACATTGATGAATATTATGCAAAGTACCTCATAGCTTATTATGGAAAACAAACGAAAGTCATTCTTGATCAGTTTCAAAAAATGGAGCATTATGATCCTGAACTAAGGCTGGGACTTGCTGAGTTATGGTTTGGTGTTCACCATGAATTGGTCTTCAATGCCAGGGATTTTTTTATGAGGCGAACAGGGCGTTTGTACTTTGATATCGAAAGTATTGAAAAACTCAGGGAACCGGCATTAAATGCCTTAAAAAATTATTTTAACTGGACTGTTGAAAAATTAAAGAATGAAAAAAAAGAACTTGAAAAGGTGATTTACGAAGCTTCAAGTTTTAATCATTATTTAAAAGGATACAAGAAATGAGTAAGAGCATAGAAGTACAAAATCAGGAAAATTCAATGAAGCTTTGCTTTTCAGCCGAACAACCAGCACTCCCCCCTATTTGGGCATTGGGATTTCATCAAGTTTTGGATGCAAGTAACGAACCTATCCAAATTGCCAATAAATTTCGAGCTCGAAAAATCCCTTGTGATACTTTTTTTTTGAATATTGATTTTTTGGAAAACCACAAAAACTTCAACTGGTCCAAGGGCAGTTTTCCAAACCCTACCGAAAAAATCCGCATTCTAAGAGAAAAGGGAATCAAAACAATTCTCCGAGTTGATAGTAAATTAAATTTTAACGAAAATGACTCAATTTTTTTGGAAGGAT
This sequence comes from Saprospiraceae bacterium, assembly GCA_028277915.1. Taxonomy (GTDB): domain Bacteria; phylum Bacteroidota; class Bacteroidia; order Chitinophagales; family Saprospiraceae; genus JAHDHW01. The sequence continues at coordinate 24,589 of JANQFJ010000224.1, forward strand.
TAAAAAGAGATTATTACTGCAAAACGCAAGATGGAGAATTGATTGTTGAGGAATCTGATTCCGGCAAACATGTGTTGCCAAATTTCACGAGTCCTAAAGTAAAAAGCTGGTGGGGACATCTTTATCGAATTATGTATTCAAAAAATCGGGTTGCAGGCTTTTGGGATATGACTAAAGAACCTTTCGAAATTCCGAACACAAACAACAGCCAAATGACACAGGCAACCATTGAAGGGCTTTTGAAACTGAAATATCACCGTCGTCCTTTTGTCGCAAAAATGATTTCAAATGGATCATCTGAATTGCACATTGATGGAGAATTATTCATCAGGACATTGCAGTACAGAGTTTTTCAACCATTGTTCTTTGCCGAAAATCACCTTGTAAAATCCGATCAATCTATTGACAAAAATTCAACTCAAGAGTTTACACCCTGGATCTTCGGAGACAAAATCAATGATTTAGCGAAATATGCCATTGAGCTGCGCTATCAATTGTTGCCCTATATTTATACCACGATCTGGCAATTTGTCGAAAACGGCACACCTATGACAAAACCGTTTTCACCATCCAACCAAGATATTCCTAAAAATGATATAGCTTTTATTTTTGGAAATCACCTTTTGATCAGTCCAGTATTGGAAAAAGGATCGGAAAATCAAAGTATTCTTCTTCCTAAAGGGTTTTGGTATCATTACTGGACGGCGGAAGTATTCGACGGAGATCAACGCGTTGAAGTGAATACCACATTATCACAAATCCCATTTTTCGTAAAAGCCGGAAGTGTGATTCCACATTATCCAATTTTTCAAAACTGCGGTGAAAAGCCTGCTGATGAATTGATGCTACACGTTTATTTTAAAAACGGAAAGGAATACAGTCAGCTTTATGAAGATGCCGGTGACGGTTTTAATTATACAAAGAATGATTTTAGTTTAAAAGATTTTGAATTTGTTGGAACAAAAAAGGAAGTAGTTCTAACACAACACAAAAAAGGTCAATGGATTGACACTTATCATACTTGCAATGTCTTATTTTATGGTCTCCCTTTTCAACCAAAAAAAAGTGTGGTTGATGATGAGGATATCGATTTCAAAATAATTGAAATTGCAGGAAATCCTGTTTTTATTTTCACTGTGGATAATAATTTTCAAAAAATCAAACTTAAACCATAATTTATGAACTTCAGGCTTTTTCTAACCATTGCTTTTTCTTATTTGGTTTTCACATTATCCGCTCAAATCACTGAAATGAGTCCTACGCCAGAACGTGTCACCAACAATGCTGTGGTGGAAGGATACGTCAATGGAGTCCCCTATGTTTATTCATTTGCTGGCCTGGATTCGACAAAATTGTACAGTGGGATTCATTTGCGTTCTTTTCGTTACAGCACTCAAACAGATCAATGGGAATCTATCCCACCATTGCCTGACGCACTCGGAAAAATTGCAGCATCCGCAAGCAGAGTTGGTGATTTGATTTACATTATCGGCGGATATCACGTTTTTTCAAACGGTAATGAAACTTCTTCCGACAAAGTTCACATTTATGACCCTCAGACCAATTCATATCTTCCTGATGGAACAGCAATTCCGGTTCCGATTGATGACCAGGTTCAGGCAGTTTGGAGGGATAGCCTCATCTATGTAGTCACTGGATGGAGCAATTCACAAAATGTAACCAATGTTCAGATTTACAACCCATCGACCGATCAATGGAGCCAAGGCACTCCGGTTCCGAATGGGAGTACTTATCCTGCTTTTGGAGCGGCAGGATTGATATTTAACGATACGATTTATTATTTTGGAGGCGCCCGGAATGGTGATTTTGCGATTCAAAAACACATGAGAAAAGGCATCATCAATCCTGATAATCCAACTGAAATTGAATGGTCTTCTTTTATCCTCGATTCAAGTATCAAAGCTTATCGCCCCGGTGCTTTTATTCAATTCCAGGACCACCTTTTTTGGATTGGAGGGTCAGACAACACTTATAATTACAACGGCATTGCATATAATAACGGCCAAGGCGTTGAGCCTAATCATCGCCTCTTATACCTACATCATTCCAACAACACATACCAGACACATGAGTACCCTGAAATTCCTATGGATTTAAGGGGTGTGGCTTTTGTCAATGACACTATACTTTACATTGCCGGAGGAATGGAAAGCGGCCAAATAGTTTCAAATAAAACTTTGAAATTGGGAAGTTTTCCATTATTAGTAAAAACATTTGAAACAGCTTCAAAAAATGTCAAGATCGATGTCTTTCCTAATCCAGTGAATCAAAAAATGTATATTAAAATTGATGACCTTGAAATTTGTAAAGATTGGGTTTTGAAAATATTTGACTCGAAAGGAAGCAAAATAAAAGAATCAAAATTGCAATCTTGCCAAGCTGTGATTAGTATTGGAGAGTTACCGAACGGAGTTTATCAATTGGCTATTTTGATTAACGGGAAAATTATTTCAAAGCAATTTGTAAAAAACTAATTTTCTACTTTCGTCCAATACAAACTGTCAATTTTTTCATTCAAATATTGCTCAAAATTTAGCAAATCTTTTGGAGCTGCAAAGGAGTTAATGACTTTGTGTTCTTTTTCTCCTTTTTTGAGGTAAGTTACAGTTTTTGGCAAATCGGCAATGACGGTACCGTCTTCAGGATAGGTTTTACTCATTTCAAAAAAACCGATCTTTTCAGCCTCCTGAAAAATGGTATAAATGAAACTATCATTGACATTTGATTCGAAAAGTCCTTTTTTTTCAACATGAAATTTTCCATCATAAATGATCCTACCATTTGAAAAAAGCTGAACAGTAAAAACGGGACAATTTCCGAAACAAGGGGATTTTTTATACTCAAAAATTATTTCCAATACATCTTCATCATCAGGCTCTTCGGTTACAATTTTTTCCTTTACCGTGGAGTCGGAATTTTCAACTAAAGCAGAATCAACTACCAAAACTTCTTTTTCTATCGCTGAATCTTCTGCCGTTTTTGTCTTTTCGGTAGTGTTTGAACAAGCCGCCAACAGAAAAATAAATACTATTACAAATACTGGTTTCATAAAACGACCCTATTAATACTATAGCCTTGCAAAATTGCAAAGAGAATATTATATTATTTTAAAACCACAAACCATAAACTCCCCCCTACTTCTTCTTTTTATTTTTTTTAGCTTCTTTTTCAGCTTGCTGTTTTTGCGCCTCCCTCATCGCAGTTTCCAAACGTTGAGAAAATCCTCCCTTCTTCTTAGGCTTCTTTTTATAAGCTTCCAGTTCTCGCTTAATTTTTTCCTGGTCGATGATAAGATTTTTAGTGAGCAGTGTTTGGCCTATATTGAAAATATTACTGAAAAACAAATAACAAGTCAATCCGGAGGCATAGCTATTGAAAAAACCGAGAAACATGATCGGCATAAAATACTGCATATATTTCATCATCGGATTGGCTGACATATCCATATGTCTAGAATTGTAAAACGTATAAATAACTGTAGTAAACGCCCATAATAGCGTAAACATACTAATGTGAGCTCCCATTCCAAATGGTAACTCAAACGGCAATTTCCAGAACACGTCAAAAGATGACAAATCAGTCGCCCACAAAAAGCTTGCCTGGCGAAATTCTATCGAAGCGGGGAAAAAACGATATAAAGCAAACCAAATCGGCATTTGAAGAACAATCGGAAAACACCCTCCTAACGGATTCACTCCAAACTCACGGTAGAGTTTCATGGACTCCATCTGTTGTTTCTGCTGGTCATCAGGAAATTTTTCCTTCATTTTAGCCAATTGAGGCTTCAAAGCCCCCATCTTTGACTGAGAGTGTAACATCTTGTAAGTCAAGGGATAAAGCAATATTTTAACCAAAAGGGTCAAAGCCAAAATCACGATCCCTTTGCTCCCAATAAAACGTGATAGAAAATCAAACAACGGACGAATGATGTGTCGATTTACAGTACCAAAAACACTCGTCCCGTAAGGGATAATCTCTTCCAACTCCATGTCGTAAGCCTGTAAAAGTTCATATTTATTAGGCCCGACATAAAATTTCATGGAAGCGCTGTTTCCGCTATCGCCACCTAAAGGGACAGCAAAACTAGTTACCATTTTTTTCAACTCTGCAGCATCTTCCGGGACTATTTCAATTTCCATATCGGCGGATTTGAAAAAATTATTTGCAATCAGAGAGGAGTTGAAAAACTGGTTGACATTGGACACCCATTTAATTTTGGCACCACTAGCATCTTCCTGATCAGCTCCAGTGCAGGAGCAATGATCAGTATCGTCATCAACGGGTTTGTAATAAATGCTGGTATAGTTTCTTTCATATGCAACGCTCCTTTCAATTTTGTCCAGCCAGTTGACCCATTTTAATTTTATAGCATCAGAAGATTGGTTGAGGTGATTGTTTAAACCAACCAGTTGTACATCATAATCAATATTATAACTATCCGGTGCAATCGTGTACTTTTGTTCAAAATACTTGCCCTCACCTGCATCAGCACGAAAAACAATTGAATTAGAAGACTTTTCAGCTTTAAAAAACAGCTCTCCTGTGTTGACCGTACCTCGCTGAGCATCTGAAACCGGAAGGATATACTCAAAACGATTCTTTTCATTTTCCATCAAACGCAGCGGAACCTTGTATTCATCTTTTAAACTATCCAGCAATACTTTTTTGTAATCTTTAAGAACGACTTCTTTTATACGCCCTCCTTTGCTCGTAAAATAGACCGTAAAAACATCGTTTGAAATAGAATCAATGACTTCTTTTCCAATAGAACTTGGTGCAAACACACCAAAAAGACTACTTTGTTCTGCAATTTTTGCAGAATCATTTTCTACTGACTCAACTATTTGATTATCGGTCGATTCAACCTCTTTTTTCGCTTCTGCGATTTTTGCATTTGCAATTGAATCGGTTACCCTTTGGATGGAATCCTGCTGACGCTGCGCGATCAAATCTGCTTCTGAAGGAGAATTGAACTGAGTCCATAAAAACAATAGCGCAAAAATTAATAACAGCCCGATTATATTATTTTTATCCATTGTATTTTTTTAGTATGTTTAATTTGACTATTTATCAGTTTTTACATACGTTTGAAAAAAATCTCCGCAAAGGTACAATTTTAGTTTATTTATAATTAAGAACAATGGATCATAATTCGCTGAATATAGACCAACATGTGCTACAAGCCTATCTAAATACTACGTATTCCACTAAAAACCCTGAATTAGCCATAAAAATTGGTGAATTGAACCAGCCTTTAAATGTCTTCCTTTTTGACAATAATTCATTCACCTGGGCTTTTGTAAGCGCATCCAATCCATTTTCTTCAATACTTTCCAAAGACGAAAACAATCTTCGACACGAAGCACTGATTCAAAAAACAAAATCAATGAAATGGCGATTTTGCGAAGGAGTTGGCAATCCTTCTGATGAAAGTTGGAAGGCCGAAAAAAGCCTTTTAATTCTCGACATTTCAAAAAAAGAAGCTATCGAGCTGGGAAAGGAATTCAACCAAAATGCAATCGTTTTTGGAAGATTGAGCCAAGCTCCTGAATTGGTTTTTTGCGATTGAATATTGCACTAAAGTTGGAATTAATTTGCACATCTTTTTTTAATAAAAGTTTAAACTTTTCTTTCCGCTGCAAAAGATAAAAATATCGTATATTTCATTGATTTTGACCGTTTTTATCATTAAAACAAAAAACAATGAAAACAGCATTTTTTTTAATCCTCTCTAGTTTCTTTTTTGTCTACTTTTCCAATCTTCATGCACAGGGATTCACTCCTCCAGCTGAAGGAAAAGCTGTGGTATATTTTGTACGAGTTACCAATTTTGGAAAAGCTGTATCATTTCAATATTTTCACAATGACAAATTTATTGGGCAGTTCAAAGGAAAAAATTACATGAGGTATGAATGCGATCCGGGTGAACAGCTTTTCTGGGTTTCTTCGGAAGACAAAGAATTTGTTACTACTGAGCTAAAAGCCGGAGATTCATATGCCATCGTTATCAATGTTGAAATGGGAGCGTGGAAAGCAAGAGTTGGGCTGAACCCTCTTGATCCAAGCAATGAAAAAGAATTACTCGATCGCGTTAGCGAATTGATTAACAAAAAAGCACCGATTGTCACTTCTCAAAAAGATATGGACAAAATAAATGGCAAACTTGAAGCAAAAAACTTCATTCCCACACAATTAAAAAGATATGAAACGGAATGGAGCAAAGAGAAGGATTTTCCACATATTTCGAATGAAATGGCCATCCCACAAGAGAGGCTTCAAAAGTAATTCGAACTACTTAAAAAGAAAAATCCTCTTTCGATTTGATTGTCGAAGGAGGATTTTTTTATTTCCAAAAATGAAATCCAGCATCTTTTGGTGATAAAATTAGCACTTAAAAGGAAAATAAGTTAACTTTAGATTGACATTGAGTTAACATTGAGTTAACATTGAAAAGCTGAGATAATATGAAACGCAACCTATTTCTAACGACTTTACTCTCCATATTGATTGTGGCTAATGCTTATTGCCAGGACTTTTTTGGATCTTATGACAATTTGTTTATCACTGACGAAACAGATACTTATGGGGAATCTATGGAAGTGCAAGAGCATAGACTAGCCACACTACTCAACCATTTATTAGCCTCAACTGTCGATTATCCTCTGGAGGCAAGAGAAAAGGGAGAACAGGGATTGGTGAGAGCGGTTATTTTCATAAACCCTGATCTTTCCAAAGCGACATTAACTTTTGCAAAAGGGAATATTGAATCTTTGGAGGTTGCTTTATCTGAGGCATATAAAAAACTTAACATTTTTAGGTTTATTTCAGATGACTACCAAGGAAGACTTACCTTCCCAATAAAAATCAGTTTTGAATTGGAATAAACTTCCCTGTAAAATATAAGCTTGTCTTTTGAATCTTCAAATTACGATGATTTTCTCAGACCATCGTTGTGTTAGGTTCGTTGTAATATGTCAAAATTGTCAATTCAAATGCTTTCCATTTCAAATTAGCCTTTAGTCATTATCTAAATCAACCAAACTATTTTCACATAATCTCGTTATCTATTTTCTCAAATCATTATATTTGCGATTCATAAATTTGAAATGATATGTTTGAAAGTTTAAATGACAAACTGGAAAGTGCTTTTAAGACGCTAAAAGGTCAAGGAAGACTTACGGAAATTAACGTTGCCCAGTCGATCAAAGAAATTCGCAGAGCATTGGTTGCAGCCGATGTCAACTATAAAATTGCCAAAGAATTTACTGATAAAGTAAAGGAAGAAGCACTCGGCACTAAAAATGTTTTATCGGCAGTTAGGCCGGGAGAATTGATGGTAAAGATCGTTTTAGACGAATTGATTGAATTGATGGGAGGTCAATCTGTTGGGATTAATACCTCTGGCAATCCAGGGGTTGTTTTGGTCGCAGGATTGCAAGGTTCTGGTAAAACTACGTTTTCCGCAAAGCTGGCTTTTCATTTAAAAGGAAAACGCAAAAAGAAACCCTTGCTGGCTGCCTGTGATGTTTACCGTCCTGCTGCGATTGATCAGTTGACTGTATTAGGAGAACAAATCAATGTCCCGATTTATAAAGAACCTGAGAACAAAAACCCTGTTGAAATCGCACTCAATGCAATCAAACACGCTAAGGTTCATGGCTTTGATGTAGTCATCGTGGATACAGCTGGACGGTTGTCAATCGATGAGGAAATGATGCAGGAGATAACAAATATCAAAGAAGCAGTTCAGCCTTCAGAGACACTTTTTGTTGTTGATTCTATGACCGGTCAGGATGCTGTCGAAACGGCTAAAAACTTCAACGAACGCCTGAATTACGATGGAGTCGTACTCACCAAACTCGATGGTGACACTCGCGGTGGTGCAGCACTTACTGTCAAATACACCGTTGGCAAGCCTATAAAATTTGTCAGCACTGGTGAGACCATGGAGACGCTGGATGTTTTCCACCCTGATCGAATGGCTCAAAGGATTTTGGGAATGGGTGATATTACTTCATTCGTCGAAAAAGCTCAGGAACAATTTGATGAAAAAGAAGCCAAGCGCATTGAACGCAAAATCAAGAAAAACAAATTTGATTTCAACGATTTTGTAGGTCAGCTCAATCAAATCAGAAAAATGGGAGACATCAAAAGCTTGATGAACATGATACCCGGAATGAGTAAACTGACTAAAAACCTCGATATTGATGATAAGGCTTTCAACAAAGTAGAGGCGATCATCCAATCCATGACTCCTCATGAACGAAGTAACCCTGAAGTTTTAAATATGAGTCGAAAGCGCCGAATTGCACTAGGTTGTGGGCACAGTATTCATGAGTTCA
>JANQFJ010000255.1 GCA_028277915.1 Saprospiraceae bacterium
TGAAAATACACTTTGATGATTCGATCAGGGCTGTTCCGGCCTAAAATTTTAGTGATTTTAAAACCAGTAATGTCAATTTTCAAATCAATATCTAAAATTTCTGAATAAGAATGGCTTTGGTCATAGCTGATTTGTTTTAAACGGTAATAAACTATGTTCTTCAGCGCTGTATTTTTGATGTTTTCATCTTCAAAATAATACCACGACTTTTCATCGCTGTTGCCAGCACCATTGCGGAAAGCGATTCTGTCAAATAATAAGCCATCAAATGAACGTTCAATTTCAAATCCTGCATTATTGTTTTCGTATTCAGTGGACCAGGATAAAAACACATCATCACCCATTAGATGAACATTAAAAGCACTCAGTTCCGCTGCTAAAGGTTGTTGGTAAAACCCATTTATGTATTCACATTCCATTGAAGATTCATCTGCAAAGTGGAGCGTGACTTTTCCATTTAGAACAGCTTCTTCAAAAGTTTGAAAGGTTTGCCAAATATTTGAAATCCTGAATACTTCGAGTCCCGATCCATTTGGCCCATCTGTAATTTCTAAATCAATTTTTACAATATCGTCAGGAGTGGCTGAAGCATCAAAAATGAGCATAAATTTGTCGAAAATTTGAACTCGGGGAGCACACTGTGCCTTCAAAAGAAACGGCGATATTACAAGCAATAAGGCTATCGCATGATTTTTTGAAAATCTAAAATCAGTAGACATGAGGTCGGTTTTGGGATGTCATCAAATGATCTTAGATTAAATTTAATCCACAAAAATCAATTCACAAAAAAATCTCGCATTTTTCACAAAAATGTCATTTAAAACCTAGATAGTCTAAAAACCGTTTTAATGATGTATTTTTGTGCTTCGAAAAAATAACTATGGCAAAAAGATTTGGAAATAGAGATTTAGATGATACTCCAAAAGTGAAGCTGACGCGTGAAACTTTCAGACAGGCTTTGAAAATATTTGAATTTGTCAGGCCATATCGCTGGATGTTGGTGGCCGGAATGTTTTTACTTTTCCTGTCCAGTTTGGTTTTTATGCTGTTTCCATATTTGATGGGACAAATGGTGGATATTGCCCAGGGGACTTCCAAGCTTGATTTGACGCTTGGCAATATGGGCTGGGTTTTGCTGATCATTTTAGTAGCGCAAGGATTGGTGTCTTATACCCGAGTGCTTTTGTTTGCAAAAGTGAGTGAAAAAGGAATCGCTGATGTCCGAAAAGCGCTTTATGAAAAATTAGTGGCTTTGCCTATTGTTTTTTTTGAAAAGAGCAGGGTAGGAGAATTGATCAGTCGGCTGACTGCTGATGTTGAACAATTGTACAATGCTATTTCAATTACATTAGCTGAATTTTTACGGCAAATTATTATTCTGATTGTTGGAATAATTTTGCTGGCTGTGACTACTCCTAGATTAGCTTTAATCATGCTGAGTAGTTTTCCGGTGATTGTCATTGGGGCAATATTTTTTGGAAGATATATCCGAAAACTTTCAAAGGAACGCCAAAACCAACTTGCGGATACCAATATCATCCTGAGTGAAAGTATGCAATCCATCAACACGGTAAAAGCTTTTACCAACGAATGGTTTGAAATTTCACGATATAAAAAATCGGTGAATAGTATGGTAAAAATCGCGCTCAAATTTGCACAGGGGCGTGCTTTGTTTTCTGTTTTCATTGTGTCGATTTTGTTTGGAGCACTATTTTTTATCGTTTGGCAAGCGGCGATTATGGTGCAGGCCGGTACAATCACCGCTGGGGAGTTGATTTCTTTCGTAGCCTATACGGCTATACTTGGGGGAGCCATTGCGGGGCTAGGCAATTTTTATACGCAATTGTTGAGTGCCATAGGAGCTACGGAGCGCGTCAGAGAAATTTTATATACAGAAAGTGAAATCGATATCGAAAACAAACCAGATAGGGAATTGGTGCGATTTAAAGGAAATATCGAATACCGCGATGTCCATTTTTCTTATCCTACACGAGATGATGTGGTTGTATTAAAAGGGATTGATGTTAAAATAAAAGCTGGACAAAAAGTAGCACTGGTTGGGCCAAGCGGAGCCGGAAAGTCCACGATCGTTCAATTGTTGCTTCAATTTTATAAAATTGATGATGGTGATATTTTATTGGATGACAAAAGTATTTTTGATTACAATATTTCTGAATATCGCCATAATTTTGCAATCGTGCCGCAGGAAGTTTTGTTATTTGGAGGCACCATTCGGGAAAACATTCTTTATGGAAAACCCGATGCTGATGAGACAGAAATCATAGAAGCAGCCAAACAATCCAATTCATGGGAGTTTATTTCCACGTTTCCGGAAGGAATGGATACTATTGTCGGAGAAAGGGGGATCAAGCTCTCCGGAGGGCAACGCCAGCGCATCGCTATAGCAAGAGCTATTTTGAGAAATCCATCTGTATTGTTACTTGATGAAGCGACTTCATCTCTTGATGCGGAATCCGAAAAAGTAGTACAGGAAGCTCTTAACAATCTTATGAAAGGCCGGACTTCCATCATAATTGCTCATCGTTTGGCTACTATACGCGATGTTGATTGCATTTACGTTATTGATAATGGAAAAATTGTAGAACAAGGAACACACAATGAACTTTCTCTTATTGATAATGGAGCTTACAGCAGCTTAGCTAAATTGCAGTTTGAATCGACGTGAAGGAGGTAGATGGAAAAAGGAAAATGGAGGACGGGGATGGAGGATGTGAGACATAGAATGGAAGACGGAGGGCCGATAAAGGAGGATGAAGAAAGCCTCGTTGCAATTAGAAACTTTTAACTAAAAACCTCTATCATATAACTCCTTAACTATTAACCACTTAACCCTTAATTTATAAATGTTCAACATTGGACCATACGGCGGTAGTAATCGGATAAAGTTAGACAAATCCGGATATCTGAAAGTCGGGATTGGGATTATAATTTTTTTAGGAGCAATGGTATTGTATGTCTTTGAATTGAAGCATTTTGACCGAATATTGAATCCAAAATTATTATTTGCTTATGCTTTTGGATTTGGTTTAGCGTTGGGGATTTTTTTGGGAAAAAGATTTAGCAAGGGAATTTTAGAATCTTTTGAAAAGATGCGGATTTATATGATTCTGATTGTTTTGAGTATAATTTTTATGCCTTTGCTGATAAATCTTGCCAATCGTTGTATGGATTTCAGCACTCCCGAGTATAAAGAAGTTGTGCTGGAAAATGTTGAAGCCTATATCTCAGAAAAATATGGTGTTTTAAAAGGAGAGGATGTTAAAATTGCCGGTTATAAAATTGTCCTTGTGATGGATCAAGAAGTTTTACAATTAAAATCAAAACACAATCCGTTTCCAAATAAAAAGAAGGGCGATGTGGTTAGGATAGCAATTCATAAAGGGCTTTTGGGAATAAAATATGTTGTTTTAAATAATACTTAATCAAGTCCCGACAAATCCTGCTTTTTTCCTACATTGCGGCCTTATGTCAGAATTTCAATTCAACTATTCCTTATTGTCCTACAATACTTTTGGCGTTAGCGTCAGGGCTAGTGCTTTTGTGCTTGCTAACAACGTTGCCGATTTGCGCAGAGTTTTGATGAAAACTACTTTGCCGGTAATCATTTTGGGAGGTGGCAGCAATATTCTGTTGACTAAAGATTTGAATGCTTTGGTCATAAAAAATAATATTTTAGGAAAATCGATTGTCGAAGAAACTGATGATTATGCGATCATCGAAGCAGGAGCTGGGGAAAACTGGCACGAATTAGTGCTTTGGAGTATTGGAAAAGGATTAGGAGGACTTGAAAATCTTTCTTTGATACCAGGATTGGTAGGAGCTGCGCCTATTCAAAATATCGGTGCATATGGAATTGAATTGAAAGACGTTTTTGTCAAACTGGAAGCTGTTGGCTTAGCAACAGGGAAAACAGTTACTTTTAAAAAGGAGGATTGCCAATTTGCTTACCGTGATAGTATTTTTAAAAGGAACTTGAAAGGTAAATATTGCATCACTAAAGTGTACCTCAGGCTTTCGAAAAATCCAAAAATCAATATTGCTTACGGTGCTATTCAAAGCACATTAAAACAGATGGGAGTCAAAAATCCTTCTCCAAGAGATGTTAGCAATGCAGTCATAACAATTCGTTCATCTAAGCTTCCAGATCCTGCAATTTTGAACAACTCTGGAAGTTTTTTTAAAAACCCTGAAATTGATCGCACTACTTTTGAAGAGCTGCGAAAACAGTTCCCTGACGTTGTATTTTACGAATCACCTAATGACCGTATAAAAATTCCTGCTGGCTGGCTCATTGAGCAATGTGGCTGGAAGGGAAAGCGAGTAGGAAATGTTGGATGCCACACAGAGCAAGCGCTTGTTTTGGTCAATTATGGAGGGGCTTCTGGCCAGGAACTGCTTAGTCATGCGCAAAATGTTGCAAATTCTGTCAAAGAAAAATTTGGTATTGAGCTGACCCCGGAGGTGAATGTTTATTAGAAAATGGAGGGATGCAGAAAGGGAGGAAGGAGGACGAAATGAATTGGATGAGTGTTTTGTCTGATAAGCAAAGGAGCAATCACCTTGTCAACTAATAACTAATATCCAATAACTGCTTTCTAATTAATTCCCTTCTTTTTTTGCATCTTTTTTGTCCTGTCGAAGCGTTTTATTTCGGCTTTTAAAAGGCATATACCGGTAAGGTTTTTCTTCGAAATCATTGAGCAAAACTTCTAATTGCTGGCTTGCGTTATTAAGATTGTGGTAAAGAGAATCGTTTGTAAACAACTTCCCAATAGTACCTTCTCCTTTTTTAACATCATCAACGAGGTCAGAAATTTTGCCCAGGGCATCGTTGGCAGTTTGCAGCGTTGTTTTAAGTTCGAGCATAGCTGAGTCGGCACTGGACATCGTTCCGTTTAGATTGGACATGGTTTTTTCCAATTCAATTTTGTTGAGCTTATCACTGAAGGCAGCAAAATTTGTCAATAGTTCACCTATTTTTTCATTTTCTTCCTCGATCTTACCAGTTACCGAAGACAAGTGTGCCATTGTATTTTGGATACTTCTACTGGAAGCTACAATGAGTGCATTGAGATTGGCGGTGAGTTCATTAAAATTTCTAATGGATTCTCCGAGTCCTTTGGCATCGGGATTAGACATCTTAGTTCCAAGGGTATCTACAATTCCGGTCACAGCTCCGGAAAGCTGATCCAGGTAAAGTTTTAGATCATCCTGCGGCACCATGGAGCCCAACAATCCTTTTACCCGACCTTGGAGGTAATCACCATTTTGGGCACAGTCATCTCCATTGCAGGGTTTGTCAAAAGCAAGTCGAATTCCCTTGCCCCCTGTAATATCTGTGCTAACAATTTCAGCAACGGTATTTTTAGGAAATTTCACATCGCGATTGATATCCAGGACAACCACAATGGTACGCATATCCTCTTCTTTGAGGTACATTTCGGCTACCACACCAACCTGAAAGCCATTTATTAAAACAGGTGACGAAACAGCCAGCATATCCACTTTTGGATACTCAACGTACATGAAATTAGAAGTTGTCAACATATTTCTACCCTTCAAATAAGTATAACCCCAAATAAGAAGTGCGATAGAAACTATTGCCAAAATCCCAATCTTTGTTTCATGAGAAAAGAATGTCTTTTTAGCTGCCATAGGTATACAGGTTTGTGATCTTTTGGTCCATTTTACAAAATTGGCTCAAAGATCACTTTTTTTATTAAAAACTAATAAAAATTCAGGTGTTCAGTAATTAGATTTTACACAAAGCAATGCTTAAAAATTGCTTTCAATGCATTATAAAACAAAGTGGAGCTAGATAAGTTGATATAAATAGAAAGGTTGGTGGTTAATTATTTTTTAAAGCATCCTCTATTTTAATACGCTTTCCATTTTGAAAAGCAACAACAAAAGCGTCTTCAAATCCTTTGTTTCGTAAAAGCTTTTTGGCGTTTGAAGCTTCATCATAAGATTTAAAACCAATAGCCAGGTATTTAAACGATTTGCCTTCTTTTAAAACCTGAATGGAATAATTGATTGATTTCCATTTTGCTTGTTTGGTGTCCGCCAATTGGTCGGTGACTTCTAAAAGTACTTTGAAAACTACTTCTTTTTCTTTGTTGGGGGCTTTAACAATTGGGATAGCGGCTTTTGAGGATTTTACTTTATCCGAAGATTTTGAAGGAATGATTAAAGATGGCTTTAATCCTTTCGCAGAATGATCTTTACTTTTGGGGACAGCTTTGCGGGAGGGAGATTTTATCATCTTGGGTTCCCTGACTTTGGTAGGAGCTGAAACGGTTTTATAGCTTGGAGCCAATGCAACCACCTGATCTTTTTTCGTAAAACCTGCCAAATTTCCTTCAACTTCGTTTTTATATTCCGAGAAAGCATTAAAAATGGCTTTGGCGATTTGTTGTTGTCCGTATTCGGTGTTGAGAAAACGATCTTCCGCTGGGTTGCTGAGAAAGCCCGATTCGACTAATACGCTTGGCATCGTTGTTTTTCTCAAAACTAAAAAACCAGCTTGTTTTACACCACGACTTTTACGACCTGCATCATTTTTAATGTTGTTTTCAATTTTATTAGCCAAAGAAATGCTTTGCTCTAAATAAGAATTTTGAAACATCGACAAAATGATATGTCCCTCAGGAGAATTGGGATCATAGCCGTCGTAATTTTCTTTATAATTTTCTTCATAAAAAATCGATGCATTTTCCCGTTTGGCAACAGCGAGGTTGTCTTTGGCTCGATGAAGCCCGAGTACATAAGTTTCAGAACCATCAACATAACTGGCATTGGGTATGTAATTGCAATGCACTGAAATAAACACATCAGCATTGTTCTTATTGGCTATTTCGGCCCTTTTATTGAGCGGAACAAAAACGTCAGTTGTGCGTGTAAATATCACTTCTACGTCAGGATAATGGGCTTCAATCGTCCTTCCAACCATTAATGCAATATTGAGAGAAACGTGTTTTTCACTGGAATGCTTTCCGCTGCAACCTCCGTCACGGCCACCATGACCTGCATCAATAACTACCTTTTGAATGCGATAGTCGTCGCTATTTTGCGCTACTTTGATATCTTTGCTGAAAATCGTATCAGAAGGGAAATGTTCTGGAGTTGTTTTTTCAATATTTTTATGAAAAAAGTCGTGCTCGGCTGTAACTTTTTTTGAAGTGTTAAAGTGAATTAAGTAAGCGGGCAAAAACGCTAAAAAGAACGTTAATGAAAAGAGCGAGGTTGTCGTTTTCTTCAAAGCTGGCATTACATGTTTGCTTAATAGTGTTTCTTAATGTTTTTTTAATTCAGTGCTAATTCGCTGAATGTCAACAGCTTTTGTTAAAGCTTCTTCGAACACAAAATAGTATAAATTCGTTTGAAAGCAAAACTACTATTAATAATTTTACTTTTCCTTGCAAATCTGCAAAGGTCTACTGCACAAATTATACCACCGGAAGGAGACACGATTACGCCTGTTCAAAACATTGATTTGAGTACTCCTGATACCGTGCCAGTGGCTATAGATTCCATTCTTTCTTCTCCTTTGACTTCTAAAGATCAAAGAATAAAATATTCAAAAGATTCATTGGAAGCACCGATTAATTACGATGCGAAAGATTCCATGATTTTAGACATCAAAAACCAAAAAGTGCATCTTTATGGCGATGCGATTGTAACCTACACCAGCCTGGAACTCACCGCAGATTATATCGTTTTCGATTGGGGGAATAATATAGTTGAGGCTGAGGGATTGCCCGACAGCCTTGGAACAATAAGCGGAGATCCTGTTTTTAAAGAAGGGGAACAATCCTTCAATGCAAAGCGCATCAGGTACAATTTTAAATCAAAGAAAGGATTGGTTTATGAAGCGACTACTATTGAAAAAGATGTTTATGTTTTGGGCAAAGTCGCTAAAATCCATGCAAAAGATGAAGCCGCAGGTCAAACGGATGATCATATTTACAGCCAAAATGCCATTTTTACTACCTGCGATCACCCCGATCCTCATTTTGGAATTCGAAGCAAAAAACAAAAAGTGGTTCCGGAAAAAGTTGTCGTCATTGGGCCTTCAAACCTGGAGGTCGGAGGAGTGCCTACTCCACTTTGGTTGCCCTTCGGCTTTTTCCCATTGAAAACAGGAGATCGTACAGGGCTAATATTTCCAAGAGATTACGAGTTTTCAGATGCCTGGGGATTCGGCCTGAGAAATGTAGGATGGTATTTTCCAATAAGTGATTATTTGGATTTGACAGTTACAGGGGATATTTACACAAGAGGATCCTGGGGCATAAAACTGAATTCTAAATACAAGAAAAAATATAAATTTGGGGGAAATCTCACCCTCGGTTACTCAGATCGGATATCTGAGCAAAGAGGTGTTCCACTAAGCAATAAATCTTTCATTATCCAATGGTCACACTCTCAAGACCCTAAAGCACATCCATTGAACCGCTTCAGCGGAAGCATTAATATTCAATCGAATAATTATCAGATTGTGAATGAAAATGATTTTGACAGTAAATACACCAATACTTATACATCAAATGTAAATTATTCCCGGATGTTTCCGGGCAAACCAATTCGGTTTTCGGCGGCAATGAGCCATTCACAAAATACTCAAACCCGAAAAGTGGATGTAAATTTACCAACACTTGATTTTCAGTTGACGAGGATTTACCCTTTTAAAAGGAAAAAAGGAACGGGAAAAGAAAAGTGGTTTGAAAAAATAAGTTTACAATACACTGCCAATGCCCGCAATCGCTTTTCCGCAACGGATACTACTTTATTTACTCAGCAAACACTTGATGATGCACAATTTGGAATCAAACACACCGCCAATTCCAATGCTTCGTTTCAGCTGTTTAAGTATTTTAATGTGACGCCAGGAGTCAACTACAAGGAAGTTTGGTATTTCGATCATGTGCAAAAGGAATTGGATCCTGCGTTAGTAATTGATACCACTTGGGTTCAGATTGATCCGGATTCGGATACAATGAAAATGGTGCTGGATACTGTCAGCTACGGGTCCATTGAGGAACTGAAAGTACGAGGATTTAAGCCCTTGCGATTGTTCAATGCGAATATTACAGTGAGAACACAGATTTTTGGTACAAGAACATTTTCAAAAGGCAAAATACGAGGACTGAGACATGTTTTAAAACCTGAAGTTTCACTAGGATATACACCAGATTATACCGATCCAAAGTTTGGATATTTTCAATATGTGGATACGGATACCCGATCGGAATATAATGATCCGATGCGGTATGATATTTTTGAAAACGGGATTTATGATAAAACGCCATCCGGAGGCAAATCCATGCGATTAAATTACTCGCTCAACAATATTTTTGAAGCCAAGATTTGGTCGAAACGGGACTCCACCGAAAAGATTATCAAAATTTTTGACAACTTCAGAGTCAACGGAGATTACAATTTTGCAGCTGATTCGTTTCAGCTCAGCCGGGTCAGCCTTGCGGGAACTACCCGCTTTTTCAAAGGATTGACTACACTGACTTTGAATGCTTCTTTTGATCCTTATGCCTTTGATGTGGAAGAAGGTCGTCGAATTAATAAGTTTTACTGGGATACCAACAACAAGCTTTTGCGTTTTGAGGGAGCCTCGTTGCGACTCAACACAGGAATGACGGTAAATAAATTGCGGAGCATTTTTAATGGAGAAGAAGAAAAACCTGCCAATAAAAAACCCAAATCCGCTGCAAGCATGTATGATGAAGGCCTTCTGGATATTTTTGGAGGATTCAGGATTAGCCATCAGTTTGCTTTAACTGGGATGAAACAATCAAATGGCAGAGATACTTTTTTTGTAAGTACAAACTCTATTTCGATGAGTGGAAATATCAAACTCACCAAAAAATGGTCGTTGAGGGTTGGTAATATTTCGTACGATTTCAGGCTGAAAAGGCTGGTTTATCCGGATATAGGATTTTACAGGGATTTGCATTGTTGGGAATTGGGCATGGACTGGCAGCCGGTCAATGGTACTTATTCTTTCTATCTGCATGTAAAACCCGGAACTCTGGATTTCATAAAAGTACCCTATCAGCGGCGAAATCAGGATGCATTCTCGGGGTTTTGACGCCTTGAGTTACGTGTAAATAGTACTATTTTTTTCTATCAGGTTTCCCGAAATAATGAACGATTTCGATGAAATTTGAACGAGAAATACCACCGGGATTTAGTCCGGGCTGACCTTCCGGGATAGGTTCTCCCAGCTTTTCATAATAATCTACCCAAATCGCGAAAGCCTGCTCCGTATCAGGATCATTGAAAGTCATTGGTTGGAGCTGAAAAACCGGTTGATCTTTATTGGCTTCTTTGAAGGCTAAATAAATCAATTCTGAGCAGTAATATTTATCATTTTGAATATCAAAAATATCATCGTAGGGTTTTCCCAGTTGTTGAGTAGCAGCTTCGACGGCAGCATCAACTAAATGATTGTATTCCGGTTTTAAACGGCCGACGACTACTTTAGGATTGTTTTCATCATCAAAACTGCGATTTAGAAATGAATCCAGTGAAGTTAAAATAACTCCTTTTGAAATGGCTTCCAATACGACGAGCGTTCCATTTTGATCTTTTACAACCAATCCAATATGTGAAAATTTCGCATTGTCAATTCCAAAGGTTACTTTTTCAATGGCATCGCAAAACGGTCCGCAATCACTGTCCTGAAACAACAAATCTCCTTCTTTTAATTGAAAAGTATCTTTTTGAACAATTATTGATTCAAAAGGATTGGAATTCCAATTTCCAGCACAAATTGAGTTGTGCATTAATACGGAGCAAAAGATGAGAATAAGGAGCGATGAGATCAATTTCCTGTTTTTCAACACAACAAATTTTATTATTTCCTTAAACGAAAGTGTTAAATCAATCATTAGTTGAAGCAGCTTTTGGAGTCCAGCTATCTGATTCAGCTATTTGGGAGAGAATCTTGTCCAGGCTCAATACTATTTGAGGTCTTGTAAAATCACCTGTAACTGTTTTGGAAGCACCGTTTTTGTGATAGGTGATAACTGTTTTAGGAGCATCCGGAAGATCGCTGGGATAGTTGTCTTGCAGTTCAAAAAAATTGCTGGCTTTAAAAGCACGATGAATTCCTTCGTATTCTTTGGTTGTCAATTTTTTTGTGTGTAGTCCCATTTTTTTAACGTCTCTTTTTCCTTCAAATGAGGCATATCCGTTTTCATAAATTGTCAATGAATAATGCGGACAAGTTCCAAAACAAGGATTTTTGTCCATTTCGATTTCTTTTTTTAGCTGGCTCAAATCAGGAATGTCCTGTGTGGTATTACAAGCCAGGAAAAAAATGACAACGGCAATCAATGACAACTGAATTTTCATAGTTTTTTGGTTTTTAATAATAAAAGCATTTTTACGATTGGCGAAAATACGGCTTTAAAAAATTTTGATAAAGAAAATTGAGGATTGTATTAATGGAAAATGTTTGCAATTGACCGTGTTGATCATTTGGCGATCAATACTTTCTTTGTAATCCGCCTTTTTCCTGCTTCAAAAGTGACAAAATAAACTCCATTTGAGAGGGCATTGGCATCGATAGATCTAAAACTTCTGGAGCTTTCAATATCCCTGAAAATCAACTTACCCATCGCATCTTTTAATTCGACTATTACATCACCGTCGATGGTTGCGTTAAAATCAATGTGGATGCAATGTTGAGCGGGATTCGGATAAACCACAATTGCATCATCATCAAACGGAAATTTTTCCTGCAACAATATACATCCGGTGGATTCTTTTAGACCTTTCCTGGGGCCATCAAGAGTGGCTAACATTCGCATTTTTTGACCATTTGTAAACATCGACATGCAGGCGTCATCGGTATAATTCATGAAATTCATGAACAAATCATTTGAGTTACAACTGTTTTGTGGATGAGAAGGACAGCCTTCGTAGGGTTCTTCCTGCCAGGGGGTATCTTCCACAAAATCTCCTTCCGGAGAATCACAATCACTCCAGGGGTGGAACAAGTTTAAATAATGTCCAATCTCATGAGTGGCTGTTCGTCCCAGATGGTAAGGATATGAAGATGCAGATTCACAATTGTTTCCGAAATATTTATAATTAATGACCACGCCATCTTCTTCAGGCGTAAGAACAGGAGGGCTGGTTGCGATTCCCAGAACAGTTCCACAATAATCAGCTGCCCAAATATTTAAATAACTATCAGTATCCCAGGCATCTTTACCACCAAGATGATCGTAGAATAGTCGTGGTTTTGGACCATCTTTCACCGTAAAAATATCTGCGATACACTCCACATCAGTTTTTGTGCGGGTGATTCCTGTGGAAGGAAGGCCATCTGGACTAAGTGAAGCGAGACAAAATTCGATTTCAGTGTCCGCTGTTATTGATTTAAACTCTTCAGGAATGGACTGGACATTGTTATTCATCATCCTGAAATCTTCGTTGATTACTTCAATTTGAGATTGGATCAGCAAATCGGAGATGTTTTCTTCTTCTTTTGTATAAACAACATGAACGACAACCGGAATTGTGATGATCTCACCTTCGCGAGCGTTAGCTTTAAAAGCATTTTGAGTGATCCAGTTTTGTGTAAAATCTTCAATTTCATTGGTTTTGCGAACCAATTCAGGAAAGCGTTCTTTTCGATCTTCCAAAAGCTCGTCGAATCCACACCTTTGAGGATTTTGAGCGGACAAAATGGCCACAGCAGCCAACAGGATAAGTATGGGGAGTATAATTTTCTTCATGTTCTATTTATAACGAACAAGAATTCAAAATGATTCTTCAATAAATCAAAAAATCCGATAAAACAAAAGAAGCCCAAAATTAATACAATTTTGGGCTTCTCAATTCAAAGATAATGTTTT
>JANQFJ010000258.1 GCA_028277915.1 Saprospiraceae bacterium
AAAGATAAAAATGATAAAAAAGAAGAAGTTGCCGAAATTGGAAAAATTGTTTATCCTTTTCTTGCGTATGGGTGGGAATACAAACCAACTCAAAAAACTTATTTGTTCAAAAATGCAACCGTTTGGACTAATGAAAAAGAGGGAATCCTAGATGAAACAGATGTTCTGATACGAAATGGCAAAATTGAAAATATTGGGAAAAATATTCAGGATAGAAGCGCAACGATAATCGAATCTCGCGGAAAACACCTCACTTGTGGAATTATCGACGAACACTCGCACATTGCAATTTTCCGTGGTGGAAATGAAGGAACCCAAGCCAGTTCTGCCGAAGTCAGGATTGGAGATATTCTCAATTCCGAAGATATAAACATTTATCGTCAATTATCTGGCGGTGTTACAACTTCTCAAATCCTCCACGGTTCTGCCAATCCCATCGGAGGTCAATCGGGAATCATAAAATTGCGGTGGGGATTGACTCCTGAAGAGATGAAATTTAAAAAAGCTGCGCCTTTTATAAAATTTGCCTTAGGAGAAAATGTAAAACAATCCAATTGGGGCGATCACAACAGAACACGATTTCCACAAACCAGAATGGGGGTTGAGCAGGTTTACGAAGATTACTTTACCCAGGCTAAAGAATATGGAAAGTTGAAAGCTTCAGGCAAACCTTATCGAAAAGATCTGGAACTGGAAGCACTGCTCGAAGTCATTGAAAGCAAACGTTTCATCACCTGTCATTCTTATCAGCAAGGAGAAATTAATATGCTGATGAAAGTTGCAGAACGTCATGGTTTTAAGGTGAACACGTTTACACACATTCTGGAAGGATATAAAGTTGCCGATAAAATGGCAAAACATGGGGTGGCTGGTTCTTCGTTTTCTGATTGGTGGGCTTACAAATACGAAGTCATTGATGCCATTCCTTACAACGGAGCGATAATGCATGAGCAGGGAGTTCTTACAGGTTTTAACTCTGATAATGCAGAAATGGCACGCCGCCTCAATCAAGAGGCTGCAAAAGCAGTGATGTACGGAGATGTTTCGGAAGAAGAAGCCTGGAAATTTGTTACCCTAAATCCTGCAAAAATGCTTCACATTGATGAATGGGTTGGAAGTATCAAAGAAGGAAAAGACGCCGATATTGTTTTGTGGTCAGAAAATCCATTATCAATTTATGCAAAAGCTGAAATGACTTTTGTTGATGGAATCAAATATTTTGACCGTGAAGAAGATTTAAAAAATAGGATATTCATTAAAAAAGAACGAGCCAGAATTATTCAAAAAATGTTAAAAGAAAAAGCAGGCGGAAAAGAAACACAACCTGTCAAAAAACGAAGAAAACACCTTTACCATTGCGAAGATGTTTTTGATGAAATGAAATAATAAAACCAACAAAGAATTATAAGATGTCTTTATTTAAAAAAATATTACTTTTTCTAATTACCATTCTTTTCGATATCAATGTTTTTGCACAGCAGACCCCTGCTCCGTCACAAAACCAGCCAATATTAATAACGGGCGCCACAGCCCATATTGGAAATGGTCAGACTATCGAAAACAGCGCCATAGCCTTTGAAAATGGAAAATTGACCATCGTGGCCGATGCTCGATTGATTCGTATTGACGGCAGTAAAAATTATAAAATCATTGATGCTACAGGAAAACACATTTATCCGGGGTTGATTGCTCCTAATACCACCTTAGGTCTTGTCGAAATTGGAGCTGTAAGAGCTACCAGAGACCGATCTGAAGTTGGTCAAATGAACCCAAACATTAGATCGATCATAGCTTACAATACGGATTCCAGGGTGACTCCAACGGTCCGATCTAATGGTGTTTTATTAGCACAGATCACTCCTCAAAGCGGAAGGATTTCAGGTAGCTCAAGTATTGTGGAGCTGGATGCCTGGAATTGGGAAGATGCCTTATACAGCGAAGATCTTGGCATTCATCTGAATTGGCCGTCCATGTTTCGTTTTTCCTGGGGAGGAAGTGCAGAAGTAATTAATAAAAACAAAAACTACGAAAAGCAAGTACAGGAAATAACCTCCTTTTTCGAACAGGCAAAAGCTTATACCAACAAGAAAGAACCTCAAGCTATAAACCTTAAATTCGAAGCTATGCGAGGGCTTTTTGATAAAAGCAAAAAACTTTTTATTCACACCAATTTGGCAAAAACGATGATGGAATCCATTCTTTTTGCTAAGAAATATGACGTAGATATTGTGATCGTTGGCGGACGAGATTCCTGGAGAATTACAGAATTTTTGAAAGAAAATAATGTTCCCATCATTCTCCGTTCTACTCAGCGTTTGCCGGGTGCAGAAGATGAAGACATTGACCAGCCGTTTAAAACTCCGGTTCAATTGTACAACGCAGAGGTGCTATTTTGTTTCAGCCATTCTGGGTTTGACACCCAAAGAAATTTGCCATTCCAAGCCGGGCAGGCCGTTGGGTTTGGTTTAAAATATGAAGAAGCAATTAAATCGCTTACTTTGAATACGGCTAAGATTTTGGGAATTGATGAAACGGTTGGTTCCCTTGAAGAAGGAAAAGATGCTACACTTTTCATTTCGGAAGGTGATGTTTTAGATATGAGAACCTGCAAAGTCGTTCAGGCATTTATTCGTGGAAAAGAAATTGATTTGGATAACAAACAGAAAGCCCTTTATCGAAAGTTTCAAGAAAAATATAATACTCAAGGCAAGTAGTTTTAAACAAACTCAAATCAAAACCACAGGAAATTAAGTGAATTTCCTGCGGTTTTGATTTTTTTATAATCTCCTTTTCTTAACAAATAATTAGCTGCATCCCATCGTTTTTTGTAGTAAATTGTATAAATGCAACTGCTTGAGAAAATGAAAAAAGAGATTATTTGCCTGTTATTAATTTCGCTGGTGTTTACCTGCTCTCTCTTTGCACAGTTTGATGAACGGAAGGAAAAACTTGAAATTAACGGCGAAATTGTAACTGCTCTCATCACTGAAACGGATACTTTCATCATAGCAGACCTCGAGCCTGTTTCTATTTCAAGCCCACGAAGCTTTAAAAATCACGATGAGTACAAACGGTATTTATTATATCGGCGATATGCCAATTTTGTTTATCCCTATGCAAAAGATGCCATTCGAATTTTTCGAGAAACGGAACACGTTACTCAAACAATGTCTAAACGAAAAAGGAAAAAACACATCAAGCGCCTGCAAAAAGAATTGAAAAAAGAATTTAAAGACCCTATGAAAAACCTCACCCGAACGCAGGGAAAGATTCTGATAAAAATGATTGAAAAAGAACTCAATACACCATTTTATGATCTTCTAAAAAGTCTTCGTGGTGGTTTCACGGCCACTTATTATAATGAATTCGGTAAATTTTATGGCTACCGGCTCAAAGAAGGTTATACTCCCGGAAAAGATCCGATTTTGGATGCTGTTTTATACGACTTCAATATTTCTTACAGCCTTAAACAATAGGCCAACATTTTGTGTTCCAGTCTTAATTATTTCCAAAAGCTTTAATTAAGTTTACACCATCTAACAATCCGGAATGTAAATATTTTTATGCTTGATTATAAAAATCCACATTTGGTTGTGGAAACATCAAAACTGAAGGCTGGAAAAATTACCTGGAAAAGCCCTTCCAACCTGGCAATCATCAAATATTGGGGTAAACACGGACAACAATTGCCCAACAACCCTTCGATCAGTTTTACGCTTGAAAAAGCCTTCACCGAAATGGCTTTGGAATATTATGCAAAACCAAAATCTTACGATGATCCCATCTCTCTAGAATTCTTTTTTGAGACCATCCCCAATGAAAAATTCAGGGAAAAAATTTGTTCATTTTTAGAAGGTGTCACCGAATTTTTTCCTTTTCTAAAACAATTGCATTTTATAATTCACTCTTATAATTCATTTCCGCATTCATCGGGTATTGCTTCTTCTGCTTCCAGCATGAGTGCACTTGCAATGTGTCTTTGCTCATTGGAGCACCTACTTTTTGGTACTTTGGAAAATGAAACAGATTTTTTAAAAAAAGCATCTTTTATATCGCGGTTGGGCTCTGGAAGTGCAAGTCGATCTGTTTATCCAATAATGGCGGCATGGGGAAAAAGCGGTGAAATTGAAGGTTCATCAGACCTTTTTGCAGTTCCGTTTGAAGATCAAATTCATGATGTTTTTAAAACTTTCCACGATGATATTTTAATCGTTAGCAAGGGCGAAAAAAGTGTATCTAGCAGAGCTGGTCATGCTTTAATGGATGGAAATATTTATGCTGCAAATAGGTATCAACAGGCACGGCAGCGACTAAATTTACTTCTAACGGCATTACATTCAGGTGATTTGGAGTTGTTTGGAAACATTACCGAAAATGAAGCTTTGACGCTGCATGCGCTTATGATGACATCCAATCCATCTTATTTGCTAATGCGTCCAAATACCATCAAACTGATCGAATTGGTTCGTAGATTTAGAAAAGAAACTAATTTGCCCTTGTTTTTTAGCCTGGATGCTGGTCCAAATTTACATCTTTTATACCCTCATAATTCTGCTGAAAAGATTCAAGAATTTATTAAATCCGAATTGTTAGTTTTCTGTGAAAATGGTGAATTCATTAGCGACAATGTCGGAAATGGGCCAATCCAACTTTGATATTCAACACTGTAGTTCATGATACTTTAAAAACCTTTATTGTGTATCTTTGGTTATTATAATAAATTTTTTTGAGAATGAAGGCGGATGCTCTTGGGAGAAAATTCAACACTTTACGTTTAAGCCTGACAAATGTTTGCAATTTGGCTTGCCTCTATTGCGTGCACGAATCTGATGCCAATAGCCAAACTTTTCTTCCTACCGCCAATGAAGTACAATCCCAAGGGAAAAAAATACTCTCGGTAAAGCAATTTGTTGCAGTAATCAAAAGTCTGCTTCGGCATACCCCACTCAAAACAGTCAGGCTTACTGGTGGAGAACCTACACTTTATAAAGACTTGCCTGAATTAATAAATGCCTTAAAAAAATTAGGTATTCCTCGTGTTGTCCTGACTACAAATGGTTTTTTATTGAAAAGAAAAGCAGCAGCACTGAAAGCAGCAGGACTCGATGGGATTAATTTTTCTTTGGATGCAATTGATAAAGAAATTTTTTTCAAAATGTCCCGAAGGGATAAACTAGAGGCAACTCTTGAAGGAATTGATGCTGCTCTTGAAAATGGCATCAAGGTGAAAATAAACAGCGTAATAATGAAAGGTGTCAATGACGCTCAAGTGCTGCCTTTATTTGATTTTGCTGTTTCAAAAAATGTGGTCATTCGCTTTATCGAATTGATGAAAATGGGTCATTTGTATAAAGGGCATAACGATTACTTTTTTTCTGAAGAGAATATTCTCTGGACGATCGCAAAGAAATACGATTTTCAAAAAAAATTAAGGCCAACCGGTTCAACGGCTAATTATTGGGAAACACGAGAAGGATACAAGTTTGGGATTATTGCAAACGAATCGAGCCCTTTTTGTTCCGATTGTAACCGACTTCGGTTAGATAGTTTTGGAAACATCTACGGATGCTTGAGTAGTAATGATGGGATTTCAATCCTCGGTTGTCTGGATGATGATGTCCAGTTGGAACAAAGACTTCAACAAGCATTAAAACAAAAACAAACGACAAAATTTACCGGAAGCGACCTTTCTATGAAAGCGATCGGAGGATAAATACACCATTTTAAAAATGAATTTCTTAAAGATTTTTCTTGCTGTAATCATTTCCATCAACATCGGTTGCGCTCAGGTACCAGCCGATCGCCCACAGCTTTCCAATCCAAAATTTGATACACGTGTTGCGCAGTTGATTGATTTTTCTGTACCGTTAATCGGTGTGGATGTACTGAAGCAGCATTTTTCTCAATACATTATTTTTGATACTCGGGAAAAAGAGGAATATTTGATAAGTCACATCGAAGGTGCTAGATATCTTGGATATGACGACTTTGATGTTTCGAAACTTGAAAAAATACCAAAAGATTCAAAAATTGTGTTGTATTGTTCAATCGGTTACCGGAGTGAAAAAATTGGTGAAAAGTTGGCTCAGCTAGGTTTTACTAATGTTTACAATCTCTATGGAAGTATATTTGAATGGGTAAATCGGGGGTATAAAATTGTTGATATTTATGGTTTGGAAACCCAGAAAGTACACACATATAACAAAAAATGGAGCAGGTGGCTTGACAATTCCACTGTCGAAAAAGTATGGTGATTTTTTATAAATCCGGATACTGATAATAAAACTCTACAGCATCTGCTATTTCCGAGATGGATTCATTTGTCGCAAGGGTCTTTTCAATTAATATAAAATCCAAAAAGCTTTTTTCCTTATCAAAACTTGCTAAAAATGAAGACATTAGCACAGGCAACATATTGAACACCTTTCCTCCTTTACATAGCCGCAACTCTCTTTTCACTAAGTCAACCACTACAAATAGTAATACATTTTTTGTGTTTTCTGCTGGTTGAATATTTAGAATTAATGGGGATTGTAAAAACTCTTTTTCTTCATACCCAAACAGGTCCTTGTCATAAAACGGGTAGATCAACAGTTTGCTTGAAATCTGTTTTTTTTCTAATATTTCCTTCAACTCTGAAAGCATTTGCGTCATTGTTTCCGCCGGTAACGATTGTCGGTTCAATTCCGTGATCGGCTTCCAGCGTTTTGACGGAACATCATAAAAATCCGTCTCTCCTACCCTTAGTTTATAATCAAATTTTTTGTACCCCGGAACAATATAGCCGGGATAATAATATTTCTTGCCTTGTGTCATTCCATATTGCACTTCACAAAGCATTGTATATATTCCAAGGCTGTATTGGGCATAATCAGGATCATACAATCCCATAATACTAGCGATGCTGTTTGAGCCTATATCAAAAAAGCTGGCAGCAATCAGTTTGTCATCGTCATATACAGATATTTCATAAGTGTTATAAAGGTTTTCTTCTTCCATTCCAAATAACGACTCCTTCAGGGTGTTTGGAATATATCCTTCAAAACGCTCTTTATGCCCTTCATACAATTTTTGTTTTTCTCTATCAAAAACCGCCTTTCTTATAATCGTTATAAATCTATTGCTATTCCTGGTGAGCAATCGTCTCATACTTTTTTTAAAAGTAAACCCTTGCAACCCCAATCGTATCCAAACAGTGGAATAAACCTGATCCTTGAAGCATAAAACATGGCAAGTAAAAATCATTTGCCCCATGCGAAACCACCCTCTCGCCAAATAGTTATCCAACTCTTTTGGCAGTATTTCAATAGGAAAGTGTATTTCGGTGAACATCTTCATGTTTAAATAATACAGATTTAATCTGATAAGTTCGAACTTATGAACACAAAATAATAAGAAGCCTTGATTTTTGACAACTTGTAGTCAATTTTACCAAATTGAACAATGCTCAAGTTGGATTTTTTCTTGGTAAAAGATACGGGTTGTTTCTTCAAATGATTTGGTATAATCCGAAACATAGAAATGATGAGCATTTCTTTTTTGATTGTTTAAAAGGTCATTTTTGAAAAGTTTTTCTCTCACAACTTCTGCCACTACATCAGTTGAATCAAAGACCTTGACCTTTCCTAAAAAGTAGTTTTCTATGTTTTTACGAATCAAGGGATAGTGCGTGCAGGCCAGAAGAAGAGCCTCAATTCCTTTAAAAGACTTGTGAGAAAGGTATCGTTCGATCACTGCTTCGCTGATATTATCATTAAAATACCCTTCTTCGATAATTGGAACTAAAAGCGGCGTTGCCATCGAATTTACTTTTAAACCAGGCTGGGCATTTTGCAATTTTGACTCATAAATTCCGGAACGAATGGTCGCTTTTGTAGCAATCACCCCAACATGCTTGTATTGTTTTTGAGTTACTGCTTCTACTAACGGATCAACTACATTGACAAATAATGCCTGCCCTTTAAAAAAATCGAGCAATACTTCATATGCAGCTGATGAAGCAGAATTGCAAGCTATTACAATCATTTTACAATTCTTCTCCAAAAGGAATTTTACAATTTTTAAACTATAATACCGAATGGCATCGGCAGATTTATCCCCGTAAGGAAGGTGGAAGGTATCGCCAAAGTATATAATTTCTTCTTTGGGCAAATGCTTTAAAATAGCATTGGCGACCGTAAGGCCGCCAATGCCGGAGTCAAATACTCCAATAGGTTGATGTCTTTCGTGGATATTTGTCAAGAATGTATCTTTTAGATACCAAGTTTTGTTTTTACCTGATCACTCAAATCAGCGCCATCTTCAGCATACAAAAGAATTGAGGTGCTTGCATCAAAAATCATTTGGTAACCGCCTTCTGTCGCTACGTCTTTAATTGCCTGATTTACTTTATCGTAAATTGGTTTTAATAACTCTTCTCTTTTGGCTACAATTTGCTGCTGCATTTCTTGCTCAAATTTAGCAATATCTGCTTGACGCGTTTCCAGTTTTTTAGCTTCGTCTTCTTGTTGTTTCGGCGATAACTCACCCGCAGCAATCTTTTGCTGGATAGAAGCATAATCTTTCTGAAGCAATTCTACCATGCCTTCGCCTTTTTTCATAAGTTGCTTTTGCAGCGTTTCCAAGTTAGAATCTGCTTGTTTAACCTCAGGCATTTCTGCAAGAATTGCTGCCGAATGAACATAACCAAATTTCTGTGCTTGTAATGTAGCGGTCATACAAAGTAGCGCTACAAACAGAAAGCTGATTTTAATAATCTTTTTCATATTTCAATATTTTATTTGTTTTTTCAAAATTGGTTTGCAAAAATAAAGTTTTTCTTTGAATTATCGCTGAAAAATTATGTTGCTGTACGCAATACATCATTCCAGTTCTTTTAAAATATCATCAGTTTTGTCATATCTGGCGTTGGAGAAAATCATTCCGGACGCAGATCCTTTGTCAAAAATAAAATCAAACCCTTTGTCATTTGCGTAGTTTTCAATTGCCGCGTACACTTGCTCCTGAATTGGGGCTACCAATTCCTGCCTTTTTTTGAAAAGAGCTCCTTCTGGGCCAAATTTTTGTTTTTGCATCTCTCTCACTTCCTTTTCTTTATTCATAATTTCTTCTTCTTTTTGGCGACGCACCTCATCACTTAAAAGTACCTGTTCGGCTTGGTAACGGTTGTACATACCCTTGATTTGATCATATTCTTCGGCAATCTCTCTTCGCCATTTTGCAGCTAAGTCATCAATTTGTTTTTGAGCAGTTTTATATTCTTTCATGCTGTTGAGAATTTTACTGACATCAACATAAGCAATTTTCTGAGCATTCACTGTGAAAGAACACAACATGGTAACTATCAAAATAAAAGACGCCTTTTTGAATATTTCTTTAAACGGTAAGGTATTCATCATTTTAGTTGTTTTGTTTTTAAATTAAATTCCTGCTTTTATGACTATTAAAAGTACAATTTTATTGTTGCGATCCATTAATTAGACTTTCTACGGAGAAAAAAGTTGCTTGCTTATTTTCAGAAAGTCCAAGGTTAATATTCATACGAACCTTATTATAAGCGATTTATGAATCTAATTCGCTTTTATATAAAACTCAATTTAACTTATGTTTAACGGCATGGTTAAAGCAATTAACGTTTTGAACACTCTTTTAATTTGGCCTTTCCAAAACCGTTACCCTAAAAAATCTCACAAATGTAAAAAAACGATATTTTAAATCCCCACCTTGATAGATTTTTACAGATATTTGTTCCTTCGAATAATCAAAACAATCTAAAACAAAATCAATTTTA
Organism: Saprospiraceae bacterium; assembly: GCA_028277915.1. Lineage (GTDB taxonomy): Bacteria > Bacteroidota > Bacteroidia > Chitinophagales > Saprospiraceae > JAHDHW01. Next base: position 9,791 of record JANQFJ010000258.1, read on the forward strand.
CAACACCATAAATGGAAGCCGTTCATCAAATAAATGCTGATTTTCTTACCTTAGAAAAGATCGGGGATATTGTTTCCAACAAAATCAAACTTTCACTTTCAGATAAGAGTAAATCTAACATTAAAACTTGCCGTAATTTTCTTGATCAAAAAATAGATCAATCTGATACATTGTTTTATGGTATAAATACCGGCTTTGGCTCACTTTGCAATATTCGCATTTCTGACAATGAAATTGAAAAACTCCAAATACGATTGGTAATTTCTCATGCGTGTGGAATGGGGGATGAAGTACCTCAGCATATCGTTAAACTTATGTTGCTGCTGAAGATCCAAAGCTTGTCATATGGTTATTCAGGTGCTCATTTTGATACTGTCCTCAGGTTGATTGATTTTTATAATAATGATATCATTCCAGTAGTTTTTCAGCAGGGATCGCTAGGTGCCTCCGGAGACCTTGCTCCCTTGGCTCATCTTTCTTTACCGTTGATCGGAATGGGCACTGTTTATTACAAGGGTGAAAAAATGGAATCGAGACAGGTACTTGAAAAATTCAATTGGAAGCCTCTCCGTTTACGCTCAAAAGAAGGGTTGTCTTTGCTAAACGGAACCCAGTTTTCAGCGGCTTACATGACTTGGTGTCTTTTGGAGTCTAAGCGTTTAATGAAACTTGCAAATCTGACATCTGCTATTTCGATTGATGCTTTCGATTGCGGACTCGCACCTTTTGATGGGCGGTTGCATAAAATACGGCCACATAAAGGCCAACAAAAAATTGCAGATTTCATACTGAAAACTCTTCAGGAAAGTGAAATCGCTAAATCGAAAAAAGAAAACGTTCAGGATCCCTATTCTTTTCGGTGCGTTCCCCAGGTTCACGGAGCCAGTGCTGATGCTATCAAATATGCAGAACAGGTTTTACTTACAGAAATTAATGCCGTAACTGACAATCCCAATATCTTTCCGGAAGATGATACTATCCTTTCTGGCGGAAATTTTCATGCCCAGCCACTGGCATTAGCACTTGACTTTTTGGCAATTGCCGTTTCTGAGCTCGGAAATATTTCAGAAAGACGCACATTCCAGCTTATTTCCGGAACGCGAGGTTTGCCTCCGTTTTTAAGCCCTGATGCAGGATTGAATTCTGGACTAATGATTCCACAATATACCGCCGCTTCAATTGTTAGTCAAAACAAACAATTGTGTACTCCAGCGTCTGTTGATTCTATCGTATCCAGCAATGGGCAGGAAGATCACGTTAGCATGGCTGCCAATGCAGCTACCAAGGCTCATCGGGTCATTCAAAATGTAGAACGATTGATTGCGATAGAGTTTATGACTGCTGCACAAGCCTTGGAATTCCGGCGACCATTGAAGTCTTCTGACGTAATTGAAAATATCATGAATCAATACAGAAAGGTTGTTAAACCTTTGAAAGATGATCGCTTCTTAAGCCATGACATGCACGAGACTGTTGCCTTTTTAAAAACGCTGAAATTATAATTTGTTTTTAAACCAAATGTCTCTTTGAGGAAAAGGAATCTGGATTTCATTTTCACGAAATATTTTGTCAATTGCAAATCGCAAATCGCTTTTAATATCTTCAATCACTACGAGGTTTCTACTCCAGAAGTGAATTTCAAAATCCAACGACGATTCTCCGAAATTGACAAACCTGACAAGAGGAGTCGGATAATCTAAAATATAAACGCTATCCTTGGCCACTTTTATTAACAAATCTTTTACTTTTTGAGTATCTGAACCATAAGCCACTCCAACATTAATATGGAACCTCACTTTATCGTCAGAATGACTCCAGTTAATGACATTGTTGGTAACCAGCTTAGAATTTGGAACAATCACTGAGACATTATCACGGCTCTCAACGATGGATGCGCGAAGGCCGATCTTTTTTACAGAACCTATTAACCCATCTACCTCCACAACATCTTCTACTTCCACACTTCGCTCAAAAAGCAACATGATTCCCGAAAACAAATCATTAAACGTTTGTTGCAACCCTAAACCAACCCCCACTAACAAAGCCGCCAAACCACCCCATATTACGGTCATTTTGACTCCAAGATTGTCAACCGCCAAAAATATCGCTATTACAAAAATTATATACTTTACAATCTGGTTTATAGCATATTGTGAGCCTGCATTTATATTTTTTTGGCGATAGTAAGAATATAAAACAAGTTGGACTGTAATCCATGATACGAGTTGGGCAACCAAAAGAATGAGTATCGCTCCGAGCAATTTTGAAATCGTAAATTCATAATCACTATACGGAAATATCGAATAATCTAAGTCAAATCCTCTTAATAAAAAGATGATGACAAAAATGTATAAAACAGATTTTACAATTCTGTTTGCCGATTTTTCCGGTGACTTTTTGAAATCTGCACTTCCATCAGAAGGATGCCTGCGGTAATAATTGTATATGAGTGTTCTTGAAATTATCCAATCCAGTAACCGGGCAAATTGAAAGATGAGCAATGCCTCTATCAACGTAGTGACCGTTATCGGAAAAGCAGCATTTTCATAAAGCGTATAATTTAATTCCAGGGTCCAGACCAATACCAGTAAAATCAGGAAATAAAAAAAAGTACGAATTCTTCTTTTAATCCTAAAGTGGTTCTCTGCATGTAGCGTATGGGATTTAAAATATATCGGAAGCAATTTTTGAAAAATGATCCAATACAAAATTGCTATTCCAATCAATGCCAATCCACTATACAAAATATGGCTGCCAGTGAATTCTTTTCCACCAATGTTAAACAATACCTTTTCTAGAAATGCATTAAAATCCATTATCAGAAAAAATTATTTTTATAAAAATAAAAGTAGTTATTTTTATCGCAAATAACTTAATATTCAAAGTTTTACTTATGAAAATCACCGGTAATATAATCAATATTGATTCCAGAGAAATTTTTCATGGAACTGTCGCATTTGAAAATGGAAAAATAACCCAAATCATTGCTACCGAAGGATCAAGTGATCAGTATATTCTTCCAGGTTTTGTGGACGCACATGTTCATATTGAAAGTTCAATGTTAGTCCCTTCTGAGTTTGCCAGGTTAGCTGTAGTTCATGGGACTGTTGCAACGGTTTCTGACCCCCACGAAATAGCAAATGTCATGGGAATTGAAGGAGTAAATTATATGATCGAAAATGGAAAAAAAGTACCCTTGAAGTTTAATTTTGGTGCTCCTTCTTGTGTCCCGGCAACTTCCTTTGAAACTGCAGGAGCAGTAATAGATTCAAAAGGAATAGAAAAAATGTTGAACAATCCTGACATTTTATATTTAGCTGAAATGATGAATTACCCCGGTGTCCTATTCGAAGACTCCGAGGTCATGGCAAAAATAACTGCAGCCAAAAAGATCGGAAAACCAATTGACGGACATGCTCCTGGCCTGCGTGGTAATGATGCTCAAAAATACATCGACGCTGGAATAAGTACAGACCATGAGTGCTTTACCTATGATGAGGCCTTGGAAAAATTAAATTATGGAATGAAAATCCTGATTCGCGAAGGAAGCGCAGCAAAAAATTTCAATGCTTTAATCGGCTTATTGCCCGATCATGCTGAAAATATGATGTTTTGCTCTGACGACAAACATCCCGATGATCTCATCGAAGGACATATCAACCAATTGGTCCAAAGGGCCTTAGAAAAAGGTTGTGACCTCTTTGATGTTTTGCTGGCTGCATGTATCAATCCGGTTCGTCATTATAACTTAAACGTGGGAACATTAAGACTGGGTGATCCTGCTGATTTTATTGTCGTAAAAAATATTAAAACCTTTGAAGTCGACAAAACTTTTATTAATGGGAATTTAGTTGCTCAAAATGGCCAAACAAAAATCGAAAGTATCCCTGCCCCCGTTATCAATAATTTTGATACAGATTTAAAAAATCCTTCAGATTTTCAAATTCAGGCAAAGTGGGACCAAATAAATGTGATCGAAGCCATAAATGGCGAAATTGTCACTCGCTCTTTTTCAGCTCCAGCACTAATTGAAAATGGTAACATTGTTTCAAATATCGAAAAAGATATTTTAAAAATGACTGTAGTCAACAGGTATCAAAACACTCCTCCAGCTATTGCTTTTATCAATAATTTTAATCTAAAAAATGGCGCTATCGCATCCTGTGTTGGGCATGATTCGCATAATATCATTGCAGTTGGTATTGATGATGATGCGATATTAGAGGCAGTTAATATGATTATTGAAAATAAAGGCGGGATTTCTGCCGTTTCATCTGAAACAAAATTTGTTTTGCCGCTTCCAGTAGCAGGGATAATGACGAATGAAGATGGATATGCGATTGCACATAAATATGCTGAAATTGATGCTTTTGTTAAGAATAACCTTGGCAGCACACTTACCGCTCCATTTATGACTTTGTCTTTTATGGCGCTTTTGGTAATTCCGCAGCTCAAACTCAGCGATAAAGGTCTCTTTGATGGTAAAAGTTTTAGTTTCACAAACTTGTTTATTTGACAAAATTTTCTTTATTTAAAAGTTAATATTCGTTCAAGGTCACATTTTTTTGACATTCCTGTTTCACACTATCGCTCAATCCATTATCTTTGTATAGAAATTTTTATAATAATTTCTTTTTCAAAGTATCCTGATTATTTACTTTTGCAACTGTAACTATTACGCCCTATGAAAGGAAGGACACTTTTATATTTAATATTTTTTTCAGTTTCACCCCTACTCATGTATGGACAGGAGTTTGTAATTGAAAAATTAAATGATAAAATTAATAGTGCCTACGATGAAATTTCTCCAGTAATTGATGTTGAAGGGAAAACACTTTTTTTTACCAGGGTTGGCTTTCCAGAATTTGAAAAAACTTTAGTTGAAAACGGACAGGACCTTTCTAAAACACTTAAAACCCCAAATTACTCTTCTTACCTCCAAAATATTTACACTCGGATAGCTGATAAAATTGTTCATAATCCCGAAGGTTCTGTTTTCAATCAGGATATCTGGGTTGCAGAGTCTGAAAATCACCTTTTTGACAAAGTATCTCACCCTCCCTATCCCTTAAACAATGCATTGCCAAATAGTGTATGCGCGATTACACCATCCAATAACGAACTAGTAGTTATCAATCGTTTTGAAAAAGTAGGTGGAATGAAAAAAGGCTTTTCAATCGTACGCCAATATGCTGATGAAAGCTGGTCATTTCCAGAGCCTATCGACATTGAAGATTATTATAATACCAGCCCTGATGTAAGTATGACGATCAGTAGTGATGGAAGTGTTATGATATTGGCAATGGAAAAAGAAGATAGCTACGGAATGACTGATTTGTACATCTCTTTTAAAAAAGATGCCAATACCTGGTCAAGTCCTAAAAACCTTGGCCCTAAAGTAAATTCGGTCAACAGAGAAGTAACGCCTTTTATTTCCGATGATAACAAAACCATATTTTTTGCTTCCAATCGACTTGGAACACATGGCGGGATGGATCTTTTCATCATTGATTGTTTAGACGATAAATGGACAAAATGGAGTCGTCCGAGAAGGTTTATCAAACCGATCAACTCAGCTTCTGATGAAAGCCAGCCGTTTTTCAATGCAACAACGGGGTATCTTTATTTTAGCTCAAAAAGGGACGGGTCAAGCGATATTTTTAGAGTAAAAATAGCACCACCAAACCCTACCGGCGTAGTTGTAAAAGGACATATTTATAATTCAAATACAAATAAACCAATAAGTGGAAAGGTTCTTTCCGGCCCTGAAGATCAAGTCTATCGCAATGTTTATGTTTCTGACGATGGCAGCTTCCGTTTTGTCGTTCCCAAAGGTGAAAAATTTGTGCTGAAGGCGGAAAAACAAGGCTATACCGGTGTTGAAGAAACAGTGGTTTTTAGCAAATCCTATATTTATTTTAAAGAATATGAAATCGATCTTTATTTAGATCCAATGTCCGTTGGTTCTAAAATCGAGCTCGACCCTATCTATTTTGCACAATCGAAACCCATAGTGCTCACCTCCTCTTATCCTACTTTAAATACACTGGCAAACTTTTTAAAAGAAAACCAAAATATTTCTATTAGGATTGAAGGCCATACTGACAACCAGGGAGAAAAATCCACACTCCAAAAACTTTCTGAAGACCGAGCCAAAGCCATTAAAGAATACCTCGTTTATAAAATGAGAATCGCGCCGCTTCGTATAGAAACTATCGGATATGGTGCTACCAAACCTGTCAACGATAATTCTTCAGAAGAATTGAGAAAACAAAATCGTCGAGTCGAATTTGAAGTAACAAAAATTTACAAAGACCCTGCTCTGGGTTTGAAAGGAGGAAAAAATAAAAAATAATCCTCTTGAGAGGACTATTTTCCTGATTTTTATACCCTAATTTTATTGCAATCGTTTTTTTGTATAAATTGTCGCTCCGAATTTGAGTAACGATTTTAACAATACTGATTAGCAATGCTGAGGTATCTGGCTTATTTTTTTTCGATAATTTTTCATCCATTGTTGGTGTTGACCTATATGTTGATCATTTTATTATTGGTCAATCCTTATATGTTTGGTGTCAATAGTGTTGGTGCGAGCATGCCGCTAATTCTAATGATTTTTCTTTCCACTTTTTTCATCCCAATTGTAGCAATAGCAATGATGAAATTTTTAGGGTTGATTTCTTCTTTTGAGATGAAAGATCGTTATGAAAGAATTGGTCCTTATATTATCACAGGTGTTTTGTACATGTGGATTTTCAGAAATGTACTCGAAAACCCCAACATACCTTACCCATACAAAGTCTTTGTTTTGGGTGCTACACTTGGTTTATTTATTGCTTTTTTTATCAATCTTTTTTCCAAAATAAGCATGCATGCCGTTGGGATGGGTGGTTTGGTTGGGATGCTTGTGCTTACCGTATCGTTTTACAGTTACCCTTCTTTTATAATAACTTTGGACTCGTATGTTTTTGAAATGAAAACCTATTGGCTTTTGATGATAGCCATAATACTCTCCGGAGTGGTTGGTACTTCAAGGCTGTTGTTGAATGCGCATAATATAAATGATTTGTACGGTGGTTTTTTTGTAGGCCTGGGAACCCAATTTTTAGCTCTCCCGATATTAAAGCTATTTTTATAAAAATCATACGTTTTTTCATCCTGCTATTTTAATTGAGAATCGTTTTAAAAAACTATTTTTGCGGTCCATTTATCATTGTCAAAAAAGAACTATGGAAAAACTACGATCAATAATCGAACAAGCCTGGGAAGACCGATCTCTTCTTTCTGAAAAATCTACTCGAAAAAGTATAAAAAAAGTCATCAAACTTCTTGATCAGGGTGCCCTCCGTGTAGCCGAACAATCAGAGAATGGTGATTGGCAAGTCAATCAGTGGGTTAAAAAAGCGGTGGTTTTGTATTTCCCAATTCAGAAAATGAAAACGATCGAAGTTGCTCCTTTCGAATTTCACGATAAGGTTCCTTTAAAAAAGAATTACGAATCACTGGGTGTTCGTGTAGTGCCTCATGCAATTGCTCGTCATGGATCATTTTTGGAAAAGGGAGTGATTATGATGCCCAGCTATGTAAATATTGGTGCCTGGGTCGGAAGTGGTACGATGGTCGATACTTGGGCTACAGTAGGTTCTTGTGCACAGATTGGACGGAATGTACACCTTAGTGGAGGCGTTGGGATTGGAGGTGTTTTGGAGCCTTTACAAGCTTCGCCGACGATTATTGAAGACAATTGTTTTATTGGTAGCCGTTGCATTGTTGTTGAAGGAGTGCGAGTCGAGAAGGAATCTGTTCTTGGTGCTAATGTCGTGCTTACCCAATCAACCCGTATAATTGATGTCACTGGTGATGAGCCCGTCACTTATAAGGGAAGAGTCCCTGCACGATCTGTCGTTATTCCAGGAACTTACACAAAACAGTTTCCTGCAGGAGAATTTCAGGTAGCCTGTGCGCTTATCATCGGAAAGCGAAAAGAAAGCACGGACAAAAAAGTTTCTTTGAATGATGCTTTACGAGATTATGATGTTACTGTTTAACTTTTAATGAATGGTATTTCCTTTGTAATGGTTATCAAAGGCGCTGTCAATGGGTTCCCATAGTTCTATTTTATTTCCTTCCGGATCCAGGATATGGGCAAATTTTCCATAATCGTACGTTTCGATTTCTCCAACGATTTTTACACCTTCTTCCTTTAAAACTTCGAGCAATTTTTCGAGGTTTTCCACACGATAATTAATCATAAACTGCTTTTCAGAAGGGTCAAAATAACTGGTGTCCTCTTTCATTGGACTCCATGCGGTATAACCACTTTTTTGGGGGTCAAGCTTTTGTCGCCATTCGAAAGCTCCGCCATAGTCATCCGTTTTGAAGCCCAAATGTTTTTCGTACCAGGATTTCATTTTTTTCGGATCTTTACATTTGAAAAAGACTCCGCCAAGCCCTGTAACTCTTTTCATCGTTTTTTATTTTTAA
>JANQFJ010000318.1 GCA_028277915.1 Saprospiraceae bacterium
GCATTTCCCAGCAATGCAGGTCCTTATTGTGAAGGAGAACAAATCGAATTATTTGGAAGCACAAATGGAACTGGTTCATTGATAGAGTATTCATGGACAGGACCCAATAATTATACATCAAGTGAACAAAATCCTTCGGATGCAACCGCAGGAGGAACTTATCTTCTCCAAGTTATAATCGATGGCTGTCCATCAGATTTTGAACCAACTGTGGTAGATGTTACCGAAACCCCAGTTGCAATTGCTGCTAATGATGGCCCCTATTGTCAAAATGGTTCGATTCAATTAATAGGATCAACAACTGGTACTGGTAATACAATAGAATATGAATGGTCGGGTCCTAACAACTATTTTTCACTCGATCAAAGTCCCGCGGATGCAATAGACCCGGGAATATATTCATTGATTGTTTACGTTGATGGTTGTATTTCTGAAGTAACAACAACAGAAGTTGTTTTCATACCTCCTCCAGATGCATTGGCATCCAATTCAGGTCCTTTTTGTGAAGGAGATTCAATTTTATTATCCGCAGAAACCAATACTTCTGGTACAACAATTATCTACAATTGGTCAGGACCCAATAATTATATTTCAAATGACCAGAATCCTTCTGATGCGACTGAAGCAGGAATTTATATTTTAACTATCGAAGTTGATGGATGTATTTCTGATTCTGTTAATACGGAGGTTGTTTTAAATAACCTTCCGACACCTACAATTTCAGGTAGTAACACTTTTTGTGAAAACGGTTCTTCTATTTTAGATGCAGGTATTTATTCGGAATATTTGTGGTCAGATACTTCTACTGAACAAACACTGGAAGTAAACGTTGAAGGAACTTATTCTGTCACTGTCACTGACGCTAACGGATGTACTGGTGTTGATGATGTTTTTGTTGAACAAACAACATCTCTTAATCCGGAAATTTTAGGTGATCTTGAAGTTTGTGATGGAGAAAACAGTATTTTGGATGCCGGTGCAGGATATGCAACTTATCTTTGGTCAAATAATGATACCACTCAAACAATTGATGTTACTGACGCAAACGATTACAGTGTAACAGTTACGGATAATAGCGGTTGTTCTGGAGAAACTACTGCTTCACTCATTGTAAATAGTAATCCAATTTTAAATATAACTGGCGATGACTCATTTTGCGAAGGTGACTCTTCAATTTTGGATGGAGGAATATTCACTAGCTATTTGTGGTCAGACAGTTCAACTAATCAGACTTTGCTGGTATTTGATTCTGGAGTTTTCACACTCCAAGTCACCGATTCAAATGGTTGCTCGGCAGAGGATGATATCATCATAACTGAAAATCCCAACCCGTCACCCTCCATTGCTGGCCCAAGTTCTTTTTGTGCTGGCAATTCAACTACTTTAGATGCAGGGGCAGGATACTCCTTTTATCTTTGGTCAACGAATGAATCGAGCCAAACCATTGAGGTTTCAACAGGTGGCATGGTCGGTGTTACTGTTACTGACGCCAATGGTTGTGTAGGTGAAACAGCAATTGATGTTACTGAAAATGCACAGTTAACACCAGTCATCACAGGGGATCTTGATTTCTGCTCCGGGGTGAATACAACTTTAGATGCAGGTGGGGGTTATGAAACCTATGAATGGTCAAATGGTGATACGACTCAAACAATTGATGTTACAAATAGTGGAAATTATGGCGTTTTTGTAACGGATATCAATGGATGTAGTGGTTCAGACAATGTAAATGTAACTGAATATGATAATCCAAATCCGGTTATAGGTGGTTCAACTACATATTGTGTTGGAGGATCTACTATACTGGATGCTGGTTCAGGCTATAGCACTTACCTTTGGAGTAATAATGAACAAACTCAAAGTATTACAGTTTCTTCGCCTGGTAGCTATTCTGTCGAAGTCACGGATCAAAACGGATGTACTGGTATTGCATCCGTCAATGTTGATGAGAGCACTTCTTTAAACCCTGTCATTTCAGGTGATTTAGCTTTTTGCTCAAATGATTTTACCACTTTAGATGCTGGTGCTGGCTTTGATACCTACCTTTGGTCAGACAGTTCTACTGGTCAAACCTTGCAAGTCGATGTTGCAGGAAATTACAGTATCACTGTTTCAGATAACCAGGGATGTACCGGAGAAGCTACCGTATCAGTGGTTGAAGTCCTTCCTCCTGAAGCAATTTTACAATCAGACACTTCGATTTGTAACACAGAAGCAGGAGGCTCTTTTTTGAATTTATATGATTTGATCTTATCAGGTGATGGAAGTGGTACCTGGCAAGATATTGACAATTCAGGGGCAGTCGGTCTATTTTCAAATCTAAATTTTAATGGCATTCCTGCTGGTGATTACACATTTGAATATACTACCAACAGCGCTGTTGCTCCATGTCCGGAAACATCATACCAAATTAGCGTCAATATTATTGATTGTTCCTGTCCTGATGTTACATTTTTAAATGCTGATCCGTTATGTAATGGAGGGGATATGTTGGACCTTTCTACAATTGAAAACACAACAGAGCAGGGAAATTGGAGCATCACACAAACACCTCCCGGTTCAAGTCCTGCTATTGTAAATGGTTCAGATTTTGACGCAACTGGAGCTGATCCTGGAGAATATGTTTTACAATTTGAATTAATAAACCAACCTCCTCCCGGATGTTCAAATGCTTTTCTCGTGTCTGTTTTTGTAGATGAAGAAGTTGATGCTGGTCTAGCAGGTCTACCTCTTTCATTTTGCTTTGAAGAAAATGAAATCGTGAGTTTATCTGATTTGATAATTGGGGGAGCTTTGGGTGGATCCTGGACAGAAACTTCTGTTTTTCCCTCACAAGGAAACGCTTTTGACCCAAATAACGGAACTTTCACAACCGATAGTCAATTACCTGGAAATTACACTTTCCAATATACCGTTTTATCAACAGGAGCATGTCCTGATGATTTTGAAGAGGTAACAGTTATCGTTAACGAATTGCCCGAAGTTGAAGCTGGAAATACTATTGAATTGAATTGTTATAATCCTTCTTCCAATCTTGATGCCTCTGGAGGGTCTTCATCCGGGTTGGATTTTGACAATTTATGGACAGGACCAGGAATTGTAATCGACGGAAATGAAAACTCCTTGACTCCTACAGTCGATGATTCTGGAATATATATTTTAATAATAACCAATACCCAGACAGGCTGTTCAGCAAGTGATGCAGTTCAGGTTACTGAAAACTTTGATCCTCCCCAAATAATAGCCGGGGATGATCGAGAAATAACCTGTAACAACCCAATAGTTTCAATTGAAGCATTTGGAGACATAGGAAATGGTTATGAAATCACCTGGCAAGGTCCGGCTATTAATACCGGGAATGAGCATCACCCTAACCCTGCTGTTGATGAGCCTGGAATTTATTCAGTAAGCGTAATTGATACTGCTAATGGATGCGTGTCTCTTGTAGACTCTTTGGAAGTTTTTGATCAAACTAATTCGCCGGATATTGTTGTCGAAGCTCCTCTTGATGACTTGGATTGTGTTGTAACCACCTTGGATTTGATTGGAAGTACAGCAAATAATGACGCTTCATTCGAATGGACTTTTGAAGGAAATGTTGTTGGGACAGATTTAATTTTAACCAATGTCTCTGAAGCTGGAACTTATACTTTTGAGGTTACTGATAATTTGACTGGATGTATTTCTTTAGATTCAGTCGAAGTTGTCGACAATTCAAATTATCCGATTGCTGACGCAGGAACACCACAATTACTCAATTGCTATGACACTTTGGTTACGTTGGATGGAAGCGGCTCTGATAATTTGCCAACGATTATTTATCAATGGGAAGGCCCGCCAGGTGGAATTTTGGGTTCTGATACCACACAGTCTATAATCGTAATCCTACCAGGAACTTACACTATAAATGTAGAAAATGAATTCAATGGATGTATTTCAACCGACGAAGTTATAGTGACTCAAGATATTGAGGAACCAAATGTGGTCATAACTCAGCCTGATATGTTGGATTGTACCGTAAATGAAGTTTCCCTTGACGGAAGTCTTTCAAGTAGCGGTTTAAATTTCAATTATACCTGGTTTGACGAATCCGGAACCGAAATTTCAGCGGAACAGACAGTTATAGTTGACCAAGATGGAACATATTCTTTATCAATTTTAAATACAGATAATGGATGTACCGAAGAAGCATCTGTCAATGTTTTGCAAAACATGGATGTTCCTTATGGCACTATAATGAATATATTAGATCCGTCCTGTCATGGTGATAGTGACGGATTAATTGCTATTGAGCAAGTACTCGGAGGAAGCGCACCTTACGTTTATTCTATTAATAATGAAGCATTTAGCAGTATTCCTTCCTTCAATGGACTTGTTGAAGGAATTTATGAAGTTGCCTTGGAAGATGCTAATGGCTGTTCCTGGGATACTACAATTGTAATTGTTGAACCAGCTGAACTGGATCTTGACCTCGGACCAGACATTGAGCTTGAATTTGGAGATGATGCTAATATTGAAGCTCAAATCAACATAGATCCAAACAGGATTGATACATTGCTTTGGTCACCAAACGAAATTATTACTTGTCAGGATAGCCTATGCCTTGAAGGTATTGTCAACACTTTCAATACAATTGCCATTAGTGCAACAGTTTTCGACGTAAATGGATGCACAGATACTGACGATGTTATGATTGTTGTTAAAAAAGATAGACGGGTTTACATTCCTACTGCTTTTTCTCCTAATGGAGACGGAGATAATGACACTTTTTATATTTACGTTGACCAATCTCAGGTGGCAAAAATCCATAGATTTTCAATTTTTAATCGCTGGGGAGAAGTTGTACACGAAGCGATCGGATTCGAGCCAAATGATCCTACCCATGGCTGGGACGGAACATTTAAAAATGAAAGGCTTAATCCTTCCGTTTTCGTTTATTTTGCAGAAATAGAATTTATTGATGGTCATATTAAAATGTATAAAGGGGACGTTACGTTACTGAAATAAATTATTCTGAAAAAATATGAAATTGACACCTTTCCGGGGCTTTGCCCAGAAAGGTGTTTTTTGTTCATTGAAAAAATAAATTTCCCACGATACGGGATACTCATTAAAACATAAAACTTTCAATACTCTAACTTCACTGATCATTTTTGTATGAACCTTTCCAGGCTTGCCAATTTTTTTATCATTTTTATCGCCACCATTGTACTTCTTGTGGGAGGAAAATATTTATTGATTCCTTTTGCTGTGGCATTCATAGTTTATGTTTTCATAAGAGAGATCAGGTATCTGCTTAATAAAATTAAATTATTCCGCGATTTTTTTCCAAATTGGATAAAAAGCACCCTATCATTTTCGATCATAGTTTTAATATTTTCTGTGATTATCAGATTGATATCCACGAATATCCAAATACTGTCAGGGGCGCTGCCTGCCTATATGGATAATATTGAAGTAATCATTCAAACTATCAATTTAACGTTTGAAATAGACCTGAAAGTTTTGCTAAAAGGTTATACAGAGGGCTTCGATTTTTCCAAAATTCTAATACAAATTTTTAATTCAATACGCGATCTATTTGGACGAACACTATTAGTTTTAATCTATGTACTGTTCCTATTGCTTGAGGAATCAGTTTTTGATAAAAAACTAAAATATATTTATACGGATCAAGGGCAACACGGAAGGGTTACCGCTATAATAAAAAAGATTCAATATTCGATCAGAAACTATATTACCCTTAAAACCCTGACTAGTTTCACCACTGGTTTTTTGAGTTATTTTGCATTGTTATTTGTAGGTATTGAGGCGCCATTATTCTGGGCTTTTTTAATTTTTGTACTCAATTATATCCCAACGATTGGTTCTTTGATAGCAACGGCTTTTCCAGCTGTATTTGCAGTATTACAATTTGGTGAATTTTATCCTTTATTTTTAGTTGTAATAATAGTTGGAGCTATTCAAATTATTGTCGGGAGTATCCTGGAACCCAGAATTATGGGTGATTCTTTCAATATCAGCCCGCTTGTGGTAATCATTGCTTTATCATTTTGGGGAACACTTTGGGGAATCATCGGTTTGGTGCTGAGTGTGCCGATAACTGTAATTTCGATAATAATATTTTCTGAATTTCCCGCGACAAGGCCAGTGGCCATTATGCTTTCTGAAAATGGTAAAATCGGGGAACCCCAATCATCAAAATCTAACATAATCCATTGATATACAACTCCAGTTCTGGCTTTATTTCAAGCAAAGACTCAAATAATTTCAGTTGGTTCCTTGCCCGATTGAGGTTTTGTCCTTTGTTCTGAACAGAATAGTACTCATCTCCTTTCAGATAATCTGTCAAAAAGCGAATGGCTTGTTCAAAAATAATATTTACTCCCCCTGCAACCAGTTTTTCTTTTTCTTCATTTGTTAAAAAGGAATGCGTTACAATTAAAAATCCTTCAGCCACCGCTCCGAATAAATCTTTATCAATTTTCACTTTTGATAAATCTTTCTCCTCCTCCGAAGCAGTACAGCACATCGTTCGGATCATATCCCCAAAATCAGAAATCACATACCCCGGCATGACTGTATCCAGGTCAATAACACAAACTGCATTCAAACTATGCTCGTCAAAAAGCACATTTCTAATCTTTGCATCGTTGTGTATAATTCTCAATTGCAAATTTTTATAATCACAATCTAATAATCGTCGATACTTTAATAATTTTTTGATTTCATCTTCTGCAGTTTTTTTTCGATTGAAAGGATCATCTTTTATTGCTTTTAAAAATTGTTTAGTTCTTAATTCCAAATTATGAAAATCCGGAATAGTGATTTTTACGTTTTGAGGATCAATACTATCCAGATGTTTTATGAACAAGCCAAAAGCTTTAGCTGCTTCAAAGGCTTGCTTTTGAGTTGAAACTTTGTCAAAAACCAAAGTGCTTTCAATAAAAGGAAAAGCTCGCCAATAGTTACCTATTCGATCTTTTATCAACATCCTCCCATTCTGAGTTTTTACAGGTTCAAGATTTTTTAGTGGATAATAATTATTTTTGAGATGATTGGCAACAAGTTGGATGTTGGCCATTACGGCTGAGGGGTTCTTGAATATAGTTGTGTTCAATTCCTGGAGAACATAATATTCATCTGTAGAAAAAGAAATTTTATAAGTTTTGTTGATGAGCCCTCCGCTAATTGCTTGAATATTTAAGCCTTCCCTGCCTTGGAAAAACTCATTACAAATAGCTTTTATTACATCATTTAGGACCAAAGCGGATTTGGATATAAGCCTTCCATTGTCATTTTCCTAATCGCGTCCTGGATAATTGGTTTATCTTCTTTGTAAGTGACTCCGTACCATTTTTCAACAGAGGGAATTACCTCAACCATAGCTTCTTCATTTTCAATTAATTCATTAACAACCAATGGTATATAAAACTCAGAACGAGGGTTTTTATAATTTTTCCTTACAAATTGTTTAAAATGAATTTCAAGCGTTTCGAAAAAAGCAGGATGAAATCCCCATAAATTCATTGAAACTAAAGTGTTATCCGTAAGAGTCCCTTTATTACCATCAGAATCAAAATGAATATTTCCATCAACCCGCTCAATATTTGTTGTTTCAACAACATTCTTCAGATAATGATTTTCGTTGCTGTGGCATATTCCACGGGATACAGAGCCATTGTCTGAAAGTGTTTTCGACAATATAAATCCCACCATACTATAATGATTGGAAGTCGTTCTTCTCGTTAAGAAGTCTGCCATTTTTTGAAAAGAAGTAATGCCATAATAATCATCGGCATTTACGACTGCAAAAGGTTCTTTGATAATATCCTTGGCCACTAAAACAGCATGGCCAGTTCCCCATGGTTTTTCACGCGGAGGCATATCCTGAATATCTTCAAATTCAACATCCATTGGTTGAAATGCATAAGCAATTTTGATTCGATCTCGAAATTTAGCTACTACTTTTTCCTCAAATTCAAATGCAAAACTTTCTCTGATAATAAAGACCACCTTGCCAAATCCAGCACGCAAAGCATCAAAAACTGAGTAGTCAATGATGGTTTCGCCGTTTGGACCTATCGCATCAAGTTGTTTAAGACTTCCATACCTGCTTCCCATGCCAGCAGCCAAAACTAATAAGGTCGGTTTCATAATCAGAAGAGTTGTTTTTTGGATTTTTAATAAAAATAGGATTTTAAATAATTTCCCTTATTTTGAGGTTTGCAATATTAATCAAACAAACGAAAAAAACCAACTTCATGAATCTTTCAACTTTGGATTGGACCATTATTTTCGGATTCTTTGCCGTTTCATTAGCAGTAGGATTATTTGCAGCAAAGACCTCCGGCCGGAGTTCGTCTGATTTTTTCCTTTCCGGGCGAAATATGCCTTGGTGGTTGTTGGGGATTTCAATGGTAGCTACAACGTTTTCGGCAGACACACCAAACCTGGTTACTGGTCTTGTAAGAGAATCGGGTGTCGCAGGAAACTGGGGTTGGTGGGCATTTCTTTTGACAGGGATGCTGACTGTTTTTGTATTCGCCAGGCTTTGGCGTCGATCAATGGTACTCACTGATGTAGAATTCTATGAGTTAAGATACAGTGGTAAGATGGCTTCTTTTTTGAGAGGTTTTCGTGCTTTGTATTTAGGCCTGATTTTCAATGTGCTTGTCATGGGAGCTGTGTCTCTTGCAGCGGTAAAGTTTGGTGAAATTCTTTTGGGAATTCCGGGTTGGCAAACCCTTTTAGTAGCGGGCGTAATTACATTGATTTATAGTACACTTGGGGGATTTAAGGCAATCATTTTAACAGATTTCGTACAGTTTTTAATGGCAATGATCGGCTCGGTCTGGGCATGTATTTACATCGTTAATTTACCCGAAATTGGTGGTTTGTCAAATCTCTTAGCACATGAAAATGTGATTGATAAGATCCAGATATTCCCGGACATGTCCAACCCAAATGTCTGGGTACCAGTACTTTTAGTTCCACTTGCTGTCCAATGGTGGGCATCTTACTACCCAGGAGCTGAACCAGGAGGTGGTGGTTATATAGCACAAAGAATGTTTTCTGCAAAAAACGAGACCAATGCTGTTGGGGCCACGTTGTTGTTCAATTTTGCACATTATGCGCTTCGTCCCTGGCCTTGGATATTAATTGCACTTGTCTCATTAATCATCTTTCCAATGCAACTTGAAAAAATAAATAATAAATCTGGGATAATTATTAGCCAAGAAGCAAAAGACTCATTAGACAAAAATAGTACTCAAATAATGTATGAGAAATTTCTAGAAAATATTGATTTAAATATTGCTAATTCAAAAATCAATAAAAAGAAAGAAGATTATGCTCGTTTAAAAAACGTAGCAATCCAAAATTCAGAAAGTTATGAGATCAAATCTTTATCATACATTTTTGGGGAAAAAAATTTTGATCATTCAATAAAAGAATGGAAGCCTCAAAATTACTGGTCAGATCCATTATACGACGAAAGTTTGGTGTACATCCAAATTGCCAATCCTGGCCTCCCAATAGACAAGATCGGTCATGATGTGGCCTATCCGGCAATGTTAACTAAATTACCTTCAGGCTTGCTTGGTTTGTTGGCAGCTTCAATTTTTGCAGCATTTATGTCAACCATGTCAACTCAATTGAATCTAGGAGCATCTTATTTGGTAAATGATTTTTATAAACGATTCTTAAAACCAGAAGCCAGTGAAAAAGAGCAAGTGCTTGCTGCAAGGTTGTTTACAGTTCTTTCTGCTTTTCTTGGGTTGGGTTTAGGATTGATACTCACAGATGCAACACAAGCTTTCAATTTATTATTATTGCTGGGTGCTGGAACAGGTTTGATTTACATTTTGAGATGGTTTTGGTGGCGGATCAATGCTACAACGGAGGTAGTGGCTATGGTAGCTTCATTGATAATAGCAAGTGTTTTGACTTTCACTGATAATTCACTGGAAAGCTGGGAAAAAATCGTTTTAGGAGCATTGCTGACTACTTTGACATGGGTGGCTGCAACATATTTAACACCTCCAACAAATGACGATACACTTATCAATTTTTATCAAAAAATAAAACCAGGCGGCAATGGTTGGAATGTTATTATCCAAAAAGCAAAAAGTCAAAACATCATTTTAGAAAAATCTAACGAAAATTTACCCATCCAATTTTTAAGTTTTATCGTTGGTACTATTACCGTTTATGCAGCCCTAATCGCAACCGGACTTTGGATTTATGGGACAACAATACCAGCAGCTGTTTGTACTGTGATTGCCATTGGAGGAACCTATTTTTTGATAAAAACCTGGGGGAATCTAACTAGAGACTAATCAAAACTGTAATTGTTTTAAACTTTTTATTTAAAGAAAATTTCCGCTTTTGGTGATTAATTTTTAGAATATTTTATCAACAAGTTTTCTGTTTCAAAAAAATGCAAGCAATTTAGTTTTCAATTACAATTTTCAGCGTCCAGGCATATTTGTAAGGAGGCTTTGAATACTCGTTTAGACTTTCAGGAATAGAAATGATCAACTGATTTGATGAGTTAAGTTTCCATTCAAGTGGGTCTTTATAACCCAAAAGATACATTTTTGAGCCTTTTTTTGGTAATACATTTTTTACAATCACCTCATTAGTAAGCGGCATTAGCCCAATAACATAAAGCCATTTTTCACCTTTTTGGGTATATCGAATATTTTTGTTTTCTGTCAAAATCTCAGAAGGTCTTGCTCCGTAAATAGCTTCACCATTTACATCAAGCCATTCTCCAATTTCGTTTAAAAGGTTTGTGTCTTCGTTAGAAAAAGTCCATTTATTTTTAAAAAAAACATCCAACAATACATTCCCACCTTTTGAAGTGGCATCTACTAACTCATGAATCAAATTTTCTGGTGATTTATTTTGGTTTTCTAATAGTCTTGAATCGAGCATGTCAGACAAAGAGATACTTAATTCCCAATCCTGATCTACATTACTTTCGTCTTGAATTCTTCGTATTGGCGTTCCAAAATCTCCTGCATAAGGCTGATCTTCTTTGGTCATGCCATTCTTTTCGAATCTTCCTTTATCCACACGGTTATTAATTATAATTTCAGGTTTCAATGATCGTGTGAATTGATACAAATCAAGGCCATTTTTATGTGTCCAAACCTCATTCATTTCTCCATCAAACCAAAGAATTGCCGGATCGTATTTTTCAATTAATTCTTTGATCTGAGGTTTTAAAAATTCTTCCACATATTTTTGAAAATTTGGGTTTGATTCCTTTCCAGTTTCTGTCCTAATAGTTTGTGCATCAGGATGATGTTCATCGATGATCGAGTAATAAAATCCCAGTTTAATCCCTTCTTTTTTGCAAGTTTCTGAAAGTCCTTTTAAAAGATCACCGGAAGTATCATCAATTTTATAATCCGTAAAATCTGAATCCCAAAAACAAAATCCATCACTATTTTTTGCAGTGACAATAATATACTTTGCCCCAGTGGCTTTAGCTTGTTTAACCCAATAATCCGGATCAAACTGTTTATAAAGTATCCCCTTATCTCCTTTTGCTTGACTGGCTGCCGCACTTCGTTTTAATCGAATTAGCATACCAAAGCGATCATTTCGCCACCAATTCATTCGTTGATTGAAATCATATGTTGCTTCTATAAGATAATTATCATGGGGTGCATAAAACAATTTGATATTAGAAATAACGGGCGTGGCCATCGTTTTTGAAATGTTGACCCGATAACGCTGACAATCTACATTTGGCAGTTTTACTAATCTTTTCCAACCAATTGTAGTACCTTGAGCTATGCGTTTCCATCTCCCTTTGAGCAAAGCATCAATTTCAAATGCTTCCACTCGTTGACCTAACGGAATGTATTCACTGATTTCAAGTACATTTGCTTTTTGCCCTTTGTCCAGTTCCAGCTCAAAACTGGCCCGTGTGACATCTTCGCGGCTGGACCAAAAGGTATTTAAATCCTCATCCAAAAGATATTTCGTCGGCTCACCAACATTCAAATAACTAGTCGTAAACGCTAAGCTTACTGGGATTTTGAAAGGAACAGGTTCTGAGAAAGTGTTGTCTAAACGATTTTTCAGTTTATTCAATTCTTCAATTTCATTTTCATGGACAAGCCCTCTTCTATCTACGGGTAGATTTAATAAAAAATTGCCATTTCGGCCAACAGACTGGTAATAAATCATTTCCAATTGATCAACAGATTTCACATCATCATCCTGATCTTTATGATAATACCATCCAGGTCGTATAGAGACGTTAACCTCCCCCGGTAACCAATGCGTGCCGTTTTTATTTCCCTCGGTGAGTTCATGATAATTCGGTGTTCCTGGATAATAATTATCACGATATAAAGTACACCAATTGGTTTCTTTAGCAAAACCGCGTTCATTCCCTATCCAACGCACATCAGGACCTGCATCACTAAATATAACCGCATTGGGTTGATGTTTCCTTACTGTGGCTATAAAACCATCCCAATCATAAATTTGCTTTTTACCGTTTGGGCCTTCGCCATTTGCACCATCGAACCAAACCTCAAAGATTTCTCCATAGTTTGTGAGTGCTTCGGTTAATTGATTAATAAAATAATTATTGTACTCGTCGGTTCCGTAAAGTGGATTATTACGATCCCAAGGGGACATATAAACCCCCATTTTTAATCCAAATTCTTTGCAGGCATCTGAAAGTTCTTTTAAAAGATCTCCCTTACCACCACGCCAAGGGCTGTTCTTTACACTATGCTCTGTAAAAGCAGAAGGCCAAAGGCAAAAACCATCGTGATGTTTTGCGGTTATGATAATGCCTTCCATTCCAGCGTCTCTGCAAACCTTTGCCCATTGGCGACAGTCCAGATTCGAAGGGTCGAAAATCGAAGGATCTTCATTGCCATGCCCCCATTCCAAATCAGAAAAGGTATTTATATTGAAATGAACAAATGCATAATAATCCATCTTATGCCATTCCAACTGCCTTGCGGAAGGTAAGGCCCCGATTGGTTGGGGGATTACAATCTTTTTACAGGATGATTGAAAAATAAATACTAAGAGGAATACAAAATAAACCAGTTTGGAAAAAGATATTTCGTTTGACATGATTCAAAAATACTCGCAATTAATAATCGTCGTTTAAAGCAAATTCATTTTTCCATTTCATCCACTTTCCTTTCGTAAAGTCAGGAAAAGGCATCGGTTGACATCCCATCGAAATTGATTGTTCGGATAAGGGAGTAATCGCCATCCATGTAGCAGCATCGTACACATCAATCGGAGGATTGGTTTTTCGTTTCACGGACTCTACAAAGGCATGTACAACGAAGAAGTCCATCCCCCCATGGCCAGCTCCAGAAGCAACAGATTCATATTTTTTCCAAAGCGGATGATCGTATTTTTCGAGATATGATTCTTCAAGCTCCCATTGGTGAGCTTTTTGGCTTACTCCTTCCAAATAGATCGATTTATTTACAGCCATCCAAATTCCTTTTGTACCCTGAACACGGAATCCAAGTGAATAAGGTCGTGGCAAATTGGTGTCATGGCTGATAATAATGCTTTCTCTATTCAAGGTTTTAATTACCGTAGTGACT
>JANQFJ010000323.1 GCA_028277915.1 Saprospiraceae bacterium
GATTTCCGAATGCCGGTAAATCAACATTGCTATCCGTCATCACAGCAGCAAAACCCAAAATTGCAAATTATGCGTTCACTACACTAGTTCCAAATCTAGGCATTGTAAAATATCGCGACACACGATCTTTTGTAATGGCAGATATTCCCGGGATCATCGAAAAAGCACACGAAGGAAAAGGGCTTGGACATCGTTTTCTGCGGCATATCGAACGAAATGCTACCTTGCTTTTTATGATTCCAAGTGATTCAGAAGACATTAAAAATGAGTACAACGTTTTACTCAACGAACTCAAAATGTATAACGAAGAATTGCTGGATAAACCGAGGATTTTAGCGATCACAAAATGCGACCTGATCGACGAAGAGTTGAAAGAAATGATCGAAGCCGAATTGCCTGAGAATATTCCCTATATTTTCATTTCAGCTATCGCCCAACAAGGAATCACAGAGTTGAAAGATCTCCTTTGGAATACGCTGAACAGCTAATAACCAATGAACAAAAAAGCTTTACTAACTGATTTGTTTGAAAAATGGGCTGGAGAAGAAGCCAATTTGGTTTTGCCATTGGCACCATCCGGGTCAACCCGTGTTTATTACCGAATAAAGGGAGCGACTAAAACAGCTATTGGCACTTTCGGATTAGAAAAAAAGGAAAATAAAGCTTTTGTAAACTTCACCAATCATTTCCACAAAAAGGGTTTGCCCGTTCCGGAGATTTATGCAACCAATCTTGAAAACAACGTTTACCTCCAGGAAGATTTGGGAGCCACTACCCTCTTCAGTTTTTTATTGCAAAAAGGCGATGATTTTCCCATTCACCTCGTTGAAATGTACAAAAAGGTCGTACAAAAACTAGCTAAAACACAGATCGAAGGTGGTAAAGGATTGGATTACGACGATTGTTACCCAAGATCTGCTTTTGACAAACAATCCATGCTTTGGGATTTTAATACTTTTAAATATTATTTCCTGAAACTGGCAAATATTCCTTTCGATGAACAGGAATTGGAAAATGACATTCACCGGTTTACGGACTATTTGTTGCAAACGGATTGTTCGAATTTCATCCTCCGGGATTTTCAATCCCGCAATATCATGATGCGCAACGGGCAGCCTTATTTCATTGATTATCAGGGTGGCAGAAAAGGTGCTTTGCAATATGATCTCGCTTCACTACTCTACCAGGCCAAAGCAAATATCCCTTTCAAAATCCGTCAGGAGCTCTTAAATCACTACATCGAAACGGCTGAAAAACTCACCCCGATCGATCGCGAAGAATTTGTCAATTATTATTATGGCTATGTGCTAATTCGGTGCATTCAGACCTTTGGAACTTATGGATTCAGAGGTTTGTACGAGCGAAAAGAGCATTTTTTAAACAGCATCCCTTTCGCAATTAAAAATGTAAAATGGATTCTGGAAAATGTAAAGCTTAAGGTTGAAGTCCCCGAACTCTGGAATGCGCTGGAGTCAATCACCAAGGCTGAAATGTTTCAATCTTTCGATTCGGCAATAGGAAATCAGAGTCTTTTGAAAGTCACTGTCAATAGTTTTTCGTACAAAAAAGGAATTCCTTCTGATGATTCGGGCAATGGCGGCGGATTCGTTTTTGATTGCCGAGCATTACACAATCCGGGGCGTTATCAGCCTTATAAAAAGCTAACCGGCCGAGACAAAGTAGTTATTGATTTTTTAAAACAACACTCCAGCATCGATGCCTTTCTCAACAATATTTATTACATCGTCGATCCTGCTGTTGAAAATTATATCGAACGCAGTTTCACCAATTTAATGATCAGTTTTGGTTGTACGGGAGGGCAGCATCGTTCGGTTTACGCAGCAGATTGCATGGTGAAACATCTTCAGGAAAAATTTGGCGTCAATGTACAATTGAACCACATTGAGCAAGAAGCAAAGAATTGGGAAAACGGGTGAATGAGTTTTAGGTTTAATAGTGGTGAAATAATCAATTCTTCAGCACATTTATTTGATCATTGAATTTATTGCAGCACTTCCTCTAACTAAAAAATATTGCCCAAGCAAGTACAAACTCATGATCCAGACTCTTGCCATGGGAATTTGAAAGTCACCAGTTTTAAACTTGTTCAATGCAATGAGTGTATCAGAAACCACGAAAAGAAATGCTCCAACGAAAAGTATCCGAAATGTTCTGGAAGGAATTTTTCCATTTAAATTCAAGCAGGTGATCAGCATTGTCATAATCGTGATGCTATAAACCAAAACCGGAATCTGCACGGTTTTTGGCACATCCGGGAGCAGATACCAATTAAAAAATGCTAGATAAACTGCGAAAATGGTAATCCACCATTTTTTTCGATTTACAAGTCCTGGTTCTTCGGAAGGGTATTTTAAAAATGCCACCAAATAAAAAATTTGCGACACTAAAAAACTACCCAGCCCAAAAAGAAAAAAATGCTGCTTTCCTACATCTTCCTCAACAAACATCAACAGGGTATCTCCTCCAACCGAAAACAACAAGGCCAATAAAATCAACTTTCTAAAAAGAGATTTTTTATTTTTCGTTTCAATAAAAAACCAAATCGCCAAAGTCGTGATCAATAGCGGTTTAGTTGCAAATATCAGATTTCTGGAGAAGGAGTATTCTGCCCAAATATTGAGCAATGAAAGGATTAAAAATAATATTAAAAGGAGGTTTCTTGAAGTCATTTCCAAATATAGAAAATAAGCTTTCAAATATTAAAAAACCCATTCATATTGTATCCAACCAGTTTTTTAATATTTGTAAACCATACTCTGTAAGAATTGATTCGGGGTGAAATTGCACACCGATGACTGGTAATTTTTCATGAGCAATGGCCATGGTTTCGCCATCTGAAGTAAAGGCAATTTCTTTAAGCACAGTATTTTCCAGATTTTCCAACAAAAGAGAATGGTACCGCATGACTTTGAAATGATCTGGAAGGCCTTTGAACAGAGGATGATTGCGGTGATAAAGAGTAGAAGTTTTGCCATGCACCGGCAATTTCGCTTTGGTCAGTTTGGCCCCAAAAAA
>JANQFJ010000005.1 GCA_028277915.1 Saprospiraceae bacterium
CAGGTGTTGAGCAAAACAACGACGTAGCAGAAATGACGGAGATGATTGAAAATGAAGTAAAAGGAAATGCTGAAACAGAAAATGCTATTGAAGATGCACCAGAAGACTTTTCCCAAGTAGAAACTATTATAATTGGTGGAACGGAAGATAATGGTTCAAACTTGAATAGTCCTGGTCTAGAAAATAAAGTCGAGAGCGGAGAAATTCCAATCCTTGACGATAGAAAAACAGATTTAACCCCAGCAACACAAACTCATCCAGATGCTTCAGATCTGGCCCCAGTTCTTTTTAAAAACCGACCAATGCCATCCGTTTTTCCTATGGTTCAAATAAAATATTTAATAAAAAAAGGAATCGACATAAAAGGGAAAACATTCAGGATAAACGGGGTTCAATTTGAAAAGGGAGAATATGTAATTACTCCTGAAATTGCGATAAAATTGAATTTGTTGATCGATATTTTAGAAAAATATCCGGATCTCGAAGTAGAGATCGCCTCGCACACCAATAGTATCGGTGATGATATCGAAAATCTGGAAGTATCGAGATCCAGGGCAGGTGCAATTGCAGCCCATTTGATAAACAGAGGGATCGCCGGAGAAAGGATTAATGCAGAAGGTTATGGAGAAAATCGACTATTGAATAAATGTTCTAATGGAGTTGATTGTACTGTAAAACAACATAATGTCAATGAAAGAGTCGAATTGGCTATTTATTAGAAAAAAATTACGGTATTACGATTTTTAAAGCCTTTGAAACAATGCCAAATTCCACGGGAGTTGAGCCGATAAATTCTCCATCAACTTCCAAAAGAATTGGATATTTTTCAAGTGAATTTACTTTGACATTTGTTGAAAAATGAGTGGTGATTTTTGATAATTCCGCAATTGTACCATTATAAAATCGATAAGTATTTAAAAGAACACTCCATTTTGAAAATCGGCCTGCAATCGTAATGGCCAATTGTCCATCATTGGGTACTGCATGAGGAATAATTTCCATACCTCCTCCAGCAAATCGACAAATTCCAATATTGATCGTATAAAAATAATCTGTCAACTCAATACCGTTGAGTTGGATTTTTGCCCTTTGCAGTTTGTACTGAAAAAGATAGCGCAACAAAGAAATCAGATAAAAAAGTTTATTTGAAAATAGCGCGCTTTGATTTTCAGTTTTCTTCACAACAAATGCGTCGTAAGCCATACCGGCGACATTTGCAAAAAACCGTTTTTGAGGGTTATTGTTTTTTAAAAAAGTAACGACCCCAACATCCTGAAAAGTGGTATTTCCTCTTTTTATTATTGAAACAAACTTTTCAACATTTTGCGGGATCCCATGCGTTTTAATCCAGTCATTACCGGTTCCGATTGATAAAATCGAATAAGTAATATTTTGAGATGGAACAATGGTCTGTTGCATGATACCATTAATTACCTCATTATTGGTCCCGTCGCCGCCAATTGCCAGGAGATACCGAAATCCTTTTTGAATCCCTTTTTTAGCCAAATCGATACAGTCACCCTTTTTTCGTGTTAAGACCAACTCATACTTAATTCCATTGGAATGCAATAGTTTTTCAATCGAAGGAAGTTTTCGATTAACTCTTCCTTTACCGGCTGTAGGGTTTGCGATAATGTACCACTTGTTATTTTGCATGACTATTAGCAAAAGAAAAACTATTTTATCGAATAACCATCAAACTCGATAGAATTTCCAATGTTTTTATGATATTTAGGCGGTAATTTAAATTCAATTCAGGCAAATCATTGATTTGCATTTTCTTTAGTATTGATTTTATAATAACGGATATTTCCATTTTAATGAATGTATTAAAAATAGAAAACGTAACTAAAGCCTACGACAAAAATGTAGCCGTAAATAATGTAAGTTTTGAAATGCCCAAAGGGTCCATTTTTGGACTTTTGGGACCAAATGGAGCAGGAAAAACTTCATTGATCCGGATCATAACTACCATTACCGGAGCTGATCAAGGCACTGTTTATTTGAATGGCGAAAAGCTCAATAGCAGCCACCCGGAACAGATAGGTTATATGCCCGAAGAACGAGGTTTGTACAAAAAAATGAAAGTAGGAGAGCATTTACTTTATCTCGCAAGACTGAAAGGATTGTCAAAGAATGAAGCTACTAATGAGATCAATCATTGGTTTTCGAAATTTGAAATTGAAGATTGGTGGGACAAAAAAGTACAGGAACTTTCGAAAGGGATGCAACAGAAAATTCAGTTTATTGCAACCATAATTCACAAACCAAAACTATTGATCCTCGATGAGCCTTTCTCGGGACTGGACCCGATCAATACTAACCTGATCAAAGATGAAATCGATGAAATGCACCGCAATGGAACTAGCATCATTTTTTCAACACATCGAATGGAGCAGGTGGAAGAAATCTGTGAATATATTGTCTTGATAAACGAAGGCAGAAATGTACTGGAAGGAAAAGTTAAAGACATCAAAAACCATTTTAAAGAAAACATTTTCAATATAGAATTTGAAGGAGAATTGCCTGAAAACATCGATGAAATTGCAACAGTAGTTAAACAAAAAAGCCAGTCAATAACAATCAAACTACAAGAAGGCATCGATTCAAATGTATTATTGAAAAAGCTAATAAAGCAGGGAGTTCATATCACAGCATTTAATGAAATATTGCCCAGCCTAAATGAAATTTTTATCAAACAAGTTGAACAATCTGCAAAACCCGAAATAAACAATGAATAAACTTTGGCTCATCATCCAGCGAGAATATCTCACGCGCGTAAAAAAGCGATCATTTATCCTGGCTACCTTGCTTACTCCTCTTGCTTTCGCATTGTTTTATGCCATTATTATTTTTACGGTTACTTATGACACCAGTGAGGCTTTAAAAGTCGCAATTGTGGACAAAGAAGGGATAATTAAAAGTATTGCAGACGAAGGAACTCTGATATTCAAAAAAGAAAATCGCAATTTAGATGATTTACTTGAAAATTTTGAAGAATCGGGGTATAACGGAATAATAGTAGTGCCTCCAATCAAAAATATCACGTATAAAAATTATTCGGTAGCATATTATTCCGACAGTCAACTTGGTCTTGATGTTCAAAGTAAAATTGAGAATATAATCGGTGATAAAATCCGGGATTATAAGATTGAAAAACTAAAATTTGACAAAAAGGAATTGGAATATTTAAGAACTTCGATCACCCTAAATCCTGAACCCATTAAACCTACCGATGAAGACGAAACCCCTGTGGCTAGTATAGTTGCAGCGATAATAGGGTACATTATGGGATTTATTATGTACGGAACAGTATTTATTTATGGTACGATGGTGATGCGAAGTGTGATGGAAGAAAAGACAAACCGTATCGTGGAAGTTATGATATCATCTGTCCGACCTTTTCAGCTGATGATGGGAAAAATTATCGGGGTTGGTGCCGTAGGTTTGACCCAAGTTGCGATTTGGGCAATTTTGATCCCTTCGATGTATTTTCTGGTGATTTTGTTTTTTGATTTTGATCCTGAACAAATGAATGCCGCTGCTTCTGTTGGAAACGAAGTGGATGTCGAAGAAATGGAGGACATGGTAACCCAGGCAATAACTGAAATCGGCAATATAAACTGGTGGGCCATTGTGCCATTGTTTATTTTTTATTTTTTGGGAGGATATTTCCTTTATTCTTCAATGTTTGCTGCTGTTGGTTCCGCGATAGGCGATGACTTGGGAGAAGGACAGGCACTGACCATTCCTATAACAATCCCCGTCGTGATGGCTTTGGTGATTATGATGGTTGCTATACGTACACCCCATAGTAGTCTGGCTTTTTGGTCTTCGATATTCCCGTTGTTTTCACCGATAGTGATGCCGGCGAGGCTGGCCTTTGATCCACCGATTTGGGAAATCATCCTTTCCATCGTCGTATTGGCGGGGGCATCAGTGTTTTTCGTCTGGTTATCCGGACGAATTTACAGAGTTGGGATTTTTATGTACGGCAAAAAAGTTTCTTTTAAAGAAATCGGAAAATGGCTTTTTTATAAAGGATGATAAATAATTTTTAATGCAATTGGTCGATCCACAACTTAGAGTGTTTTAAACATCATAAGTCACTTCTACTTCGTCCGTGGTTGGATGTGACTGACAAGTGAGCACATACCCATCAGCCACTTCATCATCATCGAGTGCAAAACACACATCCATTTCCACTTTACCTTTAAGGACTTTGCCCATGCATGTCGCGCATGCGCCGGCATAGCAAGAGTAGGGTGGTTCGTACTTCAAATCGATCAGGGTGTCTAAAATAGTTTTTCCTTTTTTGACGGTGGTTTCGATTCGTTCGCCTTCAAAATGGACGGTCAACTTGGCGCCATCTTTTGCATCGGTTGCGATCTCTCCGGCCTCATGTGGAAGTTTGCCTGAAGTGAATCGTTCTGTATGAATATGTTTTTTGTCAACATTTTGGTAAAGAAGTGTTTCTTCAACGGTTTCGATCATGTCATTTGGTCCGCAGATGAAATATTCGACATCTTCACTTCGGGGTGGATTTTGAGCTATAAATCTTTTGGTCGCTTTTTTGTCAATTCGACCGATCAGGCCTTTCCAACTGTAAGTCGCTTTTTTAAAAATACTTCCAAAACCACTGGATTTTTCTTTTTTGGGTTTGCTTAAAATATGCTCAACAACCAACTGTCCGGCGTATTTTTTTTCTAAATCACTCAACTTTTCTTTAAAAATAATACTCTCTTCACTTCGATTTCCGTAAAACAAAAAAACAGTACTTTGCGGTTCTTTTTCCAAAACTGCTTTGATGATTGACATCAATGGCGTAATTCCGCTTCCGGCTCCAAAAAGGTAATAGGTCTTCCGGTTTTCTTCTTTCAACGGACTGAAAAATCTTCCTTGAGGAGGCATGACTTCAATAATTGAACCGGGTTGGACATTGTCATTAATATAAGTAGAAACAGTCCCGTCTTTCACACGCTTAACGGTCACAGTAATATCTTCATCATCTGGAGCACTGGACATCGAATAAGCCCGCCGATGGCTTTCTCCGTTGATGTCAAATTTTAGTGTAAGATATTGTCCATGATGGTATTTAAACGTTTCTTCCAGTTCTTCAGGGATTTTAAAGGAAAGTGAGACAGTATTATTGGTTTCCCTTATTACATCATTTACCGTCAAGTTATAAAATTGTGTACTCATAATATGAAAATAGAAAATTGTTCTGCAAAATTATTTTTCTGATTTTGACTGCCTACTCATGGCGATTGAAATTCTCCACGAAGTAAAGCAAAACCTGAAATTTAATTAACAAAATCGATAAGAAAAAGATGAAGAATTTAGGAGGTTTTTATTTAACCAAAGTCACATCTCCTTTCAAGACCTTTTTAGTGCCATCTAAAAATTCGACTTCTGCAATGTAAACAAAGACAGCATTATCCATTGGTTTTCCCATGAATGTACCATCCCAACCGTAATCTGCATTGTTTGGATTGAAATTTTCACCCTCATAAACCAATTCCCCCCATCTGTCAAAAACTTTGAAATATTTTACAAAAGCTAAGCCTTCTCCATCAGAAAGGATGTAAAATATATCATTGATTCCATCACCATTCGGCGTGAAAACGTTTGGAATATAAACAGGATAATAAGGTTCGACAGTTATTGTCATTTCATCAATTACAGTGCAATTATGCTCGTCTACAATCGAAAGAGTATAGGTTGTGGTTTCCAAAGGTTGTGCAATTGGGCGAAGACATTCGGTGCAACTCAAACCGTCAAAAGGTATCCAGGTGAATTCATAACTTCCTGTAACTGAAATCGTTGGGTTGATTTCCAGCCAATCTCCTAAATTGATAGTGACATCCGGA
>JANQFJ010000046.1 GCA_028277915.1 Saprospiraceae bacterium
GTAAAAGTAGAGGAAAACAATGAAATGGATGATTTCCTTGGAGATAGTTTGAAAGCGTTTTTTGAAAACAGTGAAATTCATCATATTGAAAGCAATGGCGAGGCTATTTTGATATTCGATGACAATTTCAGGCTTGCTCGGATTCGTGATTATTCCAGCATCACTAAATTTATTGTAGAGCTAAAAAACCTAATTCATTCAAATTCAAAAAAATAAGAACTCCTAAATTCAGATATCATTTTTTGAGCAGTTCATAATTCTCTTTACTGGATTTTGGAAATTATTTTATACAATTTAAATTGAAAAAGTACCTGCTTTTAAAGAATAAAAACATTTTTACTTATAATTGGGTTATTAAAAAAGGATTTGTAAATGGAAGGGAATTGGAGCATTCTTTCATTTTAAAATTACGCCCCATTTGAATCTATGCTTGAACTTGCAGCAATAATAATATTAGGGATCTTAGCACAATGGGTGGCTTGGCGAACTAGGGTTCCTGCCATTCTTCCTCTGATCCTGATTGGTTTGTTTGTTGGCCCCATTTCAACTTATTTTACCCCGGACGGCAGCAAATGGCTTGATCCGATTTATGGAGACAGCGAACATACAGGACTTTTCTCAAGTGATGTTTTATTCAACTTTGTTTCTTTATCTATTGGTATAATCTTATTTGAAGGAGGACTTACCCTTAAATTCAAGGAATTAAGGGGTGTGAGAGATGTGATCATCAATTTGATTTCAATAGGGTCGGTTGTAACTTTCGTGGGAGGAGGAATTGCTGCGCATTATATTATTGGAGCCAACTGGGAAATTGCCTTTCTATTTGCTGGGCTGATTATCGTGACTGGACCTACTGTTATTGCTCCGATTCTGAGAAATGTACCGTTAAACAGAAATGTGGGTTCAATTTTGAAATGGGAAGGCATTTTGATTGACCCGATAGGCGCCTTGGTCGCAGTATTGGTATTCCAGTTTATTATTTCCGGAGAAGGAGTAGGATATACATTTCACGCTGTTCAGGCTTTTGGAAAAATTGTGATAATTGGTACCAGTATTGGTTTCACTTCTGCTTATTCATTGAATTATTTAATCCAAAAAAAGCTGATCCCGCATTATTTACTCAATGTTTTCACATTGGCTTTGGTGCTTGGAGTATTTGTGGCTTCTGATGAAATGGCACATGAATCTGGCTTGCTCGCAGTAGTAGTTATGGGAATGGTTTTGGGAAATCTGAATGTCCCTGAAATCAAGGGCATTTTAGATTTCAAAGAATCGCTGAGTGTTTTGCTGATCTCAGTGTTGTTTATTTTACTCTCCGCCAATATTGAGATGAAACACCTTGAGATTCTACTCAATTGGAATTGCCTGCTCCTCTTTACAATTGTTGTTTTTGTTTTAAGACCCTTGGGTGTATATCTGAGCACTGCAAAAAGTGAATTGAGTTTCAATGAAAAAGCGTTCATTTCATGGGTTGGTCCTCGTGGGATTGTTGCTGCTGGTATCGCTTCGCTATTTGGCCTGAAACTGACCGGAGTTATCGAAGGAGCACAATATGTCACTCCTTTAGTTTTTATGATTGTTGCAGGCACTGTACTTTTAAATGCTACTACAGCAAGGATTGTTGCCAAATGGCTCGGAGTGATCCAGGAAACTTCTGATGGTGTTTTGATTATTGGGATCAATCGCGCTTCAAGACACATTGCAAAGTATTTAAGAGACCACAATCGACACGTTGTTTTGATTGACAATAACAGAACCAGTGTGCAAACAGCGAAGTCCGAGGGTTTGGAAGCCTTCCAGGAAAACATTTATAATGATGAATTGGGTGATAACATGGAATTATTGGACGTTGGATATTTACTAGCTATGACCAGTAGCCCTGAAGTCAATAAATTTGCGGTTACAAAATTCAAAGATGAATTTGGAGAAAATGGCACTTATCGACTGGTCACCCCAGAAGAACTGAAAGGCGATCCAAAAGATATTGCCAAAGAAGGATTGTTTTCGTGTACCGACGACTATATCAATTTGGGAGAAGTAGTTCGCGATTATCCGGAATTCCATGAGATTGAATTGAATTCCAGAGAACATTTTGATGAAATGATTGAAAAGATCCATCAAAGAATTAAAAGCATTCCGCTTTTTTTAAAAAAAGAAAACAGCAAAATTATCATCCTCACGGCTATAACGGATGATTTGAAGGTGCAAAAAGGAGATAAATTAATCTATTGCGGCCAAGAATTGGAAAAAGAATTTGTAACTGTTGAAGAAACCTGACCTTTATTCTGATCTTCAATTATCTAAATTTTGAAAAGCACTCCAAAAGTAAAAGTGTGCTGCATCAACAGCATTGAAGAAGCACAAATGGCAATCGATCATGGAGCCAATGCTTTGGGTCTTGTTGGTCCCATGCCAAGTGGACCTGGAGTAATCACGGATGAATTAATTGCTGAAATCGCAGCTCAAACCCCATCTGAAATTGATACTTTCCTGCTGACAAGTGAAACTAATGTTGATGATATTATTTCTCATCATCAGCGAACGAAGACCACAACAATCCAATTGGTCGATAAAATAAAAAATGGAACTTACGCAGCACTTAGAGCTGCTTTGCCAGGAGTAAAATTGGTTCAGGTGATTCATGTTTTGGAGGACAAATCAATCGATGAGGCACTTAGCGTAAGTAATTTTGTGGATTATTTATTGTTGGATTCCGGCAATCCAAATTTAAAAATAAAGGAACTTGGAGGTACTGGCAAAGTCCATAATTGGAATATCAGCAGACGAATCGTTGAGTTGTCCGAAGTACCTGTTTTTTTGGCTGGTGGTCTTCGCCCCGGAAATGTAAGAGAAGCAATCAATGAGGTAAATCCTTATGGTCTTGACTTGTGCAGTGGTGTGCGGACAAATGGATTATTGGATGTTGGAAAACTGGATGCTTTTTTCAAAGCAGTGAATCAAAACTGAACTTCAGGAACAAAAAAAGCAGCGGGAGCATATCGCCCCCACAGCTTTTCATCAATCAACTAATCAATATCTTTATATTCGGTTTCGAAAATTTTCGGCTCTCCTTCGACCGTTACTTTGCTACTCCCATCGGCTGCAATTCGAATAACTTCAGAAACTGAAACCGATGCCTTGCTATATTCTTGGGCCTTTATTTCGGCAGAATTTACATTGAAACGTTCCGTATCGATTTTCCCACGCCTGTTGAGGTCAGCTTTGAGATGTTTGCCTTTTCCACGAACATCAATTTCTCCTCTACCATCCTGTACAAGGGCCAGTGAATCCACATTTATGAAAGCTTTTAAATCGTAACTTCCATCATTTTTAATTCGCATTTTAGATTCAGAAAAGCCCTGAACTTTTACATCATCAGTATTTCTAATGTCCAATGATTGCAGAGAAGGCATTGTAATCTCCACTCGAATTGGTGAAGAAGGATTCCGAATATCCGTAACCAGGGAAAGCGTTTTTTCCAGTTGAACGGATTCAATGCGTTTGAGATAATTTTCTTTTCCTGAGACTAAAATTTTAAAATTATCCCCTTTTTCAATCTGAACTTTCATTCTCCCTTCAATTTGTAAGCTGGAAAAGTCCTTGAAATTAAGCTCCTCACTCATTTTGTTCTTTTTAGTCCAATCTTTATTGACCAGGCCATTATCTTCCATAACCCAATATTGGTCAGAATCCAGCCACGGACGCTCCACATCCCTGTCTATGTCAATTCGATTTACCAGGTAGTCAGCATTATTTTCAAACCTAATCGTTTTTCCGATTGGAACCTTCAATGTCATATTTACTCTCTGAGCGCGCCATTTTGTTTCTTTGTCGATAGTAAAAATTCTTGGCAGAGAAATGACATTATCTTTGATTTGGTAGCTATAATCTATTTTTCCGGCGATCCTGTTTGCATTTTGAGCATCAATCCCTCGAGAAGAATTGACTTGTTTCATTTCAAAGTTTTCACCATCGCTTTGAATAACCCTTAAACGAACATCATATGCAACCAGATTATTTTCGGCCAACTGCAAATCACCTATTGAAAGCATCGCATCTGCATACGGATTTTCCTGCATGTCAATAACTAAAGTGTCCGAATTAATTGAAGAAAGGTCAATAATTTTCGTAATCTCATTTCCACGATTAAAGTGCCTGGCTTGAGATGAGGCAATTGCAAACAAACTGATCAGATTAACTATAAAAAATGACCACAGACCTGCTTTCCAATGAGGACTCATACGTTTATTAAAGGCCATTCGGGCTACTAAAAATGCCAGACTCAATGCTGGAACTCCAATAATTACGAAAATATTCAATGCCCCTAAATATGCTATAAACTTAGGCCCGGCTACAAAATATTCGGCAAAAGGAAGGGACAAGAAAAAACTGATTATTGCCACGATCAATCCAATAGAGAAGGCAATAATCAGCGCAAATCCTACTATAAAAATAATTGGTTTCCAGATTTTAAGAATGGTCGTAAAAACGGTGGAAAGGGCTTTTATAACTGTCGAAACAACCTTACCTAGCAGTGATATCCCTTTCTTAATGGCGTTTCGTGAAGCACTTGCATCACTTCCAGATTCGCCAGTTCTTTTTTTTTTGAAGTAAATTCGTCACCTAGTTCGGACATCTTTTCAGAAAAGTGATCCATCTCTTCTTCGATAATTTTACCAATATTCGAAACGTTGATACTCTCTCCCCGCATCAATAGCCGGTCACTTGCTGATTCAGCCTTTGGAACAATAATCCAAAGTACGATATAAGCAGCAACTCCAAATCCTCCCGAAATGGTCAGCAATATCCAAAGCAATCGGATCCAGAGTGGATCCTGCACTCCAAAGTAAGCTGCAATACCCGAACAAACGCCTCCGATAACTTCATCATCAGGATTTCTGAAAAGTCGTTTCCCTGTTTTGTAATTTGATTTCTTTTTTTGTCGCTTTGGCACATCTTCTTCCATTGGTTCAGCTCCAAACTCCTCTGGAGTTCCCATTATAGCGATAGCCGCTTCCACATTTTTAAGTGTCACGATTGGCTTTTGGCCTATCTCTTCCTGAAAAAGCTCGGCCATTCGGTTTTCGATGTCGGTAGTAATCTCTTCGTAACGATCAGAGGATCGAAAATGATTATGGATAGTTTCCAAATAATGACTTAAATGTTTGTAAGCATCATCGTCAATGGTAAAGGGATAGCCCCCAAGGTTAATGTTGAATATCTTATTCATTTTGAGGTAATATTTTTAGTAGATTGATTGACTGCGATTAACAATTGGTTCCAGGTATCGATCAGGCCTTGCAAAAAGTCCTCACCTGCTTCTGTAATTCGAAAATATTTGCGGGGAGGGCCTTCTGTAGATTCTTCCCATCGATAGGTTAACAAACCAGCGTTTTTTAAGCGTGACATTAATGGATACATTGTGCCTTCTACAACTATCAGTTCTGATTCCTTGAGCTTTTTTATAATATCGGAAGGATATGTTTCTCCTTCAGCGATGATTGATAAAATGCACAATTCCAGTACGCCTTTTCTCATTTGTGCCTTTGTATTTTCCAATTTCATACCTCAAATATAACACAACTTATAGTACTTTGCAATACATAGTACTAAAATTATACAAGGTACCTCGCGATTTCACTATTTCAATTAGCTGAGTATCAAAGAATTAAAAAATAAAATATTATTTAAAAAAAATAAAACTTAAATTAAATTACTACCAAAAGCATAGATTTTTGTATAAACTAAGTACCGTTTTTACTAAAATTGGACTAAAAGCCCCTATCAGGAAAAGTTTAATTTTAATAATAGATTAGTAAAATATTAAATATGGAATATTTTAT
>JANQFJ010000068.1 GCA_028277915.1 Saprospiraceae bacterium
TACGACCAAATATTAGTGAAAACGTCTCAAATTCAATAAAAATTATTTATAAATATTCTTTACAATCAATAGATTATCTCTGTGCAGCCAGTAAATAAAGAATTGCCATCCTAATGGCAACACCATTTTCTACCTGCTGAAGAATAATGGATTGATCTGAATCAGCAACATCGCTGGTAATTTCTACACCTCTGTTAATTGGGCCTGGATGCATGATGATTACCTCACTATTGAGACCATTCAAAAGTTTTTTATTTATCCCAAAATATTGCGCATATTCTCTCAACGATGGAAAATATTTGATATCCTGACGCTCTAACTGAATTCTCAAAATATTAGCAACATCACACCATTCAAGTGTTTTTTTCACATTGTATTCAACACCAACGCCCAATTTGTCAATATTCTTTGGGATCAAAGTAGGTGGACCACAAACTGTCACCTCCGCACCAAGTTTTTGTAAACAAAAAATGTTGCTCAATGCTACCCTCGAATGTAATATATCTCCAAAAATTGCAATTTTTTTTCCGGCTAAATCTCCCATTTTTTCACGCATTGAATAGGCGTCCAACAATGCCTGTGTAGGGTGCTCATGAGTACCGTCACCTGCATTTATAATACTAGCGTCGATGTGATTGGCTAAAAAAGCCGGCGCTCCGGGAGCAGGGTGTCGCATTACCACCATATCCACTTTCATCGAAAGTATATTGTTCACCGTATCCAATAAAGTTTCTCCTTTTTTAACAGAAGAGGAAGAGGCTGAAAAATTTACGATATCAGCTGAAAGTCTTTTTTCAGCAAGTTCAAAAGATATTCTTGTCCGGGTTGAGTTTTCAAAAAATAAATTGGCAACGGTCACATCACGAAGAGAAGGCACCTTTTTGATAGGTCGGTTGATAACTTCTTTAAAATTATCAGCTGTTTCAAAAATAAGGTTTATATCATTGATATTCAGATACTTAATCCCTAAAACGTGCTTTGAACTTAATTGAGACTCTGCCATTCTTTGCCAATGAATACTTCAAAATTTAAAAATCAATTTCTTTATTCTTTATTAGAAAAAAGCAAAATTTTATCATTTCCATCCAATTCTTTCCATTCAACTTTAACGTAAGCTTCATCCACTGCATCAACCGTCAATCCGATATAATCTGACTGGATAGGTAAATGGCGATTAAAGCGCCTGTCCACTAATGCTACAAGCTCAACTTGTTTGGGCCTACCATAATGCTGCAAAGCTGTCAGAGCAGCGTGAATAGTCCTACCAGTATATAAAACATCATCCACCAAAATCACTTTTTTGTCTTCCACCAAAAAATCTATGTTTGTAGAGCTTGCTGCCAGTGGTTTTTCCCTAATCCGAAAATCATCACGGTAAAAAGTAATATCCAGCTCTCCATACTGAATATCTGAAGATTTCAAAATCAAACTTAGCCTTTTGTGAATCCTTTTTGCCAGCAAAACACCCCTCGGTTGAACTCCAATTAGGCAGGCATTTGAAAAATCCTCATAATTTTCAATCAATTGATGACACAAACGATCAATGGTGAGACCAAATCTTTCTTTTTCTAATATAACTCTTCCTTTTTGCATTATATGTTGCAAATATAGTAATTCCAATTACCGCGTTTTAGCGTAATTGTGCTTTTTTAGAATTGAACTTAAAATTATTTATTCTTTTGGATTTTAGCCCAGGAATCTTTGAGTGTAACTGTTTGATTGAACACTAGTTTTTCAGGGGTAGAATCTGAATCTACACAGAAATATCCTTTACGCATGAATTGTAATTGTCTGCCTACACGAACATTTTTCAAACTTGGTTCGACAAATGCTTTTTCAATAATTGTAAGTGAATCTGGATTTATATGCTCAATAAAATCGGTTTCCGCATCCGCTAAGGGGTCAGGAGCTGTAAATAGTCGGTCATAAAGTCTTACTTCAGCTTCAAGCGCATGATTGACTGAAACCCAATGTAAAACACCTTTAGATTTTATACCAGAAGTATCCGATCCACTTCTGCTATCCGGATAATAAGAACAGTGTAATTCGGTTATTTCTCCATTTTCGTTTTTAACAAAATCATCGCAATGGATGATATAAGCTCCTTTCAATCGAACATTTCGTCCGGGACCAAGCCTAAAAAATTTTTTTGGAGGGTCTTCCATGAAATCTTCCCGTTCAATATATAATTCTCTTGAAAAAGGAATCTTGCGAGTTCCCATATTAGGATCACCAGGATTATTTTCAAGTTCAATTTCTTCCGTTATGTCCTCAGGATAATTAGAAATGATCACTTTCAAAGGATTTAAAACACCCATCACCCTTGCTGTTGTGCGATTTAACTCTTCGCGAACACACGATTCAAGTAATTCAATTTCAATGACATTATCTCGTTTTGTCAAACCTGTTTTATCGCTGAAAGCTCTCAAAGCAGCCGCAGGATACCCTCTGCGACGCATCCCTGAAACGGTTGGCATTCGCGGATCATCCCAATCTGAAACGATCCCTTCTTCAACCAATCTTTTTAATCTCCTCTTACTCGTAATCATGTAAGCCACATTCATCCTAGCGAACTCAATTTGACGAGAAGGGAAGATTTCCAGTTTTTCAATAAACCAATCATAGAGTGGTCTGTGATGCCGGAACTCTATTGAACACAATGAATAGGTTATATTTTCAATAGCATCAGACTGACCATGTGCGAAATCGTACATCGGATAAATGACCCAATCATCTCCAGTCCGGTGATGGTGTTCTCTTTTGATGCGGTACAAAACCGGGTCCCGCATATGCATATTGGGGGAACTCATGTCAATTTTTGCCCGCAAAACCTTCGCACTATCCGGAAAAGCTCCGTTTTTCATTTTTTCGAAAAGCTCCAAATTTTCATCGATGCTTCGTTCTCTGAAAGGGCTGTTTTTTCCATGTTCTGTAGGCGTTCCCTTCATGTCAGCGATTTCCTCAGCAGTCGAATCATCAACATAAGCTAATCCTTTTTTGATCAGTTTAACGGCAAATTCATAAAGTTTTGGAAAGTAATCCGAGGCATAATATTCCCGATCAGCCCAGTCAAATCCCAGCCACTTAATATCGTTGCGAATGTTGTCAACATACTCAGTTTCTTCTGTAGTTGGATTGGTGTCGTCAAATCTTAAGTTGGTCAGGCCACCAAACTTTTCGGCGATACCAAAATTTGTACAAATCGCTTTAACATGCCCAATATGTAGATAACCATTGGGTTCAGGAGGGAAGCGCGTATGAACAACTTCATTGACGCCATTCTTTAAATCATCTTCGATAATTTGTTCAATAAAATTGAGAGATTCTCTTTTCTCGTTAGTCATTTTAAATATAAAGTGGTTATAAAAATATATATAGTTAAGAGGTTAATTTACATTCTTTCCGGCATTTCAATGCCCAACAATTCCATAGCAGATTTCAGAACATCACCGACAGTCTTACTTAGCTTCAAACGAAAAGCTTCGGATTCTGGTTCAACGCCAACTATTTTCAAATCATGATAGAATTTGTGATATGATTTTGAAAGTTTGTAGCAATAATTGGCGATCAATGATGGATCATAAGTTTCTGCAGCTTGCAAAATCAATTCAGGATATTCATGGATTTGTTGGATCAGATCTTTTTCTTGCGTAGCTAAGTGCTCATATTTTTTCGAACTTTCCAAATCTACGTTTTCTTTTTGTCCCAATTGCCAAACGCCTTTCGTCCGTACAAATGAATACTGGATATAAGGCCCGGTCTGGCCTTGTAACTCTACAGATTCCTTAGGATCGAAAACCATTCTTTTTTGAGGATTAACTTTAATAATGAAAAATTTTAAAGCGGCCAATCCAATTTTATTCAAAATATTTTCTTGTTCTTCTTTTGAGAACGAAGCAATGTCTCCTTTTTCATTCGTTTCTTTTCGAGCTTCATCAATCACTTCTGCAATTAAATCATCAGCATCAACGACAGTTCCCTCTCTTGATTTCATTTTACCGCTGGGCAAATCCACCATTCCATACGAAAGGTGATGCAAGCCATCAGCATAAGGAGCTTTGAATCGCTTCATGATTTCAAATAACACCTGAAAATGATAATTCTGCTCATCGGCAACAACATACACGAGCTTATCCATTTGATAATCATCGTACCGCAACTGGGCTGTTCCTATGTCCTGAGTCATGTAAACTGAAGTACCGTCGCTTCGTCGAACAATTTTATGGTCTAATTTTGCATCCTCCAGATCAATCCAAACCGAACTATCTTCTTTTCGATAAAAAATACCTTCTTTCAATCCTTTTTCAACAAACTCATTACCAAGCACATAGGTGTCTGACTCATAATATAGTTTATCGAAAGAAACTCCAAGATTTTCATAAGTCTCCTCAAAACCCTCATAAACCCAGCCATTCATCATTTCCCAAAGTTTACGAATTTCTGGATCTTGAATCTCCCATTTGATTAACATTTCTTTAGCCTCTTTCCCTAATTCACTATACTCGTTGAAATATGTATTTTTGAACGATTTAAAAAATACAGTTGATGATTGGTCTGCATCTTTTTGCTCATCGAAAATGTTTTTACCAACTTCAGTTGTCAGCCAGTTTTGATATTCTTCCTGATATTTTTGCTCAAAGAGGACATAAAAATGCCCGACAAAATGGTCTCCTTTTATACCAGAAGACTCGGGTGTAGCTCCATCTCCAAATTTTTGCCATGCCAGCATGCTTTTGCAAATAGCAATTCCCCGATCGTTTACAATTTGGGCCTTGATGACTTCATAACCTGCTTTTTCCAATATTTTGGAGCAAGACCATCCCAGTAAAATATTTCTTATGTGTCCGAGATGGAGTGGCTTATTGGTGTTCGGCGAAGAAAATTCTACCATTACTTTTTTACCATTGGCTGGCATTTGTCCAAAATCTTCAGTTTCAAAAACTTCTTCTAAAAAATCTTTCCAATACTCATCCGATACCTCGAGGTTCAGGAACCCTTTAATCACATTGAAAGATTTCAATGAATCATTATTTGAAACCAAATACCCCCCCAACTCCTCTCCTATCATTTCAGGCTTTTTACGGGCCGCCCTGGTAAACGGAAATACAACTACGGTATAATCCCCGTCAAATTCTTTCCTCGTTACATTCATCACAATATCCTCGGGATTGATCTGATGATTATAAAGTGATTCAACTCCTTTAATGACCCCTTCTTTTATGCTGGAAATGATATTCATTCGAACTAAAAAATTATACGTAATTCAGATTTACAAAGCTTATAAAACAAAAACGAATTGCCCTTAGAATCTTGGATCCCCGGACAATTGCGCACAAATTTATTATCTAAAAACTTGAATCCAAAATATAAATGGACTTTGTTGTAAGTCGTTGATTTTTAGATAGATTATAAATTAAAAAAAGGGCTTAAGCCCTTGGCACCTTTTTTTTAAGAAATATTTTTCCCGGAACACAACTACTAAAACTCGTTTCTCCCTGCCAATGCCCTTCGAGGTGTAATATTCCATCGCGTCGTTTGAGTAATAATTGATACCTTTTTATACACCACTCCATACCTTGAAGTTCCATATGATCCAAAATTATTTCATCTTTCATTTCCAGATATATACCGCTGTGTATCACTCCAGTCAGATTCATTTCGGCATAAATGCTATCAACATATACATATGAACGGCCAATGATCGAATCTCCTTTTTGAATAATAAATAATTCAAAAGAATATTCCGGAATATAGCCACCATCTTCCTGTGTTATTTTACCCTTCCAGTAGCCATGAAAATCCTCTTGAGCTACACAAATATTACAAAAAAGAAATGTTATGAATATGAAATACAATTTCATGGAAAACCTTTGATTCAATTACCATTTCCAAAGTAATAATTTTTGAGCTTTCAAATGAATATTTACTCATTCTTCTTTGTTTTTGAAAAAACTAAAAATTGTTTTTCCATAATGTCGCTCATCAAAATAATTTGGATGGTTTTTATAAGAATGATTTGGGTTGTGCTCCATGACAAACCAACCATCATCTTTCAGGAGTTTTTCTTTAAAAATAAGATCCGGAATCAAATCAATAGTTGGCAATCCATAAGGCGGTCCAGCAAAAATATAATCGAATTGTTCTTTTGTAAATTTGATAAATTTGAATACATCCAGTTTTACAATTTTAATATGTTTTTCGATTTTAAATTCAAATGCTGTTTTTTTTACGAAAGCAACACATCCACCAAACTTGTCAACGTATGTTACATCTCGGCAGCCTCTCGAAATGAATTCATAGCTGTGGCTTCCTGTACCTCCAAAAAGATCTAGTACTTTCAGGTCTTCAAAGTCAAAATGATTGGTTAAAATATTGAAAAGTCCCTCTTTAGCATAATCAGTTGTTGGCCTGGTAGGCCAATTCTTGGCAGGAGGGGTGAATTTTCTTCCACTAAGGTCGCCACCTATTATTCGCATAATTTCAAACTAAAAAGATCGAAAAATTTATAGGCATTCAATGCTTCATATTTTGACCGGAATGCCAGATGATCTGGTGCTTCCAGGAAATGAATTTCTTTGATATACCTATACATCAATTTGAAGATCTCAGATTCTCTTATGATTTGACCACAAACATAAACTGGTATTGTTTCGGGATCAATTTTAAATTGATCAAGTACCAGCATTATGTAATACACAAAATCACGAATGCTTTGAAAACTAAATGAATTATTAAACATCAAATCTTTTTTTTGAAAAAGCAGGATATTCAATTTTCTATTCAACACATTGATGAACATTTGATATCCTTTATTGACGTCTGTGAGCGAATAAGCTCCCATCAAAAATGCAGTAGAACCATGGAAAAGTTTCATATTGCTAAACGAATCTGAAATCATCTCTTCCATTTCTTTATCAATGGCGTAAATATTTTTAGCATTTAAAATTTTCAGATCATCCACTTCAACATTGTCAGAAGGATGCAGGTCTACGATATTTTCCAAATAAGCTGATTTGTACTTATCATCAAAAAGTGCAGATGGCACAATAGTATGCTTTGAATTATTGACGGCAATTTTGACTGAAGCGAAGTCAAGTTTCAGAATTTCATCCTGGAAATAGGTTTTGCGGATAAACGACTTGATATCTTTATTTGCTTCAAAAATATAACTTCGTAATACAACGACGTTTTGATTTTTGTCTAGCACTAAAAATGAAAACCTGTCTGCACCGATCAAGGCAGACAGGTTGTATAAAGTTGCATTTTTTTTTATAAAATTATCTTCTATTAAATCAAGGCTTATCATTCCCAATTTCCTGAGAGATTCGGAGCCGTCAAGTCTCCAAATTTAATGATGGAGTTTGGATTATAAGATTTGTC
>JANQFJ010000089.1 GCA_028277915.1 Saprospiraceae bacterium
TAAGACTTCTTTTTATTTGTTCTTAATTCATTGTTCGCAACTTAGATTAATTAATATTCTCCAGACCGGCTAGACTCGTTAATGTATCATTATTTTGAACAGTTAGAGACCCACCAACCGAATAAATATTCTCTAAAGCTTCTAGACTAGTTAAAGAGTGGTTTGAGGATATCGATAATGATCCTACATAATTAATATTCTCCAGTCCTGATA
Source organism: Saprospiraceae bacterium (assembly GCA_028277915.1). Classification (GTDB taxonomy): domain Bacteria; phylum Bacteroidota; class Bacteroidia; order Chitinophagales; family Saprospiraceae; genus JAHDHW01. The sequence continues at coordinate 214 of JANQFJ010000089.1, forward strand.
GACTTGTTAAGCCATAATTACCAAAAATATACAGACGCCCCTCCACATAATTAAGGTTCTCTATTCCTGCCAAACTTGTTAAATCAAGGTTGTTGTTTTGAATCCATAATTGACCTACATAGTTAAGATTCTCTAAACCTGTAAGGTTGTTTAAATGGGAACCATAAATCCTTAAACGCCCGCCTACATAATTAAGATTCTCTAAACCTGTAAGGCTATTTAAAAAAGGATTGCTATGAATATCTAATTCTCCACCTATAAAATAAATGTTTTCCAGTCCAGATAGACTTGTTAAATCATCATTACCTAGAATAATTATATCTCCAGTGACAGAATTAACATTTTCCAGCGCCTCCAAATTTGATAAAACATCGTTTTGTGAAGAAATTAAACCATTTAAAGTAGTACTAAATCTCAGAGGTTCCAAACTTGTTAAAGCAGTAGCATATAAACTTAGACTTTTCAACGAATCAACGTTCTCCAGTCCAGCTAAACTTGTTATTCCAGCATTACCCTCAACGGTCAAACTACCCAGGGAGTTAAGGTTTTCTAATTCAGTCAGCCCCGTTAACAAGTCATTATCCGTAAGATTTAAACTTCCAAGTGAAATAAGATTCTCCAGTCCTGCTAGGCTTGGTAAAGAATAATTTTTTTGTATAGATAACCTTCCTCCAACAGTATAAAGATTCTCAAGTGCCTCCAAACTAGTTAAACTATCATTATTATAAATATCTAAATTCCCTTGCACAAAATTAAGGTTTTCCAATCCTGCAAGGCTTGTTAAACCGTCGTTAAAATAAATACGTAACTCATTTAGAGAATCAAAATTCTCCAAACCTGTCAGATTTGTTAATGCGTCGTTAAATCGAATTTGTAATCGACCTCCAATAAAATCAATTCCTTCCAATCCAAGGAGGTTTGCTAAGGCAGGATTATGCTCAATATCAAAATGCCCACCTATTGAATCAAGGTTTTCTAGTGCAGCTAGACTATTTAAGAAAATATGATCTTCTATTTCTAAGATCCCACCTATTGAGGTTAAGTTATTTAGTCCAGTCAAACTTGTTAAAAGATCAGTACCTTTTAGGATTAAATCCCCAGTTATTGAGCTAAGGTTTTGTAAACCATGTAGATTAGTGATATCAGAAAAAGCGGCTCCGGCTCCAATGGATATATTTCCCGGAAAATCTGTACAATTTGGATGATTAATTAAAAAGCTATCCACTTCTGTTTGCGTGGTAAAAGTGATATTACCCGTCGGACATTGTGCAGCAACAAGCTGAGCGTAGAAAAGACATGTAAAAAGTAAGTACCATTTAGCGTTCATGAGCTTATATTTTTTGTTATTACAATCAAAAATCGATTCAAAAATCAGACAGGCTTGCTGTCAATAGGGAAAGGCAAACCTAATGATGATTCGGTTTTGAGAAGGAAATAAAAAGAATTGATACGATTCTAGGTTGAATACAAGACTTAGAATTCTTATTTGGTGTAAAATGGTAAGCGTTGATTAACATTCAATTTACGAAAAATGATTGAATAACGGAAACTTTTTACGAATTCTAATAAATGGAAGGATCAATGAAAAAAGGGCAACGAAACCAATCGTTGCCCTTTTATATGTATAAAGTTTTAGGTGTTTCCTATTTCAATTTAAAAGCCTTTTTGATCTTGTCAACCATATCCAGCTTTTCCCATGTAAAAGTTTCAACGGTTTTCTTTTTAGATTTGCCGTTCAAACCAATCGTGATTGTTTTCTTCTCAGGCTTGCGACCCATGTGGCCGTAAGCTGCCGTTTCGGAGAAAATTGGATTTTTCAAACCAAATCGCTTGATGATCGCTGCTGGTCTCATATCAAAAAGCTTATTGAGTTTTTTCGCAATTTCGCCATCGGTCAAGCCTTCCACTTTGCAGGTTCCGTAAGTGTCAACATATAATCCAACAGGATCAGCAACGCCAATGGCATAAGCTACCTGCACCAAACATTGATCGGCTAAGCCAGCTGCTACAACGTTTTTCGCCATATGACGTGTGGCGTAAGCAGCAGAGCGATCCACTTTTGAAGAATCTTTTCCGGAAAATGCACCACCTCCGTGAGCTCCTTTTCCGCCATAAGTATCAACGATGATTTTTCGACCTGTCAAACCAGTGTCACCATGTGGTCCACCAATCACAAATTTTCCGGTTGGGTTGACGAATAATTTATATTTTGAATTGAATAATTTACGTGTTTTGGCTGGTAATCGCTTGATCGTTCTTGGAATCAAAATTTCTTTGACGTCTTTTTTGATCTTAGCCAACATTTTCTTTTCCGTATCAAATTCGTCATGTTGGGTTGAAACAACAATTGTTTCAATGCGCTTCGGGACATTGTTGTCATCGTATTCAATAGTTACCTGAGACTTTGAGTCTGGTCGCAAATATTTCATTTGCCGTCCGGCTTTTCGAATGGCAGCGAGTTCTTCCAAAAGCATATGGGAAATTTCCAAAGGTAGTGGCATATAACTCTGCGTCTCGTTGGTTGCATAACCAAACATCATCCCCTGGTCTCCAGCTCCTTGTTCAGCTGCTTTTTTGCCAACGTCAACGCCCTGTGCAATGTCAGCAGATTGCTCGTGGATTGCAGAAATCACACCACATGAGTCAGCGTCAAACTGATATTCTGATTTTGTATAACCAATTCGTTTGATGACATCGCGAACGGTTGACTGGACATCAACGTAAGCGTTAGAACGAACTTCGCCTGAGACTACCGCCAAGCCAGTAGTGACAAGGGTTTCACAGGCAACTTTTGATTCAGGATCTTGGGCTAAAAAAGCATCGAGGATAGCATCAGAAATTTGATCTGCTACTTTGTCTGGGTGTCCTTCAGAAACGGATTCTGATGTGAATAGGTAAGGCATTTAAAATATTTTTTATCGTTAATTGGAACTTGTTTTTGAAAGTTGATTGAAATTTCGCACAAATTTAGAAATACTTTGACTAATAGTGAATCGCAGGACGAATTTTCTTCATATAAATCATCGAATATTACAGGTAATCATCGATTTCCAGTTGTCTTCTTTAACATTTAAATTGATCAGCCCTTCCAGTTGATCACCAATTTTTAAAGGGCCAACGCCTGCGGGTGTTCCTGTGAAAATGTAGTCGCCCATTTGCAGTTTGAAATATTTTGAAACATAGGCAATCAAAGTATCAAAAGAAAAAATCAAATCTTTTGTATTACCATGCTGAACAACTTCGTCGTTCTTTTTTAACTGAAATTCAATTGCTTCTCGTTTTACATTTTCAATTGAAATGAAATTACTCAAAGCAGCTGACCCGTCAAAAGCTTTTGCAATTTCCCATGGATGGCCTTTTTCCTTACATCTGGCCTGGATGTCTCGCGCTGTAAAGTCAATTCCTAAAGCTATTTCTTTGTAGTATTTTTTCGCAAACTGAGGCTGGACAGCTTTTCCATTTTTACAGATTTTAAGAACGATCTCTGCTTCATAATGCAAATCCTTTGTAAATTCTGGATAATACAATGGCTTGTTGTTGACGAGTAAAGCCGAACTGGGTTTCATGAAAACCAACGGTTGTTTCGGAACCGGATTGTTCAACTCCTTTGCGTGGTCTGCATAGTTTCTGCCAATGCAAATGATTTTCATTAAAATCGGACATTTTGTAAGCCAACCAATTCTTTTACTTCTTTTACGGTCTGCTGCGCTTTTTTGCGAATTTCGTGAGAAGCAGCTTTGATCTGGTTTTTGACTTCCTTTTTGTTAGCTTTCAATTCGGCTTTATTAGCAATAAATTGCTGGCTGATTTCTACCAAAGCATTTGCAACAGCTTCTTTTAATTCTGAATATTTCAATCCTCCATTATTGTAGGAAGCCATCAGCGAATCATAAGCTTCTATTTTATCGCTGGCCTTTAAAAGTTGAAATAGATTTTGAACTCCGGGGCTCATCTCGCCATCAGGTGTTTCGCCGGTATCCGTCACTGCCGAGCGAATTTGTTTGCGTATTCGAGCTTCTTCACCAAACACATTGATCGCATGTTTCTCGCCAAGACTTTTGCTCATTTTTTTGCTTGGATCAGCTGTGGAAGCAATTTTGGGAGTCTCGGTATGGAGAGGTTCCGGCAAAACAAAATACTCTTTTCCAACTTGGTTATTAAAACGCTGGGCTATGTTCCTCGATAACTCCAAGTGCTGGACCTGGTCTTTTCCAATCGGTACATAATCCGCTTTATAAATCAATATGTCAGCAGCCTGCAGGATGGGGTAAGTTAGCAAACCCGCTGAAATAAAGTTATCGGCAGCTTCTTTACTCTGTGAACTTTTATCTTTAAACTGCGTCATACGCGTTAGCTGGCCAAAAGAACAGAAACAGTTAAATATCCAGGATAACTCGGCGTGTTCGGGAACCAAAGACTGAATAAAGAGATTTTCTTTTTTGACGCCTGTGGCGACAAGGTTGAAAATCAGTTCCCAGGTTGCCTCTCTCAGTTTTGATGGGGAATAGGGCATAGTCATAGAATGATAATCCACTACACCATAAATACAATCATATTTTTGCTGTAAATCCACCCAGTTTTTTACTGCTCCGAAGTAATTGCCAAAGTGCATGTTTCCGGTTGGTTGGATAGCCGAGAGTACTTGTTTTCTTTGTTCCATTTTTTCTTAATCAGTTATTTAGTAGTCAGTTGTGAGAAATGAGATTCAGGATACTGGTGACTGACAACTCGTTTCTTCTTTTAATTAATTTTTTCCGGCGATTACGGAGATTTCGATGTTTACAAATTTTGGAAGATTAGCTACTTCGACCAATTCTCTGGCGGGAGCAGTTTCTTCATCAAAATACTCAGCATATACGGCATTGATACGACTATAGTTGTTCATATCGGAAACAAAAACGGAGCATTTCAGAATATTTTCAAAAGTCAATCCTGCTTCTGCGAGTACTGCCTGGATATTTTTCATAACCTGGTGTGCTTCATTTTCAATGGTGTCCATAACTAATTCACCTGTTTCCGGATTGATTGCAATTTGTCCGCTGACGAAAAGAATACCATTAAAAAACGTAGATTGGTTGTATGGTCCTACGGGTGCCGGAGCATTTTCAGTATTGATGATTTTTTTCATAGTTGCTTTAAAATAGGTTAAGAGGTTTGGTGGTTAAATGGTTAAAAATTAAATAGTTAAGTAATTAGGAGTTAAAAGTTTAAAAGTTATCGAGTTTCAATCCGCAAATTCTCCTTTTCCACCATCTTCCATCTTTTTCAACTTTTAAATTAAAACACAAAAAGCCCCGCATAAAGGCTATGGGAGCTTTGTAATTTCTTAAAATCAGACCATCAATGCTATTCTTCCATCACCTCTTCGGCATCGATTACAAGCTGTCCCTTGTAGTACATTTTGCCGTCAAGCCAGTAAGCACGGTGGTACTGATGTGGTTCACCAGTAGTTTTACAAATAGCGATTTGAGGCACAGCAGCTTTTTTGTGCGTGCGTCTTTTTCTTTTACGTTGCTTTGATATTCTACTCTTTGGATGTGCCATTTCTATAAATTTTTAATTTTTTAACTTTCATTTTCGGTATCAATTCTCTGATCCTGAAGTGTCTGAAAGTCCTGTATCTTTTTTAAAATCTTTCAACGCGTCCCAAACCGAATTTTTACTTTCTTCCTTTTCTTCAACTTCGTCATTATTGAAAAGTTGATTTAAAATCTCCACATTACATGGTGTAGGTTCATCCTCTCCACAATTGTAAACTTTGGTCATCGGAATTGCAAGACAAATAAATTCGTATGCAAATCTTGCGACGTTCAATTCCTGGGTCCCTTTTGTAATATAAATTACATCAGCATCCTCTCCCGATTCTTCTGCATATTTAGCGATCAATTGTTGATTTCCGGTTAACGGAAGATTGATAGCTTCAAGGCATCGATCGCAATTGGTGCTGAATGAACCTTTGAAATCAAAAGTAAAAACCAACAGGTCAGGGCGTTTGTCAAAAAATAGCTTCAGATCGAATTTTCCATCTTGGATGGGGGACTGTTCAAAGTGTTTGAAAAATCCCCTATCTATTTGAAAATCAAACTGATGCATGCCGTCCTTTAATCCCTCCAAAGGGATTGTAAATTGGTTCAGCGTTTCCATAATTAAAGAACTTCTTAAAAATGCGGGGCAAAGATACTGTTTTTTAGCTGATAATGGTAGTATGAGCTTAAAATTATTTTGCTATAAATATTGTCTGAATTTATGTCAAAATTATTCAGCAGACCGACCTGCACGATAACCATATGCTATGTAACGTGGTCCTCCTGACCAAGAGCCGTAATATCGGTACCCGATAGGGGAATGCGGATTGAAATCACCGTAAAAACCCCCTACCTGATAATAGCCGCCTCCCCTGTAACCAAAGCCGCCTACTTCGTTGTCACTTTTAGGCCAATCATGGTTAGTGGCGTTTCCAAAATCGAGTTTTCCATCTCCATGACTTCCTTTGAATGTTCTTCCAACGGGATTTCCAATTGTGATAACTTTTTCCCAAACACTGCCACTCAAATCCATTACCCAATAATAAGATGCTCCAAAAACGGCTCTGTTTTTATCCGTTAATTGGCTTTCGTCAATATGGTTGCTAAAAACAAGCTCGGCATCTTGTGTAACATATCTTTCCAAAAGGTTATAATCGCTTGTACCCCAAACAAATTCGGCGGGAATGGGTTTGGATGGCCCTCTAGCTGCTTTTTCGTATTCCAGCTCTGTAATTGGTCTAAGTGCAGCCCAATCGCTGTAAGCCAAGCCATCGGTGAAACTGATATAGTTCATCGGACGGTTTGGACTTTCAGCGACATACTTTCCATCAATGATCCAAATATTGCCGCGTTTTTTATAGTAACCTCTGCCAGCAATCGGAGATCGCAGATAAGTCCAATTGTCCGGTAAAGTATTTAAAAAATCTGCATACTGCCCTTGAGTAAGTTCATATTTCATGATGTAAAAAGCTTTGTAACCTTTAGGGTAATCTGCAGGTATAGGTCCTTTTTGGTCACCATTGTACAATGGTCGTTCACTCCAATAATAAAGATGATCTTTATGGGGACCAACTGGAATTTCCAGCTCCGATGAAATGGTAATCAAACCATTTGGCTTTCCGTTTTCATCACTTTTATAAAATGAGGCTCTTTTGATAGCGGCCTCATCTGGACTGCCTATGGTAAAAGGGCCTTTTGGGATATAAACCATCTCAATGCCATGAACTGTAAGGCCTGTTAATTTATTTCGATTGACTTGCTGCGAAGCAGTATCGATCAGGATTTGTAGTTTGTAGCTGACATTGCCACGGAAAGTTTTTTCCGGATAGATGAAAAATCCCGTACTATCTGCAGCAACTTCGATCTTGGGGGCAGATCCGACTATTAACCTGTTTTTAAGAACTCGGTGTCCATCTGGAACCAGTTTAACATGATTGTTCCAATAGCCATTGAATTTCATGAAAACCCAAACCGCATCGTGATTTTTATCGTTGTTCCAACTGTTTTTCCATTGAATATCGAATATTACGCTCACCGACGATCCCGGAACATCTCCTCTGTTTACGGCTCTGACGTTTTCAATTTTGAGATCTGAAGCTGTTGAAGTAAAAGCAGTTAAAAAAATGAAGAGGGTGAAATAATAGTTCACTTTTTTCATGTTGATAGGTTTTGGTCTTGTGTTGTTAAAAATTAAAAAAGTGAGTTGTTAATAGGTAGCAATTGCAAGCCTTGAATATACAAAAGCAATGCAGATTATTATTGATGAGACCAAGTTTTTTTAAAATCAAATTCTCAAAAAGTAATTCAATACAAACATGTAAATACCCCGCTGACTAAATTGCTATTTTAGGTTGTGCTGATTCCATGTAAACTTGTCCTAAGTTTTTTCAAACTTCAAAAAACCATTTTTAATCTCAAAAAGAAAAATCATGAATACCGTTAAATCGTTATCCGAACTCGACAAAAATGCACTCGAATCAAAAGTGAAGGCCATGTATGTGGCTGTGGCTGAAAATCCTGAAAAAGAATACCATTTTGAGATGGGGCGCAAAGTGGCCATAAAGCTTGGCTACGACATTGATGACCTCAACAATATCCCGGAGCCTGCTGTGGATTCCTTTGCTGGTGTAGGATGTTATTTTCCAATGGCTGGAATTAGATCGGGCGAGAAAGTTTTGGACCTTGGAAGCGGTTCAGGTATGGACGCCTTTATTGCAAAATTAAAAACTGGTGAAAAAGGTGAAGTTGTTGGAATTGACATGACTACAGCTCAACTTGGAAAGGCAGCTCAACTTGCTGAGGAAAACCAAATTGAAAAAGTCTCTTTTATAAAATCTTACATTGAATCGTTGCCACTCAAAGAAAATACTTTTGATGTAGTGATCAGCAATGGTGTGATCAATCTTTCACCTGATAAGCCAAAAGTGTTCAAAGAAATAACGAGAGTGCTCAAAAAAGGGGGCAGGATGGCGATTTCGGATATCGTTACCGAGAGGCAGATGCCTGCTTCGATTACCTGTGACGCGACACTTTGGGCAGCTTGCATCGGAGGGGCAATGCAGGAAGACGAATACTTTGCAGCTATCGAAAATTCAGGATTGAAAATCACAAAGATTATTCAAAATCCGGAATACCAATTCATTTCAAAGTCTGCTATTAGTGCAAGCAAAAAATATGGTGTAAAAAGTATTTCTGTCTTAGCGGAGAAGGCTTGAATTGAGCTATAATCAAAGGTTGTATTTTTTT
>JANQFJ010000178.1 GCA_028277915.1 Saprospiraceae bacterium
GGGTACGCAAATTTGATAGGTATAAAATGGAGGATACTAAAAATCAAAACCAGCAAAACATTAATTGCTGGATCAGCCTGAAAAACGAAAATCAAATAAAAAACAACCAAATTCCACAAAACCGGAAAACCAATAAAATACATGTCAGTTGAAACCATCCCGTCCTTTCCATAATAAATTGCAGAAACTAAAAGAATGATTGAAGTACATAGCAAATTCCAGGATTCAGGGACTAATTCAGCTGCATAGAAAAAATAAGCTGGAATGATGGCATAATTTGCAAAATCTACTACAAAATCAATGGTTTTTCCATCAATTTGTGGCAACACTTCTTTTACTTTAAACATTCTCGCAAAAGTGCCGTCAACGCCATCAATGACCAGTGAAATAAACAGCCAAAACATAGCCTCTCGCCAGACCTTTTCGTTGATGGCTAAAATCGCCATAAAGCCAGCTAATAAACCTGAGGCTGTAAAAACATGGACTAGCCAGGCTAGTACTTTTTGAACTGGAGAAAACGATTTTGAGGACATTGGTTTTAAGCTTTTCCTAGTGTTTTGTACTTAACGTCCAGTTTATTGATGCGTAAAAATGTTAAAAAATTCTATCTTTTCCGTCAAATTAACGATTCAACTACTTTAAATGAGCAAAGCAATAGTCAAAAGCCTGAGGCCAACGGCCTATTTGATGATCTTTCTGGCTATTGTAGGGGTTTATTTGTTTTTATTTACAGATTCCAATTTTACATGGCAAGGCTTTGTAGCGATGATGTTGTTTTATGGACTGATCTTTTTCTTCGGTTCATACGCAGCAAGTCTCCAAAAAAGGAATGACACCACTGGAGTACTTTTAGCAGGAAGATCGATTCCTCTTTTTGTGGCCGTTTTTACCATGAGTGCAACCTGGGTAGGAGGAGGTTACATCAACGGGACTGCAGAATACACGGCGAGTGCAGATTATGGATTGGTCTGGGTGCAGGCGCCCTGGGGATATGCGATGAGTTTGATCATTGGCGGATTGTTTTTTGCGCGAAAGATGCGACGATTTGGTTTCAAAACGATGCTTGACCCTCTAGCCCAACGCTTTGGAAAAAAAATGGCGGCAGTGCTTTTTCTGCCAGCTTTGAGTGGAGAAATCTTCTGGACAGCAGCAATTTTGACTGCATTAGGGACTACTTTTGGAACTATCTTAGGACTTGAAACACAGCCTGCTATCATTATTTCTGCTTTGATTGCAATCGCTTATACGGCACTTGGAGGCTTGTGGGCTGTGGCTTTGACAGATATTGTTCAGATGGTTTTATTACTTGGAGGTCTGGTTATTGTAGTTCCAATTGCATTGCAAAATGTTGGAGGTCTGGATACTGCCTGGTCTATTTATAAAGCTCAAAAAGGTGCTGCTGCCAGTATGTTGCCAAATCAAGAAGCGCTCGGAGATTATTATTGGGTTTGGTGGGATTATGCGCTTTTGCTGATGTTAGGTGGTATTCCCTGGCAGGTATATTTTCAAAGGGTACTTTCTTCGAAAGATGAAAATACAGCAGTGCGACTTTCTGTAATTGCAGGATTTGTCTGTCTGATCGCAGCAATTCCGGCTGTTCTGATTGGCATTGTCGGTTCGGTGGCGGATTGGGAAGCTTTGGGCGTACCCGAACCTGAAAATGCAGCATCGATTCTTCCACATGTCATCCGTTATTTGACTAATCCGATTATAGCAACCGTTGGCTTGGGAGCGGTAGCTTCAGCAGTGATGTCTTCGGTGGATTCATCTATCCTGTCTGCATCTTCAATGGCAAGCTGGAATGTTTATCGACCACTGGTGAAACCGAAAATTAGTTCTGAAAACCTTGCAAAAGTGATCAAACGCTGTATTTGGATTATTGGTATTGCTGCAACTTTGCTGGCGTTGAAGATAGAAAGTGTGTATCAATTGTGGTTCTTATGTAGTGATTTTGTGTATTGTTTGTTATTTCCGGCATTGGTTTGTGCTCTTTTTGATAAAAAGGCAAATGTCTGGGGAGCCCTTGCTGGATTTATTGTAGCTTTTGTTTTGCGATTTGGTGGAGGAGAACCAACCCTTGGTCTGGATGTGTGGATAAAATATCCATGGACAATAGGGGAGGAGGTACTGTTTCCTTTTCGCACGTTGGCGATGGTTTCCGGATTAGGGACTATAATTGTTGTTTCTCGATTGACACAAAAAATAAAACCGGCGAAGCGGTTGGTTCGTGGTTCATAGTTTGAGATTATGCTTTTAAAAATTTTTAAAAACGAAAAATGAAAAAACTTCTTGTAACAGGAATTTCAAGCTTTTTAGGAAATGAGTTGGCAATGTATCCACAGCAACATTGGAAAATATCTGGATTGTTTCATAAAAAAGAAGTGCATTTTTCAAAAGTTGATTGCCATCGATGTGATATAACCAATGAAGTGGAATTGAATCAGATTTTTAATCAAACCCAGCCAGATGCTGTCATTCACCTCGCAGCACTTACCAATCCAAATTATTGCGAACTGCATCCGGAAGAGTCTTTCAGGGTCAATGTTGAAGCTACCATTCATCTCGCTCAACTTTGTGAAAAAGCTCAAATTCCGGTGGTTTTTACTTCCACTGATTTGGTTTTTGACGGAGACAATGCACCTTACGATGAAAAGGACGAGCCAATGCCGATCATGGTTTATGGAAGACACAAAGCAAAAGCTGAACAACAAATCTTGGCATTATATGACAAAGCGATTATTGCCAGAATTCCGCTGATTTTTGGAAACGGCGGATTTATGAAAAACTGGGTTGAGACTTTGAAAAATGGAGGTACGCTGACCGCCTTTACTGATGAATTTCGAACAATGATCAGCGCGACAAAGGCAATCGAAGGATTGCTTTTGTTACTCGAAAAAAAACTTAAAGGCATCTGGCACCTTGGTGGAAAAGAAAGTATTTCCAGATACGATTTTGCCGTAAAAATGGCAGTGGCTTTTAATTTACCTAAAGATCAGATTTTTCCTTCAATTCGTGAAAAAGTGGAAATGCCTGCAGCACGTCCTGCTGATGTTTCATTAGATAGTTGGAAAGCTTATGAAGTGGGATTTGACCCGATGCGAATAAGTGATTCATTAAAAAAACTAAATCAGGAAATTTAACTAGCTGAAACAGGATTTCTTGTTGAAATCAGATTTTCTAGGTCAATAATTGCCCTATTCAAGCTTTCATCCGAAAGGATTTTTCTTTGGAAACTTTTTGCCTTTTCCTTGAATTTTTGATCTCCCAATACTTGTGAAATAGCTTTTCTGATTTTTTGGGCATTTGCATTTCGGCTCAGTTTTAGGCCGCATCCATGGTAAACTATTTTGACAGCGTTGTCATCTTGGTCTCGTCCCATTGGAAGGCAAATCAGGGGCAAACCATGATATAAGGCTCGCATAAGCGTGCCATGACCAGCATGGGTGATCACCAGATCAGCTTCAGGAAAGACCTGTGAATGTGGTGCTGATTTTAAAACGATTACATTTTCTGAGGATTCAAATTTTTCTCCTTCCATTGCAAGTCCCAAGGTTACCAACCCTCTGACATTAAGATCTTTTAAAGCATCAATAGAATTTTGAATGGCAACCTTTTGATTTTGGAAAGTTGATGAAAGAGAAACGATCACCAAGGGCCTTGGATCATCACTTTTCCAGGGATTATTCCATGAGTCTGTCCAATCAGGATCATCTAAAATTGGTCCTGTATATCGAACATTTACCGGAGCAGGTTTTATTGGAAAATCAAAGCTTTTCAAAGTTTGTATAAACCTCAAATCTGAATTGTGAAACATTTCTGTGATGTTATCCATTTTGTGAAGCGAGTAAGATGCTCTGACTTCGTTAATTTTAGGCAGGTATTTTTTTAACATCTGCTCGAAAATTTTGCCCAAAAATTTATCACGTAATTTGCCGAAAACTCCTTTGCCAGGCAAAAGTCCCATAAAGCCTGGAGGACGGTTTGGTCCTGGAAAATATTCCGGAAAATGAAATACGACCACATTAGGAATTTGTAAAGATTCGGCAGCTATAAGTGAAGGAGGTAACAAACAATCCGCGATCAAAATATCAGCATTCGTCTTGCTCAATGCTTTTCTCGTTTCAGCAACTACAGTTTCAACTGGTCCGAACACTACATTGTCCAAAACCGGATCAGAAAACAAAGATGCATTCCAATCCCGTAGTATGTCTTCAGTTCTGTCGGTTCGTGTAAAATATTTATTAAAAGAGATAAAATTTAATCCGTAAGATTTAACTGCTTGTTCAAGACAAGGTTCAGAAAGAACGTTCACCTGATGACCTCTCGAAGAGAGCCGCTTTGCCAGACCCAGCATTGGGGGAATATTTCCACCCCCGTCGATTGTTACTAAGAGGATATTTAGTTGCTTTTCCATAGTTTTAAAGATTATTGATTTGTAAATTTTTGGATGAGACTTTCTAGTTGTGTTTTAAAAACACTGAAAGTCTGATCATAGGATTTGTTAAGATCTCTTCTCAGTAATTTCCACAAATAGATTTCCGTTGCAGTTATAAATGTCAAAAGTCGAATTTCGTATTCATCGGAAGAAGTATCTGGTAAGTAAGGATCAAACATTTTAGCGCACCATTTCCGATGCTCTGATAGCCCTGTTTTGACTAATTTTTTTGCTACAGGAAGTTCGTTTTGTACAAAAATAGTACGAATAACAGCATCTCCCATCTCCTCATACTCTGAAAGAAGGGTATGTAATATTGAGTCGAGATCACCTACTTTTGCGTCGAATCTATCCGGTACCTGACTGGTTGTATCATGCTCTATGCATGCTTCAAGTAATCCTTCTTTTGATCCAAATTTCCTGAGGATGGTACGTACCGTAACCCCTGATCGATCCGCAATTTTTTCCAGGGTTATTTCTTTGATTGGAAGCGCTAGCCACAATTTGGTTGCAGCTTTCTTGATCTTTTGTTCATTCTGGGCAACAAGATCTGCCCTTGCTACCATATTGTAGTTTCTGTTACTTTTTTTTGATTTCATGTCACCAAAATAGACATTAAATTATTTAATGTCAACTATTGTGACATTAAAATGAGAAATTAGTCGAACCCATATGGATATAAAAATTAATAACAAGTTTCAAAAAGAGTAATTTGAATTTACCTGGAAGGATTGAATTTAGAGCAAAAACTGTAAAAATCATGAACTAAAAGGGAACCGGTTTCAGGTTTTAAATCATTGATTTTCAACCTCTTGTTTTGCAATTCTACCAATGATGTGTCTTTTTGTAGAAAAGTGTTGAGGATTTTTGTGAGTTTGATAAACCGCTCGATATCAAATGGCCCCGGAAGGTCGATAACACCCAAAAGTTCCATCGTTTTGCGGAAAGGGTGATAGTCAAAAAAAGTATATTTTTGCGGAAATCGGAAGGTCAAATACAACATGATCATCTGAAAATCATCATGGTAATGATTGTTTTCGATAGATGTTTTGTGAGTGTCCTTGAATTCTTTGAGTAACTCGTCACAACCAAATTTGAAACGCGAAATCCTAATTTCAATACTTTTTTCTTCATCGAATAGATCTTGAAACATCCTTCGGGTGAAGTCTGGCTGCATTTCGCAGAATTTCAGCATCATCTCTTTTGGAGTCCAAGATTCCCGCTTCCAAAGTCGGCGGGTTCGATTGCTTTGCAAAGATCGGTCGTACATTGCTCTATAATCTGGAGCATCGATGTCCCAATTTTCCTGGAAATGGAAAAGAGACTCCCACTTATATATTTCATGAAAGTCTCTATCTTTTTTTAAAAACTGTTTAAATTGATCAATGAAATATTCGAGCTTTTTAACTTGCATCAGGATCAATCCAGTTTTTTCAAAATGTCTTTTTTACGTTGACCAAGGTTGAAGGCTTCCATCATCGTCAATGAAAGAACACCTTCGAGGTTTCCGTATGCTTCCTGGTAATCATCATAGCTTCGTCGGATTACTTCGTGAGCCTCTTCACGACCATAAATATGAGTGATTTCACATCTTGGATCTTCTCCCGGAAGCTGCTTGTAAGTGAGAAAATAATGCTTTAAACGATCGAGAATTGTTTTTGGAATTGCCGAAATATCTTTCCATTCACTATACATTTCGTCATTATTCAGCACAGCAATTATTTTATCATCTGCTTCCCCACCATCGATCATTCTGAAACCACCTATTGGAATAGCACTTACGATAATATTACCGTGAGTTACTTCTCTCTCCGTGAGTACGCAAATGTCTAAAGGGTCATCATCTCCTACGATAATTTTTTTGCCTGATTTTTCCATACAAAATTCCGCTACATTGTCTTTGCAGTAGGTTTGAGGTATAAAACCATACAGCGCAGGTACAATATTGGAAAACTTCTGTGGCCGGTCAATTTTCAAATAACCGGTTGTTTTATCGACTTCATATTTGACGGTGTCAGAAGGGATCACCTCAATGAAAGAGGTTACAATTTTTGGAGCTTTTTCTCCAATGTTGATACCATGCCAGGGATGCGATTTATAGCGCAAGCCCACCATTTTCCAAATCTTATCTAAGGATTCCTGACTCATTTTTTGTGTTTAAATTTTTGAGGGCACAAAGGTACAGTTTTTATCAATGAGTTGCTTTATAGTTTTAATTCTTTTTGGAGAAGGAGAAATGAAGAAAGTAGGGTGGAGGAAGGGAATGCTCGGATAATTAATTTATTACCTAATCTACCAAAAACCATAACCACTAATTTTTAACATTTAACCAAAAACCTGAAAAACAATCAAAGAACCCAGGTAAGCCATGGCTGTCATGAATGTAAACTGGATCAACGGCCATTTCCAGCTTTTAGTTTCGCGTTTGGTGACGGCAAGAGTACTCATACATTGCATCGCAAAAACGTAGAAGATCAAAAGAGATAAAGAAGTTACCCATGTATAAACCAATTGACCGGTTTCAGGATCTTTGGCCTGTCGCAGTTTTTCGCGAACACTCAGCTCATCATTTTCACTGCCGATACTGTAGATCGTAGCCATCGTACCTACGAAAACTTCGCGTGCTGCAAAAGAAGTAATCAATGCTATTCCGATTTTCCAATCAAAACCAAGTGGTTCTATGGCAGGCTCAATGAATTTGCCAATATGGCCTGCATAAGAAGCTTCGATTTTTTTGGATGCTAAAAGATCGGCGGTTTCTTGTTCTGTCAATGCTTGTTCAGTTGCAATTTGTTCAACTTCAGTTGCTGCCAATTGCATGTCTTTTGGTGGGCCAAAGCTTGCTAAAAACCAAAGGACGATTGAAATAATAAAAATTATTTTTCCAGCTTCAACGATAAAAGTTTTAGTCTTTTCCCACACATTGTATAAAACATTTTTTAGACTTGGCTGGCGATAAACCGGAAGTTCCAATAATAGAAAACTGGTTTCTTCAGTTTTTAAAATCAACTTAAAAACCCAGGCTGCAAAAAGTGCGGAGACAATTCCCAGTAAGTATAATCCCATGAAAGCTAATCCCTGCAAATTAAAGATCCCGCCAACTATCGTTGAAGGCACAACAAATCCTATCAAAACCGTATAAACAGGAATTCTTGCAGAACAACTGATCAATGGAGTAACCATAATCGTTATCAATCGCTCTTTCCAATTGCTGATTGTCCGGGTACTCATGATGGCTGGAATAGCACATGCTGCGCCAGAAACCAAACCAACGATGCTTCGGCCATTGAGTCCAAAATAACGCATCAAATTGTCAAACAAATAAACTGCTCGCGCCATATATCCGCTTTCTTCCAATATTGAAATCAAAAAGAAGAGAATTGCGATTTGAGGTATAAAAACGGCGACTCCTGCAATTCCTGCTAATACTCCGTCAGTCAGCAGGCTGCCAAACCAGCTTTCGGGCAGGTTTGCCGTTAGAGCTTCTCCCATCAATCCAAATCCCGCTTCGATCCAGTCCATTGGGTAGGTCGCAAAAGTGTAAATTGCCTGAAAAACCAAGAACATCAATCCAAAGAAAATAATGGGTCCGGCAAGCCAGTGTGTAATAATGTTGTCTATTTTATCTGTTAAATGTTCATCTGTTTTTTCTGTTCTGGTTTGGACTTTTCGGACTATGGGTTCTATGCGATTAAAGCGTCCCAGCGTTTCATGAACCTGTAGTTTTAAGTCGTTCATTTGTGCAGAATCGACAGCTTCTTTGAGTTTGTTTTTTTGCTCGGCATCAAGAAAATTCAACCATTGGTAATGATGAGCAAGTAGTATTTTTTGATAGTCTCCTGTATTGGAGTTGTAATCATTTAAATTACGTAAAACCAGCTTTTCTTGTTCAGAGAAATAATAAAATGGCTTGACTTCTTTCTTTTTTGGGTGCGAATTCAATAATTGAAAAAGTTGGTCTTTTAGTTCATCAAATCCTTCTCCGGTTCGGGCGCTTATCTTTACGGCAGGCATTTCCAGTTGATTGGCCAATTCTTCTGCATTGACTTCTATTTTATCCTCTCGCGCAACATCGGCCATGTTTAAAGCCAGCAAAATCGGAATCCCCAGATCATGGATTTGGGTCAATAAAAGTAAGTGCTTTTCCAATTGTGTCAAATCAGCAACGTATAAAACTGCATCTGGATAATTCGGATCATTCTGATTGACAAAAGTGTTGACAACTATACGCTCGTCAGTTGAGGTAGGGTAGAGGCTGTAAGTACCCGGAAAATCAATGATAGTGACCCATAAGTTATTGGTCAGCAGGGTTTTACCCAATCGTTTGTCAACGGTTACACCTGGAAAGTTTCCTACCTTTTGACGGAGGCCGGTCAACTGGTTAAAAACAGTTGATTTGCCGCTGTTTGGGTTGCCAAGCAGGGCAATTTTATAGTGATGTGGAGGATTAATATTACTCACTTCAGTTCAATAATAGCAGCTTCGTTTTCTCTAATAGCCAGACGATGAGAGTTGGATTTAAGGTAATAAGTACGGCTTCGATTTGTTTTTCTAACCACCTCAACTGCATTACCGGGTTTGAGTCCCATGCACATTAGTTTACCTCCAATTCGTTCATCTGTAAAATGTGAAATTATCCTACTTTCGCCTTCGATTAAATCTTTGATATTCATATTATGTCTCTATCTGCCGCAATTTACACCTTATTAAGAATTATTCTAAATGATTTTTGTCATTGTTACGTAAGTTAGTTGCGCAGAATTGCTTAAAAGGCTCGAATTCAGGGCAAAGTTTTAGAAATAAATTTTAAAAATAAATGGAAGAAAAGTTAAAAATGTACATTTTGGTAAAAGAAGATGTGCCAATCGGAAAAGCAGTGGTAGGGATTGCACATGCTTCTTTGGCTTGTTATTTAAAATTTCAAAAAAGTGAATCAGTAAAAAAATGGCTGGAAGGTCCTTTTTACAAAACAGTCTGCAAAGTCACTGAAAAGGAATTTGAAAAAGCAAAACAAGAAACAGATTTTGTAGTTATGACTGAATCAACTTTAGATAATACTGAAACAACTCTTGCTTTTCGACCGAGGACTGAGTACCCGAAATATTTTAAATTTTTCCGGCTTTACAAGGAATAAAGTAAAAGATATTTTTTTGATTTTAAATAATCAGCTATCTTGATTGCAGGTAAAATTTATGAAATATCTATGGTGTCATTTATAGTTTGGGCAGCTATTTTTCAGGGATTATTTTTATGTGTTTTGTATTTGACATCGAAAA
Organism: Saprospiraceae bacterium; assembly: GCA_028277915.1. GTDB lineage: Bacteria > Bacteroidota > Bacteroidia > Chitinophagales > Saprospiraceae > JAHDHW01. Next base: position 9,712 of record JANQFJ010000178.1, read on the forward strand.
AACATAATAGCCTTTCCAACAAAATTTTGGCTTTTTTTCTGCTTTCCTTGCTTGTTGAAGCAATTAATATTTTCATCCCGATTGACCAAATTGGGGATTATAATCTCACAGAGTACTTTGGCATGCCGGAAACCAAACTGTTTTTTCCGTTGCTTTTTTTTCACTATGTTTTGATCAAACTCGGCCGTGTCAAAGTTTATAAAATCTATTTAAGAATTGGTTACATTGCTGCTTTTGCTGTCATGGGACTTACACTGATAAATATTGGATTGTTTATTTTTTCGGGAAAATCATTGTCGTTCTTTTTTTCCAAAAACACTTTCGAAGCGATATTTATGACTCAGCAGGTCCTGGCATTTTTGCTTTCGGTAGTAGTTTTCGTTTTTTCCATTTTTGAGTTGAAAGACTATCAGAAAAAAGTGCAAGCTCAGCATTCTGATCTTGCTTTGAGTAACATCAAATGGCTTTGGCAGTTTATTTTTCTCATGGCTCCGGCTGCCTTTCTTTGGGGATTGGAGCTATTGCGAATTGCATTTAGCAATGTTGGTGATCACACGATTGTTTATATAACCTGGGGATTTTTATTTGTTTTTATTTATTTCGTGAGCTACAAAGCTTTTGTAAACAAAGATTTATTTGAAATAGATGTTGATGTTTCAAATGCTGAAAAAGACAATCCAATTGAAACCAAAAACAACGACCAAACACAGCTTGATTCGAAAGATATTAACAAAACATTGGCAACGCTTGAGCATTCAATGGAAGATGAGCGCTTGTTTCTCAAAAGCGATTTGACCATTCATGAACTGGCCAAAACTGTCGAAATTCCAGCTAGAAAAATCTCTCAATCCATCAATCGAAAACACGCTTTGAATTTTTCAGAATGGGTGAATAGTTATCGCGTAGCCGAGGCAAAAAAACAATTGCTTGAGTTTTCCAAAAATAATCTCACCATTGAAGGGATTGGTTACGACTCCGGATTTAACTCCCGATCGGCCATGTATCTCGCTTTTAAAAAGCTGACAGGCAGGTCTCCCGGTGATTTTAAACGCTGATTTTGTCCAGAAAGCAGCATCCTGAACACACCCAACCGCCATGAAACATTAAAACAGGATAGTTTTGTGTTGAATAATAAAATGCAAAACGTATCATGAAAAAAACACTTTATTTCTTTGTTTTAATGCTCTTTTTAAATCTTGGAGATTCAACTGCCCAAGAAGAAAATTATAATTCCCTGAGCTTGAACTGGGGTTATGGAAACTTGATGCGGCAGGATCTTAATTTTTCAAAAATGATCCACAATGATTGGTCGCCAATAAATTTTTTAATCGCTTATGATCGTTCCAAAAAATTGGAACAACAAGCGGTTTTGAAATTTTCAAATTATAAACCAATTGTCGGCGAACAGTTTGATTTTTATTACTATGATGGTAAAATGGAAACCGCTCTTCCTCATAGCATGCATATCGCCGATATCAATTATGCGCTAGGAAAAAAAATCCTCAAAAAAAACAGATGGGACCTGGTTGTAGGAGGGAAACTCCAAAATCGGTTCATGGCTTCGGATTATATCTTCGGAAATGCCAGCTCATTTAGCTATTATTTTTCCTTTGGGTTGAACGTATGGTCAAAAATTGAATTCGAATTAAATCAGAAGCACCGATTCATCACCAACATTGCTTTGCCGCTATTCGCTTATGCGACACGTTCGCCATATTTGTCAGTTGATGATCAGTATTTAGTGGACAATTATGATCACAAAGCACTCAAAGCAGTTGGAAATTTCATCAAACGGGGAGACTTCCAATCCTGGGGAAGTTCGCAGAGTTTTGACTTTGATCTGACGTATTATTATGCGCTTTCAGAAAAATGGGACATTGGACTAAAGTATCTGCTTTCTATGAATTTCACTCAAACTCCCACGAGTTTTACTTCTATTGAAAATGTTTTTTATCTCAGTGCAAACCTTAAATTTTAATAATGAAAAAGTTTAAATATTTATTAATTGTCATTTCTATTGTCAGTTTTTTGGGATGTGAAAAAACGTTCTTTGAAGCTGCACCCAAAAATAACCCTGAAGCCCTCTTTGAGGATTTGTGGACTACCTTTGAGACCGATTATGCTCCTTTTGAAGAAAGGGGAGTGGATTGGCAGGAGCAGTATGAAATTTATCGACCTCAAGTGAGTGCTAATACCAGTGATGAAGCATTGTTTGGCATTTTTAGACAAATGCTTCGTTCATTGAACGACGGACATGTATCTATGATAATTCCTGACGAAAAAGTTTATAATTCAAACATTTTTTATGATGAGAGAATCGAAGATGAATTATTCGATTTGGATTTAATCAAAAGTCAATATTTGAAAAATGATTTTGTTGAAAATGGAGATGGGGGCAATGTGTATGGCTGGATCGGAGATATTGGCTACCTACATTTAGTTTTTACCAGCGATAATTTGCTTTCTTTTAGCCAGATTTTGGATCATTTTGAATCGGCAAAGGGATTAATAATCGATATGAGACACAATGGCGGTGGCGATTTTACATACGCCTATGCTGAGTTTGGTAGACTCACCAATGTCGAACGATATGCGCATCGCTCTAAGACGAAAAACGGCAAAGGAAAAGAAGATTATACAGATTGGTTTGAATGGAATATTTACCCCTCCGGAAATTACTTTGATAAACCGCTGGTTTTATTGACCGACCGATACACGATAAGTGCAGGAGAAAGAGCGGTCTTGGCTTTGAAAACTTTACCAAACCTGGTTCATATTGGTGAAGAAACGAACGGAGCTTTGTCCACTAAAGTTGGAAAAGAATTAGCCAATGGCTGGAAATATTCGGTTTCCCCTCAAAAAATTGAATTCCATAATGGGGAATATTATGAAGGCAAAGGAATACCGCCTGATATCTTTTCAAAAAATACTATCGAAGAAATTGAGGCCGGGCAGGATAAAACGCTGGAAGCGGCGCTTGAACAATTTTAAAATTTGTATCCAATTTTATTTCTAAGCATAAAACAAAATCAATAAAAATGAAAGCTTTAAAAGTAAGTTATTTAGTTATTGTGATTTTAAGTATTTTGGTAGTTTCCTGTGAAAAGGAAAACATCTGCATCAGTGGACAAGGAGCCATCACAACACAAACTTTGTCAATAGCTGATTTTTCAGGAATTGACCTGGCAGGTGCATCAAATGTAACCATTCATCAAGGAACAACGCAAGAAGTAAAAGCCACCGGTCATCTGAATATCATAAACCGTTTAAAAACAAATGTTTCAGAAAACGTTTGGAAAATACAGTTAGAAGATGGTTGTTATGAAAATTATGAACTGTCTTTTGAAATTACAGTTCCGAATATTGAGGACCTCAAATTAAGCGGTTCCGGAAATATTGTAATGAATGATTTTGAAAATCAAGGTAACCTGGATGTTGAAATCTCCGGTTCAGGAAATATTAAAATAAACAAATTTGGAGGAGCGGAGGTATTAGCCGTAGAAATCAGTGGTAGTGGACAAGTATTGGGAAATGATGATTTTGAAAACTTAAAAACGTTGACCTTAGCAATCAGTGGTTCCGGAAATTATTCAGGATTTTCGATCCAAACTGATGATTGTATAGTTGATATTTCCGGCAGTGGAAATTGCAATGTCTTTGCCAGAAATAATTTAGATGTAACGATTAGCGGTTCCGGAAGTGTTTTTTACAAAGGAAATCCACAGATTACTTCCAATATCACTGGCTCAGGGTCAATCATAGATGCCAATTAAAATTATGAACAAAGGTATTTTGGGCTTGATTAGTAAGACCCAAAATACCTTCTGATAAACCACTCCAATGTCAACAATCCCATTAAAAGGAAAAAGATCCATTTCAAATTGATGACAGAACGTGTTTTAGTGGTTTCATAAATGACTGGTAAAACTGATCCTTTTTCTTTTATTTTTTCGGCGATAGAAGCCAATTGGGTCGGATAAAGCATTTCGCCGCCGTATTTTTCACTAAGCAAGTGAAGCAATCGATGGTCGGCTGTTGTCTCATAAATTTCCAATTGGATGGGTTGAACACTGAATTGCCCGTCATAGGTCAATAGCTGGCCGCTGCTCATCACTTCACCGTGAAAGGTATAATTTCCAACAGGAAAATAACCTGCATTTAAAGTATATGATCGGCTGTTGGTTCTGTTGAAAGTAAATTTGAAATCATCGCCTTTTTCATTTCGGATGGTCAGTGAAACATCCGGATCATTGATCAATTCATAACTTTCGTTGTACAATTCAGCGTCAAAAAATATTGGTTCATTTTCATTAAAAATATTTTTGTTGAGGCTGATCCTGAATTTTCGTTTGTCTTCTTTCAAGGTGAGATATTGTATCGTTTTGCTCAAAAGAAGGTCAAAAAGCTCGTGATTTTTGTTTTGCAAATAATCAAACAATCGCCATTTCCAGATTCCTTCTGCACACAAAACGCCCATCTTTGTATTGTTTTGTTCTCCAAAAAGTAGCAAGGGATAATTGGTGTCAATCTTTCCGATTCGTTGAAAAAGCAAGACATCTGCATTTGGGTTTTCTTTAAAATCACCAAACGGAGCGAGGAGCGGAGCAAAATTGGGCAATTCCTCCACGAGCCGATCGTTGAGCGTAAACAAACTGAAATCTTTGGCAAAACTAGCTTGGATGTCATTAGTGTTTCGCTGATCGGCAGTAATGTTTACAAGAGGTTGGATTTTCGTGAACTTTGAAAAATCCGTTTGAGTTCCTGCAATAAAAAGTCTCGGGATCTTTCTATCAGCAAGTGTTTTGAGTACTCCTGAGGCGTTGTTTTTACGACTAGGGAGCTGATGCAAAATGACGAAATCGTAAGCGGCGACATTGACATCAAGATTATTGATATATGCAGTCGTGATTTCATAATTTTTATTAGTTGAAATGCTTTGTTTGATTACCGTAATATCTGGATGAGGAGAATTCGCCAGGACCAAAATCTTTTGACGGGCATCCAAAACATCTACAAAAATATCTTTAGAATTATTAGCGGTCGTGACTTCGCCGCTGATTTGGTTGAGCGAAATCCTGTAACGTTGTACACCGCTTTTATCAGCGTCGAGGATAATTTCTTTTGTCTGAAAAAAGTCGTCTTTGTCTATAGAAACAGCAATTTGTTGTAAACGTTTGGCATTGCCGTTTTCAACTTTTGAGATATTCAAAAATGTATTTGAACCACCACAATTTTGTGCTGTCAAATCTATCTGAATGCTAAACTTGTCTCCGAGGTAGGCAATTTTATTGTGAAAAACTCTTTTTAAAATTAAATCCTTTTTAGCCGTTGTATCTCCCAGAGCAATGGTATAAATCGGAGCGGCGATCTTCGTACCTGCGTAAATTGGATTGCTGCCTTCATTGTAAATACCATCAGTTGCCATTATGACAGCGCCCAGATTTTGATTGCTGTACAAATCGTAAAGGTGTCTTAAAAATTCTGAAATATTGGTCACCTTGTCTTCCGTTTGAAAATCGATGCCCTCTCTGACCTCATTTCCAAAAGCGTATTCTTTGAGTTCATAATCCTTCGCCAATTCGCTACTCAATTGCTGAAATTCCTGTTGGTACTGCGTTTTTTGCTCAGCAGTCATGTTCGAAGCGACGGATTCGGACTGATCCTGCGCTAAAACCACAACAGGCTTTTTTACTTCTCTTACTACAGATTTTAATAATGGAGAAAGCAGCAAAATCGCTAAAAAAGTAGTCGTTAAAAATCGCAAAACTCCCAAGCCCCAATTGAGTTGTTTGGACTGTTCTCTAAATGACTGATTCCCAAAATATAATGCGAATGCGTAAGCCAGACCCAATAGAATGCACAACAGGATGTACCAAGAAGGATATTGAAAACTTATATTTTCCATTCAAAAATTTTCGTAAAACAAATCGTCAAACATTTGCCCGTACTCTCCACGTAAAAATGGATATTTGTGTTGCGGAAAAAGGTTAAAATATTGATTATTCAATTTTACAGATTATGATATTTTTTAAAGCGGTGCAAAATAATAAAACAATCTTTACCTCGAATAACTGACTGCATAAAAGTTTTCTTAATGGAACGTTGATTGCAAATTATAATTATAAAGTTTTCTAAGGAAGGAGTGGTGATAATGGAGGAAAGTGGGAGATGGAGGAAGGACAAAAGGAAGGAAATGGAAGGGCGAAGGGAACCATTTAAAACCAAAAACAACAAACCATAAACCAATTAATTCGTACAACTAAAAACCAAAGCAAAAAAAACTTCGTTACTAAAAGGTACCCTTTGGTTTTAAAATTAAGGGCATATTGAGCTAATTGACAACAAATAAATTTTTAATAAATGAAAAAACTACTTTTAGTTTGCACTATTTTGATAATCAGTAGTTTACAACTATCTGCAGCCTACATTCTGTTGCCAATGGATACCGAGCAAAAAGATCATCTCAAAGCTTATGGAATCACCTATTGGGTTTTGGCTGCTGAGGTGGAAGCTTGGTGGCTCTTAAACTATCGCGGCGGAAGTTTTGCCTTTCAACATAATAAACTATTCGAAAAAGAATGTTTAACGAGAGGGGTTAGCTTTGAAATTATTCCGGATGCACAATTCAATAAGATCCTTGCAGATATTTCTAATCCAGAGGTAAACCAGGAGGCGATGAAATTAGAGGTTGCTCCACAAATAGCGGTTTACACCCCAGATTTTAATCGATTTGGTGAAAAGATCCAACCTTGGGACGATGCAGTGACCTTGGTGCTCACCTATGCTGAAATTCCTTACGAATCTGTTTATGATCGTGAGGTTTTGGAAGGCAAACTGGCTAAATACGATTGGCTGCATTTGCATCACGAAGATTTTACTGGTCAATATGGCAAATTTTATCGCTCTTATCGAAACCAGCCCTGGTACAAAGAAAATGTTCGAAGGATGGAGAGCCTGGCAACTCAACTGGGGTTTGCAAAAGTGTCTCAATTAAAGCTCGCTGTAGTCAAAGAAATCCGCCAATATGTCGGCGGTGGAGGATTTATGTTTGCAATGTGCTCAGCAACTGATACTTATGATATTGCATTAGCCGCAGAAGGATTGGATATCTGTGATCATATGTACGATGGTGATCCACAAGACAATACGGCACAGGAAAAACTGGATTATAATAAAACATTTGCCTTTAAAGAATTTCAATTAGTTAGGGATCCAATGATCTATGAATATTCCAACATTGATGATACCAATACCCGTGGAATTATTCCAGAGCAAGACTATTTTACACTATTTGATTTTTCAGCAAAATGGGATCCGGTTCCAACCATGCTGACCCAAAACCACACAAAAACCGTAAAAGGATTCATGGGTCAAACTACAGCTTTCAACAAAAATGTAATCAAGTCGGATGTGTTGACTATGGGTGAAAATAAACCGGCAAATGAAGCAAGATATATTCACGGTATTTTTGGTAAAGGTTTTTGGACCTTTTACGGAGGACATGATCCAGAAGATTACCGGCATTTTGTGGAAGACCCGGAGACGGATCTTAGTTTACATCCAAATTCTCCGGGATATCGGCTGATATTGAATAATGTATTATTCCCCGCAGCGAAAAAGAAAAAAAGAAAGACTTAGCTTTTATCTTCGTTTAAATTAAAAAAACCTTCAGAAAAATTTTCTGAAGGTTTTTTTATTATAGTTCGAGAGTGTGTTTTTGGAACTATAAAAATTTAAGAGCCGTTGTATGGTTTTATTTAGCCAACTTTTTCAAATAGCATAATATCCAAAAATTAGTTTGAATTAAAGTCAGTTTTGTAAACAAAATATTTATATTTGGATCGTAAAATGTTTACACTTTTAAACAATGAGATTTGTCCCTATACCCCTAACCATCCTTTGTCTGATAAGCTGTTGTTATTTGACAGCGCAAAATATTCTTGATATTAGTCGTCTTTCCTCTCCTATAGTTTTTGATGGTAAGTTGGAAGAAGAAGCCTGGAATAAAGCAACACCGATTCATTTTAAAATGCAGGCGCCAAAATTTGGACAAAAACCTTCTCAGAATCCAGAAGTCTTTATCACCTACGATGAAGATTACCTTTATTTTGGAGGCAGGATGTTTTTGAGTGATATTTCACTACTTCGTAACACCACCTTTAAACGCGATGCTTTTGATGGCACTACCGACTATTTCGGGCTTATCCTGGATACTTACCTCGACAAAGAAAATGCGGTTGCTTTTTTTACTACTCCAACGGGATTGCGCTGGGATGGTGTCGTTTCAAACGATGCTCAAAGTGAGAATTCAATAAGTCTCGATTGGAATACTTTCTGGGATGCTTCCACATCACACGATGAAAAAGGGTGGTATGCGGAAATTCGCCTTCCATGGAGCAGTTTGCGTTTTCAGGATAAAGATGGCGAGGTAGTCATGGGAATGATTTCCTGGTGGTATGTTGCTGCTAAAAATGAAGTGGATATGTTTCCATTAATTCCAATGAATTGGGGAGACAACAGTATTTGGAAACCTTCACAGGCGCAGGAGGTTCGTTTTAAAAATATTAAAAGCAAAAAACCACTTTACCTGGCTCCTTATGTTTTGGGTGGATACCAGCAAAGTTACGAATTGAACGATGAAGAGACCGATTACATTAAAACTGAAAATCCAACTTTTGAGGCAGGTTTGGATGTAAAGTATGGGATCACCAGCAACCTCACGATGGATTTGACTATTAACACAGATTTTGCGCAGGTAGAGGCTGATGATCAACAAGTAAATCTCACTCGGTTCAGTTTATTTTTTCCGGAGAAGCGGTTATTCTTTCAAGAGCGAGCAAGTATTTTTGATTTTAATTTTGATGGCTTTAATCGACTTTTTTACAGTAGAAAAATAGGAATCAATGATGATGGTGATCCTGTTCGAATTTACGGAGGGGCAAGGCTGGTTGGTCGAGTTGGCAAACACGATCTCGGATTTCTGAATATGCAAACGGCTAAATTTGGAGACCTCAATTCTGAGAATTTTGGTTTGCTTAGAGTCCGAAGGCAAGTCAAAAACAGCAATTCATATATCGGAGCGATTTTTACCAATAGGATGGATTTTAAAGGCAAATTTAACTCATCATATGGTTTCGATGGCATCTTTCGAGTAGTAGGCGATGAATATTTTACTGTTAAATGGGCGCAAACTTTTCAAGACAGTTTGATAAATAATCTAGTTTCTCTTGACCCTGCACGGATATATTTAGATTGGGAGCGCAGGAGGTATGATGGCTTAAATTATAAAGTCAGTTTTTCAAAAACCGGAAAAGATTATGTGCCTGGAATTGGATTTGAACTGAGGGAAAATTTTATTAGTGTTGAGCCTAGATTAGCTTATGGTTGGTTGATGAAGGAAAAGTCTACATTGCTCAGATTACAAGTTTTTATGGAAGGCTTTTGGTTACAAAACCAGGAATCCAAAAAAGTTGAAACTGCTGTTGCCAAGGCAGGTGTAGAATTTCAAACCAAAAAAGGCTGGAATTGTAAGGTGAATCTGGTCCAAAATCACGAATATGTTCCAGAGCTTTTTGAGTTATCTGACGATGTCGATGTTCCCATTGGGAATTATGATTTTTTCCAGTTCCAGGGATTCGGGACTACTCCTTTTGGCAGCTTGTTTGGTGGATTTACAGAACTGGCAGTTGGCCAATTTTATGATGGTTCAATAGTTTCAGTTGGTCTCGGACCTCGGTATAAAGCTTCTTCGCATCTTGATCTGGATTTGTTTTATCAGTATAACAGGATCAAATTTTCAGAAAGGAATAAATTGTTTAATGCTCATCTATTCAGGTTGAAAGCTTTGTACATGCTCAACACCAAATTTTCAATTGCAGCTTTTTTACAATACAATAGCGTAGAGGAAATTTTTGCGGGGAACATCCGGATCAGGCTGAATCCGAAAGAAGGGAATGATCTTTATATCGTTTATAACGATTTGTTGAATAGCAGGAGAGAAAGAGAAATACCTCACTTACCTTTCAGCAGTGACCGAACCATTGTTGTAAAATATACTTATACTTTCCGCCTTTAATGACTATTGAGTTTGTAAAAATAGGCTATCGAAAAACGGATTTTATAATAAGGTATTTCACCATTTAATTGATCAAAAATATCTTTGAGTTTGTAAGGAGGAGAAACACTTTGTAATATCTGAACAACTTTGTGGATCTCTGCTTTTTTAACAAAATGACTAATGTTGACGCCTTGATCTTTTGCATACATTTGAACTAAATGCTCATAAACTGTTTGTGTGCTCAGATTTCGTTCTACAGCAATCTGCTCCGCTGAAAATCCTCTTTTGTACAATTGAAAAGTTAAAAACTGGGTTGAGCCTTCAACTTTTACTCCTTCGACACTTTTGTCATTAATAAAATTGATGATTGTCTTAATGAAAGCACGGCCATATCGTCTCAGTTTCGTTTCTCCAACGCCTGAAATAGATGAAAATTCCGTTTCATTTGTTGGGCGGGTTGCAGCCATTTCTTCAAGGCTTGCATCCGAAAAAATAAGATAAGGAGGAATACCGTTTTTCTGAGCCAGTTCCTTTCGCAATTGCCGCAATTTTTCAAATAATTCGTCGCGGACGCGCTGTCGTTTTGTTTTTTTCTTCAACTTAGCACGTTGTTCTTCCATTCGATTTTTGATATCTGTAATTTTGACCAGTTGGACTGTTTGTTTGTCAAAGAGAACTGTTTTAGCTGTTTCCGTAAGTTTTAAAGTATTATTTTGGTCATAGGCAATTTCGATAAGGCCCAGGTTGATCAGTTGGTAAATCAATTGTTGCCAATCAGCAAAACTAATATCCGCTCCGGCGCCATATGTTTTTATTTTATCAAAATCATTCTTCAAAATTTCCTGTCGCCTCGATCCTCGGAGTACATCGATCAGCATCCTGATTCCAACATTTTGCCTCAATCGGGCTATGGCTGAGAGTGCTTTTTGAGCGATAATTGTACCATCAAAATGTTTTGGGGGATTTTTACAAACGTCGCAATTGCCGCAATCTTTTTTGAGTGACTCTCCAAAATACCCCAGCAAAATCTTACGCCGACAAATCAATGATTCTGCGAATTGCTGCATCCTTTCAAGCTTGGACAGTTGCACCTCAATATTCTCACTTTGATTATTCTGGATAATATCCCGAAGGATTATCACATCACCAAAACTGTAGAAAAGCAGGGTGTCAGCATTGGCTCCGTCACGCCCGGACCTTCCGATTTCCTGGTAATAGCTTTCAATATTTTTTGGTAAATTGTAATGAATTACCCACCTGACATTGGATTTGTCGATTCCCATTCCGAAAGCTATGGTTGCACAAACCACTGGAACATTGTCATTGATAAAATCCTCTTGTACTTTTGATCGTTCAGCGGATTGCATGCCAGCGTGATAAAAAGTGGCTTTTATCCCGGCATCATTCAATTTTTGTGCAATGCGCTCAGTATTCTTGCGACTCAAACAATAGACAATTCCGGATTGGTTTGGCCTTTGATGGACGAATTCGAGAATTTGTTGAAACTTTCGTTGTCCTGGCCGGACTGTTAAGCTGATGTTTGGCCGGTCAAATGAATCTATGAAGATTTTGGGTTGAGCCAGCCCCAATTGGTTGACGATATCACGACGGGTAACTTTATCTGCGGTAGCTGTCAGAGCAATCACAGGTATATCGGGAAATTGATTTTTTATAAAATTCAATTTTT
>JANQFJ010000347.1 GCA_028277915.1 Saprospiraceae bacterium
CCACACGATAAGGCCATTCGTTTCCGTAGGAAAAAATATCGATTATCCCGCCACGAATTGAAAACTGGCCTGGTTCAAAAACAAAATCAACTCTTTCAAAACCATATTCGATCAGCATATCGATCAGAAAATCCACATCCAGCGTTTCATTCATCACAATTTCGATACGCGTCTTTTCTAGTACTTTCGGCGAAACCACTTTTTCGAACAAAGCCTCTGGGTAAGTCACGATGATCTCTCCAGAAGCAGAAGAGCTGGTTATTTTGTTGATGGTCTCCGTTCGTTGTAGCACATTGCTGGTGTTCAATTCCTCAAAATACATTGGCCGCTTAAAAGAATCCGGGAAAAACCAAATTGGTTTTTTATCGAAAAGGTTGGTGAGATTGTTTTGAAAATATGCCGCTTCTTCTTTGTCGGGCGCAATAAAGAGATGTGGTCGTGGATCGTTTAAAAATGTTCCGGAAAGGGCAAAGGATTCCTGCGCTCCGATCATTCCTTTGAGTAAAAGTCTTGAGGGAGTTATTTGCTGTAATGCTTCTACAATTTGCTGTATTCGCTCATCTTCGCGATACAATTCTAGCAATCGCTGCAAATTTTCCACGAGTGCAAAGATAGTTTTTTAAGGATTAGGTGTAAAGCTTAAACTTGATTAATTACCTTTATTTTTAAACATTTTAAACGTATCAAAGAAATGAAGGCCCTAAATATTGAAATAAAAGCTAAATGTGCTGATATTGAAAAAATCAGGAATATTTTAAACACTAAAAACGCGCGATTTGTTGGAACGGATCATCAGATTGACACCTATTTCAACGTAAATCATGGAAGGTTAAAACTTCGGGAAGGGAATATCGAAAATGCGCTGATCCAATACAACCGACCAGATCAGGAAGGTCCAAAAATGTCAGAAGTTCTCTTATACAAATCTGCACCTGATTCGGGGCTTAAAAAAATTTTGGAGACTTCATTGGGCATTTTGACTAATGTTGATAAACAACGTGAAATTTATTTTATTGACAATGTGAAATTCCATCTCGATGATGTAAAAAACCTTGGAACTTTTGTGGAAATTGAAGCAATTGACACAGATGGTTCCAGGAATGAAAAAAAGCTCGAAGAGCAATGCCAACATTACTTCAAGCTATTTGAGATCCAATCACAAGACCTTTTGAAAAATTCTTACAGCGATTTAATTTTAATGGCTAATCCCCATAAATCAGCAATTTAGGTTTTCATAACTTTCTTTGTTATTGTTCTGTTTCCACTACTTATTCTGACGTAATAGACTCCCGAGGCATATGCCGATAAGTCAATTGATTCAGTTTGACTATTCTCCAATCGAGAAATAATTAATCTGCCAAAACTGTCAAATATTTCAATTTGTACCTTTTGAGGACTTTCGATGTTTAAATTGTCTTTTGTTGGATTGGGAAATATTTTTACTTCCAGGTCATGATCAATATCCGCAATTCCAACCGGTGATTCATCAAGCTTCAAGACAAAGACATCCTCTAAGCCAGATGAAACCTTATAACTTGTTTCAGGACTAGGATCAAAATCAGGAGTACTTTGAAAAAAACCTGTTATATAAATTAATCCAGATGATTTTACCAATATAGAATTTCCCTGTTCGTGGGCGGCTCCGCCTGCCGATATAGCCCACAACAAGTTACCCGATGCATCCATTTTTTGCACGAAAATGTCCTCGGCACCACTTGAATACAAATTTTTAATGCCAGGTCCAGGATCAAAATCAACTGTGCCTTGAAAATATCCAGTCAAATATACATTCCCTAAAGGATCAGTAACTATGGATCGGCCAGCATCGTGATTATATCCACCTGCTGAAATAGCCCATAACAAATTACCTGATGCGTTCAATTTTTGCACGAAAATGTCGACAGCAGCTACGGAATTAAGAATAGTTGATCCAGGTCCAGGGTCAAAGTCTACTTCTCCTTGAAAATATCCGGTCACATATACATTCCCTGAAGGATCAACTGCAATAGAATTTCCTTGCTCTTGACCAGTTCCTCCAACTGATCGAGCCCAATGAAAATCACCAGATGCACCTAGTTTTAGTACAAAAATCTCCCTGCCTCCATTAGAAACAAGATTCATTATTCCTGAACTTGGATCGAAATCTGCAGTTTCTGAAAAATAACCTGTCACATACACATTGCCAGCATCATCTGTAGTACTTGACCAACCAATATCAAAAGATTCTCCTCCTACCGACCTAATCCACAATAAATTGCCGGATGCATCTAGTTTTTGAACAAAAATATCCCCTGCGCCTTCGTTAGTAAGCAATGTTGTGCCAGGGCCAGGATCAAAATCTACCGTTCCATGGTACACTCCCATAACATAGACGTTCCCAAAAGCGTCTGTACTGATAGAATGTCCATTATTACTATATTCTATTCCAACCATACATTTTGCCCACAAAAAATTGCCTTCTGGAGTTAGTTTGAGTACAAATGTATTCGTTCCATTTGAAGTAAGATTATTTATACCAGGTCCGGGGTCAAAATCCACTGTACCTTGAAAATATCCCGTAACGTATATATTGCCTGAAGGATCAATTGCGATAGACTCTCCCACGTCATGAATTTCAGCTCCCATTGAAAAGACCCATAGCAAATTGCCATACTCATCCAATTTTTGTACAAAAAAGTCTAAATTACCATTAGATACTAGATTCGTTGTACCAGGTCCAGGATCAAAGTCAGCTGTCTTTCTGAAACTACCCGTTATATAAACGTTCCCTGAATCATCTACTGTGCATGATCTACCCTGATCAGAATCGTCACCTCCCATTGCTTGCACCCAATCCAAAGCTGGTACCTGAGCATTTAATTTCATCACAAAAAAGCCAAGGCAAGTTGTCATCAATAGTATTATTTTTTTCATTTTGTTTAAATTTTAATGTTTAAAACAAAAGCGTTTAATAGTATATAATTGTCTTCTGACTTTTGTGATCAGGAAAAAGGAAAAATAAAGTAGCTTGGAATGCATCAACTGGTATGGAAAGTGTATTTTTCAACATTAAATTCATCTGAATATGCTTCAAGCTGTTTTGATTGGAATAATCACTATTTAAAATGCAGAATAGATCATTCAATGCAAAAATTTTGCTTTTTGGGGAATATACGATCATAAATAGTTCCCATGCGCTGGCGATTCCTATTGATCATTTCAGTGGAAAATTAGTCTATGGAAAATTTAGTCCAATAAATGATTTGAGCTCATTTGCAGAATATTTAGACGAGCTGAAAAAACATGGAGATTTACTCAGTGGATTAGATGTTTCAATGTTTAAGCATGAAATTGGCATAGGGCTTTATTTTGAATCGAACATCCCGCAAGGCTATGGAGCTGGAAGTTCTGGTGCTTTGTGTGCCGCCGTTTATGAACGATTTTCAAATGAAAAAAAAGAAGCGCCTAATTCCACAAACCTCTCAAATCTGAGAAAAATATTAGCCCAAATGGAAAATTTTTTTCATGGTTCAAGTTCAGGAATTGATCCCTTGATAAGTCTGATTAATCAACCGATTTTGATTGAATCCAATCAAAACCAGATCATTCAATTACCCTCTTCTAAAAATTCCGGTGGAGCCATTTTCTTGTTGGACACTGGGATTGAAAGGAAAACAGAACCCCTGGTGAAAATCTTTTTAGAAAAATACAAAGAAGATCACTTTGCGAAAGCCTGCCAAAACCAGCTGACTCTGTATAATGAAAATGCGATACGAAATTTCATTGAGGGGCGATGGGAAGATTTACTAAAAAATGTCCAACTGATCAGTACTTTTCAATCGAAACATTTTGAAGAAATGATTCCAAAAGATTTTATTTCCATTTGGAAAAATGGTTTGTATGATGACTTGTATAAACTAAAATTGTGTGGAGCCGGTGGTGGTGGATTTATTTTGGGATTCACAAAAGACTATGAAAAAACCAAGCTTACTATTTCATCAATAAACTTAATCCCAATTTTTCGATTTTAGAGATGGCTAATTTTTCTTGCTTACCAAAACAAAAGCTGGAGGAATGTTGATCGGTACAAAATTGATATCAACATTGCCAAATACGTTTTGATATAATTTTTTAGCGAGGAGAGAGTAATGAACCTGTATAAAAGAACCTCCCATTTTGAGGTATTTATGGCATTCATTGACGATGCTCAGACCAAGCTCATCTGGCAGCGCAACAAATGGAATTGCGGAAACAATAAATTCAACTTCTTCAACTTTTTGCTCTTTGACATACTTGCTCAAGTTTTCCGCTGAGTCTTCAATCACGATCAATCGTTTATCGTCGATTTTTCGCATTTTATCACAAAATTTCTTATTCACTTCAAACGCTAAAAGGACAGCATCTTTTCGCATATTTTCCAAAATATGCTTGGTGATAACTCCATCACCTGCACCAAGCTCAACAATAGTTTTGGCATTTTCAAAATCAACATGCTTTACCATGCTTCTACACAAAAACTTAGAACTACGCGTAATTGTACCTACGGTTTTAAGGTTTTTTATACTTTCCTTTAAGAATGAAATGTTATTCATGTAGTCTTCTTTGGCGCTAAGATGAGCTTTTTTTTTGCAGTATTCAAATTTAAACATGCAATTTCTGTTCCCAATAAATCATTCTCCTCCAACAAATTGAATGAAATTTTTAAGATCAGGGTAGGCTGCTGAATAGATTCTTGAGGCATCCATATCAACGCGTAAACCATTGACATAAGGTACCACAAAAGCATCCGTAACACCTTGCCTGGCGAGCTCTCGCCGCATTTGTTCTGCTGCAAAAAAGGTTTGAAACAACCCGACAGTATAATTGTATTTCTCAGTATCCGGGCTGGTTTCAACCATTGGATCAAGGTAAGTTGTTATCAGGTCTCCTTTGTACATTTGCTTGATTGAAGCGATCTGTATTTTATAAGATAAGCCTTTTACAGAACGCTGATAATACATCCCATTCTCATTGAGCATATATTTGCTGACAATCGGTTCTTTATAATTAATCCTAACTGGCAGACCGGCATCATTTAAAAAAGTTAAATCTATTCTTCGATTCAACCGTTGACCAGTAGGATTGGGCCCACTTTCCAATTCATTCATGGCAATCTGATAGTTTGCGCCACAGCCTTTCACAATAATGTTGGGTTTTTTGACACCTAGGTCAACTAAATATTCTGCGACTTTTTCTGCCCTTTTTGCCGAAAAAAACAAATCAAACTTGGGTGAAACCGATCCATCAGAATTACTGGTGAGTAGCAATTTTATTTGAGGGAATTCGATCATCAAGCGAGCTATTTTATTTAGCTCTTTTGTATTGGCCGTTGTAAGAATCCGATCATCAGTACCATAATACAATGGCAAAAATTCATATTCTACCATTTGTTCTTCTGAATACTGCTGAGTTGGAGGAATTGCCGGAATGGTATTATTTCCCGAGTTAGGCGTTTCCAAAACTACTGAATTTAAGGAAACTGTTTTTTTATAATTTGAAACATCTGCAAACAATGGAGGGCTCGACCTGTTCTGTTGTTCTTTCTGTCTTTTTTTAAAATAGGCTACAAACAAATCCCTTTTCCCAAATCCATCTTTTCTATTTGAAGAAAAGAAGCCCCTTAAGCCAGCTTGGGTTAGTTTAAAGTAAGTATCATCCCCTGCAGAATTTATTGGAAGCCCCAGATTCTCAGGAGTAGTCCAACTTTCGGAAACATCTTCAAAAGTGGCTTTAAAAATATCAAAGCCACCCATACTTTTTAGATTGTTCGAACTGAAATACAATGTTCTGCCATCTAATGCCAAAAAAGGAGTAGTCTCATCGTATTCAGAATTGATCGTTGGTCCAAGATTTTCTGCTTTTGTCCAGATGCCGTTTATTTGGCGTGAAATATATAAATCACTCCCTCCGAAACCTCCATCTCTTCTACTCGAAAAAATCAAAACCTCATCATTGAAAAAATAAGGAACACCATCTCCGTTTTCGGGAATCATTTCACTTATAAAATTATTTTCAATCAACGACCGTTCATCACTTTCTACAAAAGTATCAACCAAAATTTCTCCGCTAAATAAAGTCGGCCCTTTAAAATAATACATCACCGAACCTTCTTCATTGAATCCCAGTACCGCGTCATGCAGCGGACTGTTGATCAAAGAGCTAAGTGGTGCTGTTGC
>JANQFJ010000200.1 GCA_028277915.1 Saprospiraceae bacterium
ATGGTTGCTCTTCGGTTTTGTTGTCTTCCTTCATCAGTCTTATTTGTGGCAACCGGAAGGTTTTCGCCAAACACAGCCGCTGTGAGGCTATCTGCTGCAATTTCTTGTTCCATCATAAAAGACCGAACTGCTTCAGCCCGTCGTTCTGAAAGCTTCAAATTGTTTTTGTTGCTCCCGATGTCATCTGTGTGAGCAGTTATTTTAATAAAAAACCCCGATTTGTTTTTACAATATTCAACTATATCATTTAAAACGGAATCCGCATCAGTTCTGATGGTATCCCTTCCAAAATCAAAATAAACTTCAGTTGAATAAATGGAATGTTCCTCAATGACTGGTGATTGAGCAAATAAGCAAGTTACGAAAAGCATTAAAGCGAATGGAAGCACTAGTTTTTTCATGGCGTTGGGAGTTATGGTTATACTATTTAGAATGTATTGTGTTTAAAAAAGTAACAACCTTAATTTTAATTCTAATCAACTTATTTAATTCCAAAACAACGAAACCAATCACTTAACTATCTCAAAATCAACATGATAATGATCGTCGTGGCGAATGATTACGCGATTCTTCGTAAACGGCAAATGTTTTAGTTTTGCACCTGTCGGTGTAGCAAAAAGGTATGGTCTGAGCACAGGATCGAAAATTACTTTTTGGATTCTTAAACCGTTTTGCCTGGCTTTTTTTTCAAGTATTAAAAGATGTTTAGCCATGGTCTCATAGTCAATCGAAACATTTCCTATTTTGCCATTGTCATCAAACTCCAATCGATATCCCCAAAGATTAAACAGATGATTGGAATTGAAAGATTGCCCATTTTTTAAAAGAGGTGTCATAAAATCCACACTTAAACCATTCCGATGGGTTCGATGTGGTAAAAACCGCCCACCATTTCGGCGACCAGTTTCTCCTAAAATGAATCGTGTTTGTGGACAGGATTTTTGGCATTCAGTATAGGATTCCAAAATCGTTCTTTTTACAGCACTATGAACAAAAGTTCGCCCTAATAAATAGCACGTAAATGAATAAGTTGTAAAATTATCACCTCGATAATTCATTCGTTTTGCATTTTGAATACTTCCTTTTGACACGGAACCTTTTGAAATACTAGGTTCATTATTTTCAAAAATCATCAATGCATTCGGAAATAGAAAGAGCAAAAATAAAACTGTCGCAAAACTGATCGCTGTTGTTTTCCAAATTCTTTTATATTGAACAAGGGACCAACGAATTACTCCAAAAATCAATAACCAATATGGAAACACAATCAATCCCAGAAAACTTGGGCTTAACAATTTTCCAAAGGGAAAAACAATTCCCTTTTGAATAGAACTAACTATGACCTGGGCATCTTTGCCTGCATATTTAGCATACATTGGGTTGGACACGACCCACTTTGCCAAAAATGGTAAACTGAAATACAGTGCCATCATCAGCAATGCAAATCCAATCACCCATCGATTTTTAAAATGAACCGTCAATGATTAATTCTTTTCTTTTCCGAAAATAATTTTTTGAATTACCCGCTTTTCAAACAAAAAGATTATCGCAACATAAATCAAAAGAATCGCTGTGTTCAATAAAATTGTCATGATGAAGTTCAATTCAAAAACTCTATTCAGTTTTTCTCCCAAAAAATAGGCACTAACGGCCAATCCGATGTAAAGTAACATTCGCCCAATGGGATACGGAATTGGGTAAAATTTTTTTCCAATAAAATAACTCGCAAATGCCATAAAACTATAACAAGCCAAGGCCGCCCATGCAGAGCCTTCGTATTCGATAATTGGAATTAAAAGTAGGTTTAAACTGATCGTAATCACAGCTCCAACCACGGAAATATACGCACCGATTTGTGTTCGGTCTGTCAATTTAAACCAAATTGAAAAATTGTAATAAAGCCCTAAAAATAAAAATGCAAGGAGTAAAATCGGAACGACAAAAAGTCCTTCACGAAAATCTTCTCCAATGAAATACTGAATTACATCAATGTAAGACATAATCCCCAAAAACACCAAACTACCCACCATTGCAAAAGCTTGTCCAACCTGTGCATAGATGATCCTCGAATCGTCCCGTTGTGCATTTCGAAAGAAAAAAGGTTCCGCTGCATAATTAAAAGCCTGTATAAACAAACTCATTAAAATGGCAATTTTGTAGCAAGCACTATAGACCCCAACTTTCGCCAAGTTAGTCTCCTGATCGTAAGGCAAAAACTCTTTTAGTAATGGAATATTGATCAATTGATTGATCACCGCTGCAATCCCAACTACTACCAATGGCATTGCATAAACCATCATTTTTTTCCAAAGTGCTTTGTCAAATTGCAACCTGATCTTAAAATATTCCGGAATCAAAAGCAGTATTACAGATAGGCTTCCTAAAAAATTGGCGATAAAAACGTATGTGATCCGATTTTCGCCATCATAAATCAATTCCAGCCACGCCCAGCCTTTTTCGATAAGCCAAGGACATATTTCCAAAAAGAAAAAGATGAAAATAATATTGACAACAATATTCAGCGTTTTGACCACAGCAAATTTTATAGGACGGTTTTCCAATCGCAGTTTTGCAAACGGAATCGCTGCCAATGCATCAAATCCTATGATGAATGTAAACCATATCACATAATCCTTGTGGTCAGGATATGCTAAAAAATTAGCAAAAGGCTGAGCAAATATCAACAATGACCCAACAAAAATAATTGTCGTAAAAATGATAGAAATCGCAGAAGTCGAAAAAGCTGAACTAATCCCATCTTCCCTGCTTCCGAAACGAAAAAATGCCGTTTCCATCCGATAAGTGAAAATAACCATCAGCAAAGCAGCATAGGTGTACATATCCGACACAACGCCATATTCTCCCTGAAGAAAAACCCTTGTAAAATATGGTGTCAACACCACATAATTGAGCAATCGGCTCAAAATGCTGCTCACTCCATAGATCGCCGTTTCGCCGGCTAGTTTTTTAACTGATGACATTTAAGTTGTTGCGTGATGGGATAATTTATAAATCTTCAAGAAATGTAATCCTATTACCGCTGGGATCGAAAATGCTGAATTCATCTGTATTCCAGGGTGTTTCCCGATTCACCTGTTCAGTATTAATCAAGCCTTTTTCCATAAATTCTCCAATGATCGGTTCAATGTTTTTCACTTCAATTCGCACATCTGTACTGGTCATATCTTTTGGAAATTGAAACTGCAAATGAAAAAATAGTTTTTGCCTTCCTAAAACGGCATAATCAATTGTTCCCTCCTGATAGGCACTACTGTCAAATACGTTTTTAAACCCCAACTTGTTTTCATACCACTCGACATCCCTTGCAACATCGGCAGATGCTAAAACGGGACATATTTGTAAAAATTCGGTTTCCTTTTTTTTATCCATATTGATTTCAAATAAGCTATAATCAGCTGTAAAATTCGGCATTGCAAGTTTATGGATTTTATTTTACAAAATCACTTCGGGTTTAAAAGATTGACCATCTCTTTATTCTATGATTAAAATCTATATAAAATAACGCCTTATACAAACAATTAAATTGTATTTTCGTAGTTTAGGCATTCACGATGAGACCCTGAAAATTAAAACTAAAGATGAAAAACATGATTGATGTCGCTTTATTGAAAAAAATATGCGAGACGCCGGGCGCTCCCGGATTTGAGCAACGAATCAGAAAATTAGTGTTGGATGAAGTTGAACCTTTGGTAGATGACCTTTCTATTGATCCAATGGGAAATGTGATTGCCATCAAGAGGGGCAAAGAAAACAAAAAAGTAATGGTCGCTGCACATATGGATGAGATTAGTTTCGTAGTGACGCATATCGACGAAGATGGATTTATCCGTTTTCATCCCTTAGGTGGGTTTGACCCAAAAACACTTACTTCTCAGCGAGTTATCATCCATGGCAAAGAAGATATTATTGGCGTAATGGGTTCTAAACCAATACACCTGATGACTCCCGAAGAACGCGGAAAACCTGTTCCAATTCATGAATATTACATCGATACGGGAATGTCGCAAAAAGAAGTGCTTGAAATTGTCTCCATTGGAAACTCCATCACTCGTGAACGACAACTGATCGAAATGGGTAATTGTGTAAACAGCAAATCTCTTGACAACCGTGTTTCTGTTTTTATTTTGATTGAAGTTTTGAAAGCACTTAAGGACCAAGAAGTACCTTACGATATTTATGGTGTTTTCACTGTACAGGAGGAAGTAGGGCTTCGTGGTGCTATCGCTGCGGCACACTCGATAAACCCGGATTTTGGTTTTGGGTTGGATGTAACCATCGCTTTTGATGTACCAGGTTCGAATAAACATGAACAAGTAACCTGTCTGGGCAACGGAGCTGCCATTAAAATTATGGATGGATCAACCATTTGTGACTACAGGATGGTCAATTATTTAAAAGAATTGGCAGATAATAAAAATATAAAATGGCAACCTGAGATATTACCGAAAGGCGGAACAGATACAGCTGGTATTCAGCGTTACGGCAAAAATGGTGCTATCGCAGGGGCGATTTCTATACCTACGCGACACATTCATCAGGTCATCGAAATGGCACACAAAGAAGATATTCATAATTGCATCGAATTATTAAAACATGGATTGACCAATCTGAATCAGTACGATTGGAGCTTTAACTAAATGAAAATATTTTGTTAGGTAATTTTAAAAATTATTTTTTCAAGCATTATATTTAATATTCCAAAAACCAACCAAATGCTATGTGGAAGCAAGAAGATAACAAACTCAAAGCCACCTTTACATTTAAAGACTTCGCTGAAGCCTTTGCCTTTATGACAGAAGTTGCAATTCATGCTGAAAAGCAGAACCATCATCCAAACTGGAGCAATGTCTGGAATACTGTTGAGATCCATCTTAATACTCATGACGCTGGCAATGTCGTAACCGAAAAAGACCACAAACTTGCCAAAACGATAGATTCTGTTTATAAAAAATTTACTTAGCGTGTATACCAACTCCAAATTACCAAAAGTGGGCACTACGATTTTTTCTGTGATGTCAGCCCTGGCCAATGAACACAAAGCAATAAACCTTTCACAAGGTTTTCCAAACTTTGATTGTTCGGATAAGTTGAAAAAACTGGTCAACAAATATATCGAAAAAGGATACAACCAATACGCCCCAATGCCAGGAGTACCTGTACTTCGTGAACGAATCGCAGAAAAAATTGAATCAAGCTACGGAGCAAATATTGATCCTGCCACAGAAATCACGGTGACCGCGGGAGCTACACAGGCGATTTTTACAGCGATCGCAACTTTTGTTCAGCCCGGCGACGAAGTCATCATTTTTGAACCGGCTTATGACTCGTACCGCCCGTCGATTGAAGTGTTTGGTGGCTTTCCGATAGTGTATCAACTGGAAGCTCCTGATTATTCGATCAACTGGGAAGCATTTTCAAAGCTGATCACCCAGCGCACCCGGATGATCATTATCAATACTCCGCACAACCCTACCGGAACCACTTTAAAAAAGAATGACTTATTGAAATTGCAGCAAATCACAGATGGTTCCGAAATTCTGATTTTAAGCGATGAGGTTTATGAACATTTGATTTTTGATGAGCAAAAACATCAAAGTGTTTTGCGATTCCCAAGTTTATTTCAACGAACCCTGGTGACTTATTCATTTGGTAAAACATTTCATAATACCGGCTGGAAAATTGGTTATTGTGTCGCTCCGGACCATCTTATGAAAGAATTTCGAAAAGTACATCAATTCAATGTGTTTTCAGTAAATACGCCTTTGCAATATGGTATTGCAGATTTTTTAAAAAAGCCAAAGGAATACTTAGGATTAAACAGTTTTTACCAGGAAAAACGAGACTATTTTTTGGAGGCAATAAAAAACTCCCGTTTCAAGCCAATTCATTGCGAAGGAACTTACTTTCAGATAGTGGATTATTCGGCCATTAGCGATGAAAAAGACACCGAATTTGTAAAACGTCTGACAATAGATCATGGAGTGGCAGCTATTCCGGTTTCAGCATTTTACTCTAACCCCAGAAATGACAACGTCATTCGATTCTGCTTTGCTAAAACTGAAAAACTTTTGAAAAAAGCTGGAAAACTGTTGTGTAAAGTTTAGTTCAATTGAGGACAAAACGCAGATGGCCCTGATTAGTCAGGTTTTCACATTTTCTAATTTTTAACGCAAAAGTTCTAAGAGGCAAAGTTTTAATATCACCTAACTTCCAACTCAAAACCATTAACTTTTCAATAAGCCCGTTTATCATTATTTTCCATATAATTGATAAAAGATTGGTTTACAACCTTGTTGCCGCCTGGCGTAGGATAGTTGCCTGAAAAGTACCAATCTCCGTTGTTATTGGGGCAAGCTTCGTGGAGTCCTTCGATCGTCTGATAAATCACTTCAACCTTTGGTTTTATCCCTACTGGCGTTACTATTTCGGCGATTTTATCAGAAATCGTTTCATAATCAAAAGTTTCGTAAAGTGGGATCAATTCATTTTTTATCTGTTCTTTTGGCATATTTTCCTGAGCTTTGCAACGCTCATAGGTTTCTTTTAGTAAGTTTTCTTTTTTATTTTCTTTCAACAATTCAACAAGCGCTCTAAAAGCTACAAATTCATTCAACCTGGACATATCAATCCCATAACAATCCGGGTAACGTATTTGTGGAGCGGATGAAACAATGACAATTTTTTTCGGCCGTAGTCTTGAAACAATCTTGATAATGCTATTTTTTAAAGTTGTACCTCTTACAATTGAATCATCTAATAATACCAAAGTATCTCTTTCATTTTCGACAATGCCGTAAGTGACATCATAGACATGAGAAACCAAATCGCTTCGCGAAGAATCATCTGCAATAAAAGTACGCATTTTGACATCCTTGATAGCCACCTTTTCTACCCTCGCTCGCATTTCCAGAATCTTTTCAAGTTTTTTGGGTTTTAATTCTTCACCGAGATTCAGAATCTTTTCCTTTTTTAAACAATTCAATTTTTCTTCAAGACCTTCTACCAAACCGTAGAAAGCAAATTCAGCGGTATTTGGAACAAATGAAAAAACTGTTTTTTTAAAATCGTGATTCACAGCCTCCAAGACTGGTTTTACCAACTGCTTACCTAGCATTTTGCGCTCGTGATAAATATCCCGATCAGTGCCTCGAGAAAAATATATCCGTTCAAAGGAACAGGCGCGGCGCTCCAATTGGTCAATATATGGCTCTTCGCTTACTTTGCCGTTACATTTAATGATAAGCGCATGGCCAGGTGTAAGTTCTTTTACTTTTGAAAAATGGACATCGACAGCTGTTTGGATTGCAGGCCGTTCAGATGCAACGACCACAATTTCATCATTTGCATAATAAAAGGCAGGCCGTATCCCTGAAGGGTCTCTCATTACGAATGCATCCCCGTGCCCAATCAAACCAGCCATAACATAACCACCGTCGAACTTTTTACTTGATCTGCGAAGCAGTCTTTGAATATCCAGGTTTTCAAAAATCAACTTGTTGATCTCATCAGAATCATAATCGTCTGGTTTAAACCAATCATGTAGGCGTTGTACCTCATCATCCAAAAAATGCCCAATTTTTTCCAAAACCGTTACAGTATCTGATTTTTCCTTAGGATACTGACCATATTCCACTAATTCATTAAAAAGTTCATCAACGTTGGTCAGGTTAAAATTTCCGGCAAGCACCAAATTTCGGCTGATCCAGTTGTTTTGCCTAAGGAATGGATGACAGGTTTCGATTGTATTATCACCATGGGTCCCATATCGAAGGTGTCCTAGCAGCAATTCACCGGTGTAGGGTAAATTATCCTTTAGCCATTGCGGATTGTTCAGGTTTTCTGTCGAGACATTTCTAAAACGGTTATAAACTCCTTCGAAGAGATCTTCCAGGTAATTGGAACTGTTGCTGCGGTGTCGGCTGATATACCGAGTCCCCTGTTTTGGGTTAAGCTTTATAGAGGCCAACCCTGCTCCATCTTGTCCCCGATTGCGTTGCTTTTGAAGTAACAACCGCAATTTGTTCAAACCGTAAAGTGCGGTTCCATACTTTTTATGGTAAAAATCCAAAGGTTTAAGCAGTCGGATTAAAGCTATTCCGCACTCATGCTTGATTTGATCGCTCATTGCTAATTTTCAATTTTGGTGCAAATATAAATTGAATAATGGTGCTCAACAAAGATCGGTGGAAAGTTGTTGTAAAAATAGTATCAAAAACCGGATAAATAGCGATTTGTTCATTTTAAAAATTGGATAAACTTCAAAATCTGCTCTTTATAGGAGGGAGAGAAGGAAAACAAAAAGATGGGGAAGGAGTGAAAGGAGGACACAATACGGAGGAAGCAAGAGGTGCAGATAATGTCTCGCTACTGACTACTCGCTACTGGCACAAGGGGCGTGCGGCTGCCTAATCTACGAATAACTAATAACTTTTATAACCCATAACCACAAACTAGAAACCACCAAACTCCGCCAAATTTTAATCTAAATAAAAAGCGTTTCTTTGAATTTTTGTAAATTTCTAAAAGATTGCGCTTTACTGGAAAAGTTAAATATTAAAAATCATGGCTTTATTTAGTTTTTTTAAAACGCCAAGGCATCAAAAATTTGAATACAAACCTCGATACTGGAATCCGGAAAAGGAAGATTTGGATAAACGGATCGAGATGGCCAAAAGAGAAAACAATGATCCGAACGCAATGAAGTCCCGAATTTCACATGGATTTCGCCGCAGTTATAATTCAAGCTCAAGAAAAAAATCAAATGCTTCAAAAAAATCTACCATAAGGCTATTAGTGATCATTGGGATATTGTTGCTCTTTTGCTATTATTTTCTTGTTGTATATTTGCCGAGAATTGAGGCATTGCTAAAATGAGAGGATCTACAGATTATTGAACATGCTCAAAAACATTCATTAAATATGGCTGACATTATTCAGCTGCTACCGGATGCCATTGCCAATCAAATTGCTGCAGGGGAAGTTATCCAACGGCCCGCGTCTGTTGTCAAAGAGTTGCTTGAAAACGCAATTGACGCCGGCAGTTCCCGAATAAAATTAATTATAAAGGATTCCGGAAAATCGCTCATCCAGGTTATTGATAATGGCTGTGGAATGTCAGAAACAGACGCCCGGATGTCTTTTGAACGTCATGCCACTTCCAAGATACGAAAGGCCAACGATCTTTTCAGTATTCGCACGATGGGATTCAGGGGAGAAGCTATGGCTTCGATTGCAGCAATCGCCCATGTCGAAATGCGTACCCGTCGCCATGCTGATGAATTGGGAACCAAGGTTGTCATCGAAGGCTCTGATGTGAAGACTCAGGAAGCTTGTCAGTGCTCTGCCGGAACGAGTATTTCGGTTAAAAATCTTTTTTATAATGTCCCTGCAAGGCGCAATTTTTTAAAATCAAATACTGTCGAAATGCGTCATATTCTTGATGAATTTCAACGAGTAGCGATTGCAAATCCGGACATCTTTTTCACTTTGCATCACAACAACACCGAAATATTTCATCTGCCAGATGGAAAATTGCGGCAAAGGGTAGTAGGCGTTTTTGGAAATAGCTGGAACAAAAAACTGGTGCCAGTGAATGAAGAAACTGATATTTTAAAAATACGTGGCTTTGTTGGCAAACCTGAGTTTGCAAAAAAAACACGGGGCGAACAGTTACTTTTTGTCAACAACCGCTACATCAAATCCGGGTACCTCAACCACGCCATTTTAAATGCCTACGAGGAATTATTACCGAAAGATACATATCCAATTTATACCATTTTTATTGACATTGATCCGGCAAATATTGATATCAATGTCCATCCTACAAAGCAGGAAATTAAATTTAATGACGAGCGTCTGGTTTATAATTATTTAAAAGTCGCCATTAGACATGCACTAGGTCAATATAGCATAACGCCAACGCTGGACTTTAACCAGGATCCCAATTTTTCCCAATATCAGCCTGTCAAAAAAGGTAATGGTCAGGAGCAGAGCTCAGATAAAAGAAATGAAAAGCAGCATTACGAACCTAAACCTTCCTCTCACCTTGAAAGTTCAAACCTCAGAAACTGGGAAAAACTGTACGAAGGTCTGGAATCTTTTGATCAACCAAAAGAGGAATCTCCTGCTGCTGATGAGGCTGTGACCATCGAAAGTGAATGGTCATCAAATCCTTTATCTGAAGATTCTAATAGTGGTTTTGCAAATGAGCAAAAGCGCCCTTATCAAATCCATGCCACATATATTGTAAGCCAAATCAAATCTGGTTTTTTGCTCATCGACCAGCAGGCAGCGCATGAACGAATACTTTACGAACGTTACCTGGCATTTTTGAAAGATCAGCAACCGCTTACTCAAAAACAATTATTCCCAAAAACCATAAATCTTTCACAAATTGACAGCCAGGTGTTGCTCAAAATCCTTCCTGATATAAACCTTTTGGGGTTTGATATCCAGGAATTCGGGAATGAATCTTTTGTCATTCACGGAGTTCCTGCAGATTTGTCTTCAGGGCAAGATGAACAAAAAATAATCGAAAGCCTATTGGAGCAATACAAAAACAATGTGGAACTAAAGCTGGACAACCATGAAAATATTGCCAGATCAATGGCACGAAGCGCTTCTATTAAAAGAGGACAAACTTTGACAAAACCTGAAATGCAGGAACTGATCGATAAGCTTTTTGCGTGCACTATCCCATATAAAAGTCCAACTGGACACAATTGTTTTATTACCTTTGATCTCGAAGACCTTGAAAAACAATTTAAGACCTGAAGCCACCTCCTGATCATCGAAGATTGATCAGGGCTTGTCGAAAAATGATGGATTTCAAGGCCAATCTCTGAAATTTTAAACATCTTAATAAATGCCGTTGTTCTTTCAATGGAAATAAGAATATTATGCTTAGAGTTACTGATGTTGTAAAGAATTTACTGATTATAAACGTCCTGATGTATTTCGGGACGATAGTGATGCTTGGCGAACCCCGGGGAGATGTAATGTTAAATTTGATAAACAATCCTAACCCTGCTAATTTTATGGATTGGGGAAAATACATTCTCGCAATGTTTTTTCCAACTTCGGAATATTTTGCTCCGTATCAAATCATCACCCACATGTTTATGCATGGCAGCATTAGCCATCTGTTTTTCAATATGTTTGCGGTATTCATGTTTGGTCCACCGTTAGAAAATCTTTGGGGCCCAAAACGATTTTTGTTCTTTTATTTATTCACCGGTTTTGGTGCTTTGCTATTGCATCTAATTGTAAAATATATTGAGATGGAATACATGGGTGCTTCGATTTTTTCGGCAAATGTCCCGGTTTTAGGTGCTTCTGGAGCTGTCTTTGGTTTACTTGTAGGTTTCGGAATTATTTTTCCGAACACCAAGCTCATGTTACTTTTTCCTCCAATTCCGATGAAAGCTAAATATTTTGTAGCAGGTTATGCAGTAATCGAACTATTTTTAGGATTGGGAAATTTCGATACCGGCATTGCTCACTTTGCGCATTTGGGCGGGGCATTATTTGGATTATTATTAATTTTGTATTGGCGAAAATATGGTTCAAGGCTATAAAAAAGACTAATTTTGGCAGGCAAGTTGTTTTGAAAAAGAAATAAAATTTTATCAATGTTAACTTCAATTTGGGGAGATTTAGAACGACAATTCAATCATGGAAATATGATCACTCGTATTATCCTTGTAAACGTCGTTTTTTTTGTGGTGGCTAACATTGTGAATTTGCTGATCACGGTCTTTGGTGGTTTTGAACATAATGGTATTTTCGATAGTGCTTTTGTAAAATATTTTGCCATCCACAAAGATCTGTGGTTTACATTAACACATCCCTGGGTAATATTCACCCACATGTTTTTTCACATTGGATTTTGGCATATTCTATGGAATATGCTGTTCCTATATTGGTTTGGAAGAATTGTCGCCGATTTTATTGGAAACCATAGAGTATTGGCTATTTATTTGATGGGCGGCTTATTTGGTGCATTGTTTTATCTGCTTTCCGCGAATTTTGTCCCGGTTGGTGAAAAAGCTTTAGGTGCTTCAGCAGCAGTGATGGCTTTTGTGGTAGCCTCAGGAGTACTTTCTCCGGATTATCGCATGAACCTCATTTTGTTAGGTGAAGTAAAACTAAAATACGTAGTGGCAGTTTTAGTTTTCCTGGATTTAATTGGCATTGCCAATCTTGGTAACACAGGAGGACATTTTGCTCACCTTGGTGGCGCTGCTTTTGGCTGGTTGTATGTTTCCCAACTTCGGAAAGGAAATGACTGGGCAGAACCTGTCAATCGATGGTTGAGTGTCCTAGGCAATTATTTTAGTAATATTTTTAAACGAAGATCCAAAGGGCCGCGAATGGTTTACAAAAACACCAATCGTCGGACCGCCAAAGGAAATCAAAAATCCGACAAAGAAAAGCCATCAGAGTATCAGGAACGCCTGGATGCTATCCTGGATAAAATCAAACAAAAAGGCTACGAAAGCCTTTCCGAAGAAGAGAAAGAATTTCTCTTCAACGCCAGCAAAAAATAACCTGAAAACATTTCCATTCATAGATCGTTAGAATATATCCAATTCTTTTTCTCGAAAAATAAACATCCTAAAGGTTGAAACGTGTCGAAATTCTTTTGAGGTGGTTTAATGTCTTGA
>JANQFJ010000227.1 GCA_028277915.1 Saprospiraceae bacterium
GCAATATTGCAGTGATAGGTGCAGAAATGGAAGACGAAGATCCTGCCGGGAGCAATACGGTCAGCGGAGCGGGATCAGCTTATATTTATGAACGACAACCCAATGGTGTGTGGCAGGAAGTGCAAAAAGTGATCGGCGAGGATCGTGAGATCGATGACTTGTTTGGCGCTGCCGTTTCAGTCAGAGATGATCAGATAGCTGTTGGAGCTTGGCGGGCAGATGAATTTGACGGTCAGGATTTAAATCTCGATGTTGGTGCAGCTTATGTTTTTAAAAGAAATATGCCTTTGAATATCAATGAAAAACCTTGGGAACATGAATTCCAAATTTATCCCAATCCTTCCGATGGCTTATTCAGTTTGACAAAACAAACTTCAGAATCCATTCCCTTGACCCTTACTGTTTTTGATTTGCTTGGAAATGAAATCCATGAAAAAACTATTAACCTTGACAATGCCATTGAAATTGACCTTCGCGAATTACCAGCAGGAATGTATTTATTAATGCTTAAAAAAGAACAATCCACAAAAGTATTAAAATGGATGAAGTTCTGATTTTTAAAAAAATGCAAATAAACACTACCGTTTGGTGTAATTACCAAGCGGTATTTTTTATTTTGGAAGCACAGATTGTTTTATCACAACAACTTGAACAATTCACAACTTTCAGAGTTGATAATATTTTACAAACCAAGCACCTTAATACTATGCACGCCGGAAAAAAGTTTTCAATAAAAGAAGTTATCATCTGGACGAGAAGAGATATTTACAAATTTATTGTCCTCTCCGCCATTCCAACTGTTTTGTATGTTTTAATGGACTGGAAGTGGCTGTCTCTGCCTTGGTTACCGATAGCTCTAATCGGTACAGCTGTGGCTTTCCTGATCGGTTTTAAAAATAATGCATCCTATGACCGCCTTTGGGAAGCACGTAAAATCTGGGGAGCAATCGTCAATTCGAGCCGAACCTGGGGAATTTTTGTCCTGGATTTTGTAACCAACAAACACGCCACTGATCCACTCCCAGACCAGGAATTAAAAGCTATTCACCGACGATTGATCTATCGACACATCGCATGGCTGACAGCGCTTCGACACCAGTTGCGACAAACCAAAAACTGGGAAAATGTCCACAAAGTTTACAATGTCGAATATCGAAAAATATACACTGTTGCAGAATTTGAAAACAAAGTGGAAGATGACTTGACTCCTTTTCTATCTCCAGAGGATAAAGCCTACGTTTTATCAAAAAAAAATCGTGCAACGCAGCTGCTAAAACTACAGTCCAATGATCTGCGGAAGTTGCTTGAAAAAGGATTGATCGAAGATTTCCGTCACATGGAAATGGAAAATATGCTCAAAGATTTTTATACACAGCAAGGAAAGTGCGAACGAATTAAAAACTTCCCCTACCCGCGCCAGTTTGCTACCATCAATCTTTATTTTGTGTGGTTATTTATCTTTTTGGTGCCTTTTGGGATGCTGCAGGAATTTGGAAAGTTGGGAGACCAGATGGTCTGGCTGACCATTCCATTCAGTGCTTTAGTTTCCTGGGTTTTTCATACGATGGAAAAAATCGGCGAAGCCACCGAAAATCCATTCGAAGGTGGTGCCAACGATATTCCGATGACGGCATTGAGCAGGACTATCGAAATTGACCTTCGCGAAATGATGGATGAAGAAAAAATACCGGATGGTATCCAGGCGGAGAATAATATTTTGATGTAAATCAATTAAAAAATATTTAAACTTAAATTTTCTCTGTACTCATTCCAAAAAGATAGATTTGCATTAAAATATAACTTTAATGACCAGAGTTTCTGTCCTCTTTGTTTTTATAATTCTAATCTCCGGTTGTAATCCCTCCCAACCGACCTTTGCAAAGCCAAAGCCTTTAAAAACTAACAAAACACTCTCCACCATTGCTTTCGGCTCTTGTAACAAACAGTATTTACCTCAGCCAATTTGGGAATTTGTCACTCAAAATAAACCTGATCTGTGGATCTGGCTGGGAGATAACATCTATGGCGATACAGAAAACATGGACACTTTGAAGAAAAAATACGACCTCCAAAAATCAAATCAAGAATACCAAAAATTGATCAGAACCTGTCCTATCATCGGCATTTGGGACGATCATGACTACGGCACCAATGACGGTGACAAAAACTATCCTAAAAAAGCAGAAAGCAGGGATTTAATGCTAGATTTTTTAGATGTCTCCAAAAAAGCACCCATCAGAAAACGTGAAGGTGCTTATCAAGCCTACACCTTCGGGAAAAAAGAAAAAAAGGTAAAAGTCATTCTTCTTGATGGACGATATTTTCGCGACGAGCTTACAAAAGACAATTCAAAAAAGAAACGATACCTTCCAAACGAAACTGGTGATGTTTTAGGAGAAACACAGTGGCAATGGCTAGCTGACCAACTCTCGGATAAATCCATAAATTTATACCTCATCGGTTGTGGCATCCAGATGATCCCTAAAGATCACCGTTTTGAAAAATGGGCTAATTTTCCGAGAGCAAGACAAAGATTATTCGATCTTTTACAGGAAAAACAACCAAAAGGGGTGATTCTCTTGAGCGGCGATCGTCATATTGCAGAGATTTCAAAAATCAAACTGGATGGCTTACCTTACGATTTGTACGACATCACTTCGAGCGGCTTAAACCGCTCCTGGGAAAATATCGGCGAAGAATTCAACCAATACCGCGTTGACAACAAAATGATTGGCCAAAAGAATTTCGGGTTGCTAAAGATTGACTGGAATGCCCAGCCTTTAAAAGTCAAAGTGGAAATACGGGGATTGCAAAACAAATTACATTTTGATCAAGAAATTGATTTCTGATTCGTTTTGAACCAAAACAGCATATGATTTCTGTTGAAAATATTTTCGGAACAATGAAAGTTCATGAAGGCATAGATCAAAAGCTATTGTGGAATGGCAGTGGACTTTTGATGTTTTGGAAGAAAAAGAAGCTGAAGCCAAAGAAATGCTGGCTCACGCAGGAGCGATTGGACTCAAAGGCCTGGAACAATTTTCGTTGACAAATAGCCCTGCATAGATTTCTTTAAAATTCATTTAAAAACCCGATCAGTTTTGGAAAACTGATCGGGTTTTTTATTATTTTTATTAGTCCTATTTAAAATCACAAAAACCAAATAATATGACCAAACAAATAGGTATCTGGATCGACACCAAAAAAGCTAAAATTGTAACCTTGTCTGGCACTCAAAAATCATTAAAAACCATAGATTCTGACATCGAAACCCGCGAACGTTTTGCTGGAGAATCAAAACAATTTGGAAGATTCGGTGATCAATACCATGACCAGGAACGCGCAAAAGCACAAAAAATAAAGAACCAGGCGAAAGATTTTTTTAATACTATTAAAAAAGAAATTGCCGGTTGTGAATCTATTGTCATATTTGGCCCTGCCAACATGAAGCACGAGTTGGAAAAGGAAATAAAAGGCGATCATATGTTGTCTTCCAAACTCAAAGCGGTTGTCACCACAGATAGCATGACTGACAATCAAACTACGGCATGGGTTACTGATTATTTTAAAAATCCCAATTAAAAAAACTTGAAATAGTGTAAAGTAGGAAGTTTTTCGTACTTTTAGAATTAGGTTATCTTTTGGACAGATATTCAAATTTGTCCTACAAGGAATAATGCTGCCTTTCAGATAAATCAACTCCACTCTAATTCTATCGTCCATTAAAAATAGGCTTTATGAAAAACGCTATTCTTTTTTTGTTTATCAGTTTTCCATTTTATTGTTTTGGTCAGGCTAGTGAAACAAGCCTTTTGGGACATTGGCATGATGAAACTATCACTCCTGCTTTTTTCGACAACCCCTATCATGATGTTTGGGGTGTCCAGGTCAATGGAATTGAATATGGAATTATCTGTTCAACTGATGGTTTTCACTTTTTTGACCTAACCACACAGCCATTGTCTGACGAACCTGTAGCATTTGCTCCTGCAACAGTTCAGGGAGCCAGTATCGGACATCGGGATATAAAAACTTATCAACATTACTTGTATGCAGTAGCTGACGAAGGCCCCAGCGCTCTTCAGATATTTGACATTAGCGGACTTCCCAATATGGTTAGCCTCGTATATGAATCCAATGAGTTTTTAACCAGGTCACACAACATTTTTATTGATGAAGATAATGGAAGATTGTACGCTGTAGGAGGTAATGGTTTTAATGTTAAAATATTATCACTGAGTAATCCTGAAGCACCAACTTTACTGGCTTCTTACCCCAATTCAAATTATAATATCGGCTACGTCCATGATACTTATGTAAGGGATCATATCGCATATCTCAATGCCGGCAATGTAGGTTTATTTGTAACTGATTTTACAGACCCGGCCAATCCGGTGACTTTGGGTAGTATGACTGATTATCCGCAACAAGGTTACAACCATTCCGGATGGTTATCTGATGATGGACAATACTACTTCTTGTGTGACGAAACCCATGGCACCGACATTAAAGTGGTAGATGTCAGTGATTATTCCGACATAGAGGTGGTCGCTACCATGAATGCCGAATCAACATCAAACCAAATTGTTCATAATATTTATTTACAAGGCAATATACTTTATGCCTCCTATTACTATGATGGCTTGCAGGTTTTTGATGTTTCAAATCCATTATTGCCATATCGTATAGGATATTACGATACGCATGATGGACCAAATAACAGCTATTTTGCCGG
Organism: Saprospiraceae bacterium; assembly: GCA_028277915.1. GTDB lineage: Bacteria > Bacteroidota > Bacteroidia > Chitinophagales > Saprospiraceae > JAHDHW01. The sequence continues at coordinate 4,736 of JANQFJ010000227.1, forward strand.
AGCCTGGGGCGTTTTTGTGCTGCCTTCCGGAATGTCGTTGATCTCCGATATGCAAACTGGGTTCTATGTTTTTGATGAGATAGAAGTTCCACCAAATACTTCAATTTCTCCTTCTGCTACCTCTTTTGAGATTTGTGAAGGAGGGGACATTACATTCACAATTATTTTAGGAGATGATTTTGATGTATCAGGTGTAGATCTATCCACAGGCAATTTACCAGGAAATACCTTAGTTACATTTGACCCTAACCCTGCTCAACCCGGAGAAGAAGTTGAAGTGAATGTATCCGAAACAGAACCTGGATATTTTGATTTGGAAATTAATGCAACAGACAATATCAATAATGGTCAAACTACCGTCGCCATTGATGTTATCGATTTGGATACCGCCAACTTGATCAATCCGCCAAACGGAAAAACAGATCAGGCAATCAACGTATATTTTTTATGGACCGGTTTAGAAGGTGCTGATACAAAAAACATCGAACTTTCAACAAGTGAGGCCAATTTTGAAGACGACATCTTTTTTACCGATCAGGCAGTCATCAACAGTTATTCCTACACTGATGGTTTGGAGAACGGAACCACTTATTATTGGCGAATCGCTGCGGATTTTGGCTGTGGAGAAACACATTCTGATATCTTTTCCTTTACCACTGAAGGGATGGTAAATGTTAACGAAAGCATCCAGGGGAATAGCTTTTTCCTTTCTCCTAATCCTGCTGATGATCTGATCAGTTTGCAATTCGAAAACCCATTGGAAAAAGACTTGAACATTGAAGTAATCGCTATTAACGGGCAAAAAATTAAATCATTTCTGATGAAAGCCCAAAGTAATGATTTTCTATTTCCTGTTAATGATCTGTCCGAAGGACTTTATTTTTTACGGTTAACCTCCGGCAAGAATTCTTTGAGCAAAAAAATGTTAATCCAGCGCTGACATTGAATTAATACTTCTACTACTAAATAAATAAAATGCTTATTTTTATTAGGTCCAAAATGAGTGGTAATTCACTACTTTTTTTACACAGAAAATGAAATGATAAAAGTTGATTTTAAAAAAGAATTAAAAACATTTTATAAAGCTTCTCCCAAAAAAGTGGAAATGGTCTTGGTTCCAGAGATGAGTTTCTTAAAAATCGACGGAATTGGCAATCCTAATACTTCACAGGAATACAAAGAAGCTGTGGAAGCACTATTTCAGCTTTCTTATACCATAAAGTTTATTATCAAAAAGGGAGAAATGGCCATCGACTATGGAGTGATGCCGCTCGAAGGATTGTGGTGGGTCGATGACATGACCGAGTTTGATGTCAATAAAAAAGACGAGTGGAAATGGACGATGATGATCATGCAACCAGAATTCATCACAACATCGATTGTCGAAAAAGCAATTGAGCAACTGAGACAAAAAAAGAATCCGCCGGCACTTTCAAAAATACGATTTGAAGGCTATGCTGAAGGCAAAGCAGCTCAAATCATGCACATCGGCCCATTTTCAGAAGAAGGTCCAACGATCCAAAAAGTACATGACCACATTATTGAAAACAATTTTAAAATTACTGGGAAGCATCATGAAATATATTTGACAGACATTCGACGTGCTGCTCCAGAAAAATGGAAAACAATCATTCGACAGCCATATTCTTAAACTGACTGCTGAAATTTCACTAAAACCGAAAAATTTCTCAAATTTGTGTATATTAGTACGACAAAACAAACAAATAAAATTTACTCATGTAGGAAACTTATGACCCTTAACTAATTGTTATAGTCTATGTTTACCCCATATTCCCGGAACCGATAATCAAAAACCTAAAGACCAAAATCCTTCCTAAACACTGATTACCATTGCATTCTGCTGAAGATTATTCTGAATAATCTAAAATCTCGAAAACTACATTTTTTAATCAGTTCTAAATTTGTAATTATGTTTAGATTGGTCGCTTTATTGATATTATTGTTTCCCATTGCCCTGCATGCTCAATCTTTTCAAGTCACATCAAGTACTTCTTTAAGAGTTAAGCCTGATAGTAAAAGTGAAGTAATCCTCAGGGTAAGATCAGGAGATCAGGGTAAAGTTATTGATAGCAAAAAATGGTGGACAGAAGTTGTTTTTAAAGGATACAAAGGATTTATTAAAACTGCCAAATTAAAATTCATCAATAATACCCCTCCCAACAACAAATCATCGAAATATTCTAACCCCGAATTTGGAAAATCCAAAATTGAAAGTGTAAAAAATAATTCCACTGAGGCCGGGGATAATATAAACGATACTCAAAAAACCATTGAAAAACTCTATTCCGAGTTGGAAAAAGCAAGGCTAGACAAAGCTAAAATCTCAAAAGAGTTACATAAAACAAAGCTTGAGCTTCGACTAAAGGAAGAACAGTTTTTATCGGCTGAGTTAGAAAACGAACTTATTCAAAGAGATTTAAAATCAACAGAAAAGAAATTAAAGGCCGTTGAAACCGAAAAATTATATACGCAACGTGAGCTAGATATTGCCAGAATTTCAAATCATCCAAAAGAAGCCTCGATATTCAAAAGTATGGTAGATGTCACAGTGGGAGGATCTATGTTTGTTGAAGATAATCACCAGGAAGCAGCCAATGGGATCAATGTTGAAGCAAAATACTCTTTTTCTTCAGCAAAAGGATTTGGGTTTGAAGGAGGGCTGAATATGATAAACCTTTTTGAGTCCAATAAATTCGCTCCTTTCCTTAATCCGTTTCTTGGGGTTTCATACGGGGTACACGAAAACAAAATTGGATTTTCTTTCGCCCCAAGGGTTTATTTATTTTCGAATCCTAGTCTGAAGATGGAAGAAAGGACTGAAACTGTTTCAACTACCACTACTTTGACACCATCTGTAATGTTTGGTTTTGGCGCCAATCTCAAATTCAAAATAAGCAAAAAGACGGCTTTGACCCTCTCCGGCAGCTTTATGAGAGGTACTCAAAAATTAAAAGAAACAGGAACTAGAAGCGGCGTAATATACAATAATACTACAAAGAATAACCTGAATATATATAGCGCAGGAATAGGGCTTTCCTTCAAATTGTGATTTGACCTTTAAAAAATCAAAGATGCAAATCACTTTAAATATTTTTCTTCTACAAGAAGAAGGCAAAGGTATTTTAAATCTTCAGTAAAACCAATACTATTGGAATATTAATTTGCGAAAATCACTCGTAAGAAAACATGATAATCTGACATCTTTTTACCTAAATCATAATGTCTCTTTTCTGGTAAAAGTTACTAAGCAAATGGACTATTATCTTGTAAAACTATATGTATCGCAGTTCCATTTTCAGGTACGAGCGTATTACAAAATTCTACTACTATTCTGTATTACAGAACTAAAATAGGATTCCAGATAAGTAATAATGAATCAGGAAGGTCTTAAATAGTTATCTCATTAATAATTTGTTTATTGAGTATATTCTTTATTATTTAACATATAAATTATCTGCCATTTTCAATGAAAAAGTTATAAAAACAGAGCTTGAAGTACCGTCATTAAAATGGTTCTCAGTCATCAATTTTATGCAATTCAATTAAAAATGAAAACTAATAAGATTAGAAATGTTTGGTATGATTTTGATACCCACATTGCGAGCAAAAACACTTCTCATGACCCCCAGGAAATTAATAAACAGTTGGCAGCCATTTTTTGTCCCGGGCCTTTTTATTACTATATTTTTGATTTTGGAACTTATAGTTTTGCATTCATGAGTGAGCATTACAAAACCATAATAGGATTGGATCCAACTACACTTACCATTGATCAATTCCTTGGAAGAGCACATCCTGACGATATAGACTATTTTTCTCGGAGTGAAAAAGTAATTGCTAAATTTCTTTTTGAATACCTTGAACCAAAACAGATACTCAATTATAAAGTAAGCTATTGTTTTAGATTACTAACTGCCAATAATACTTATAAATTATTTTTGCATCAAGCCATGGGAATTACCCTGGATGAATGGGGCAATCTTGGACGCGTATTAGGCGTACATTCGGACATTTCCCATATCACGACATCCAACAATCGAAAACTTTCTCTATTTGGTTTAAATGGTGAACCCTCCTTTACAAATATCGATGTTTATAAAAAAGATGCTGTAGATTTTAAACCGGACACCATTAATTTGACACCAAGAGAAACTGAAATACTCCGATTACTTGCAGAAGGTGTTATCACAAAAGAAATTGCTAAAACCTTATTTATTGCAGAACCAACTGTACGTAAACATAGGGAAAACCTATTAAGAAAAACCAATTCTAAAAACACTGCCCATCTTATCGCAAACAGTATTAAAAATGGCTTGATTTGAGTATTGACTAACAAAGTGACTTCAGCCATTTGTCGCCTATTCTGGTAACATTTCAAATATCTTAGTAAAGTAGTATTGTATAATATAAGTACTTTTACTTATATGCTTATTCATCTCTTTTACGGATATTGTGCATCAACAAACTGTTTATCCCTGTACATGCAGAAGTAAGTAATTTTCTTAATTGATATAACTTACCGGCTTAATTGAGAACTTATAGAAATTTTGGCACCTTTTGGCAATAGTTGCGTTTTCAATGCAGGATATTAAATCTCTTCGAAGACTTATTATTACAGTCAATATTCCCAACAAACAAGTTAGTTAAAAATATAAATAGAGTTAACAACAAAAAGCTCCAAAAAACCAATTTTTTAGGTATATAACAACTTGTTTTTAATCAACAATACAATTAGGACTTTCGGCAGGTAATATATATTATTTAAAGCTGCGATAGTTCTTTGAAATTCATTCACATGAAAATCAAACTATGTAAAATCCCTAAATCTCCAACTATGCCCAGAACAATCACTTTTATTCTATTATTGTTACCTATAATTTTCCATGCCCAAAATTTCAAAGTCATTTCAAGCACTTCATTGAGAATCCAGCCAGATAGTAAAAGCAAAGTTATTCTCAGAGTCCAGGCAGGAAACCAGGGTAAAGTCTTGGATCGCCAAAAATGGTGGACAAAAGTGAATTTTAGAGGGTATAAAGGATACATTAAAACCGCCAATCTGAAATTTTTTCCAACTGAAAATCCAACTGTTTCTCCCAACCATTCTAAGCCCACCTTTGAAAAAAATGAAAATACAAATCCGGCAAAAAAACCCTTCGAAGAAAATATTGATATACACAAAGACCGGGAAATCATCAAAGGTCTGAATACTGAAATCGACAATTTGAAGTCAGAAAAGGCCCTATTGTCAGAAGAATTGAACAATACAAAAAAGGAGCTTGAGCTGAAAAACAAAAAGCTTTTATCAACAGAGCTAGATAAAAAGCTTGTTGAAAATGAACTAGAGATAACCCGAGAAAAATTGGAATTGTCGGGACTGCAAAATGCTGAAACACTTCAAGATATTGATTCTCAAGAAAATGAAAAACCTTCAACGGAACATTCTTTTTTCAGAAAGATGCTTGATGTTTCAGCGGGAATTGCCGTATTGGTTGAAGATAATTACCAGGAGGTAGCCAATGGTTTTAATATGGAAGTGAAATATGCGCTCAGTTCATCCAAAGGCTTTGGATTTGAAGGCGGATTAAATTTTATTAATCTTTCCGAACTAAATAAATTTACGCCATTCATCAATCCATTTCTTGGCATTTCTTATGGCAGGTACGATAGCAATATCGCGTTTTCTGTAGCACCCAGAGTTTATTTATTCACCAATCCCTTTCTGAGTCTAGAAGACGAAACTGAAATTACTTTAACTACCACAAAAGTGACTCCTTCGGTGATGTTTGGCTTCGGCACTAATCTTAGATTCAAATTAAATAAAAAACTAGCGCTGACCCTCATTGGCAGCTATATGAGAGGAGCTGTGAAATTGAAAGAAACAGGAACAAAAAGCGGTGAATCTTTCACCAATAATACAAAAAACAATCTCAGCATATTCGGCGCAGGGCTAGGTATTTCCTTCAAATTATAATTCAATTCAAAAAACCAAAACATGAAAAAACTAAATTACTTTTTACTGATCGCTCTCATCATCACCTCCTGCAAAAAAGAAGACAATGGGATTTTATACCCTCCAGGTCAAAGAACAGATGTTCCAATACTCACTGTTGAAAAAACCGATGTAAAGACATTTGAGGTAATCTCTCTGACTGTGCTTGATGAGGTTACTTCTGATAAATATCAGGTTAGTTTTGGTGAAGAGAAGATTGAATTAGTAAAATCATCTGATTCGTCTTTAGTATTTTTTGTTCCGGATGTTCCTGCTGGAAGTTATGAGCTTATATCTGATTTTGGACGAACAATCTTTAATGTGACAGCTACTCAAATTACAAGTGCAGAGTCTGTTATTGAAGTTTTGTTACAAAATTTCGATAACCAAATTTCAGATTTCAATCCTTCCACACCGGAAGAAGAACAGGAAATTAATTCAATTATACAATATAAGGATGAGGCTTTAGCCTTTTTTAATGATTTAAGTACAGAAGAAAAAAGGAAAACAGCACTATTTATTGAAGCAAATAAAGAACCGTTTGTCACATTTGTCAATAATTTATACACCCAATTAGATGCAGCTACAGTTAGAAATAAACAATCTGAATGCCCGACAACTGATAATTTGGCATTTTATAACTGCACATCAGAAAATCTTGGTGATTCTTTTAACGATTTTATAAAAGCTTTAAAAAAAATGAAAGATTTTTTCATTTTAGCAGGAATAGCAATTGGCATTAGCCCAACTCCAGCGGGATTGGGTGTAGCATCATTTTCTATTGGAGGCGCAATGTTTTTTCTATGGGCTGATATTGCTCCTGCAAGCAAAAAACTATATAATGATTCAAAACCCTTTTTCCAAAAACCATGGATTTTAGGAGTTGAATTTTACAAAGATGTTATTGGAAATATTCAGTTTAGCACCAATGTTTCATTTAATTTAGACACTGATGCATTCTTTAGGACAATAAGCCTTGAAGATATTGATATATCACAAGAACTTGACTACTTTATCAATAGTTGGTTAAATCTTAAGCCAAATTGGGAAGAATTTGAAGTGCTAATTGGAATCCCTCCAACCTTTGAAGAAAATTTGGAAGTTATAAATTTGGATGATGAAGACATTGAAGCATATGGAATCACCAATCCAAATGTTCAATTAGTGGAGTATTCGGCTAATTCAATTGAGTTCACCACGACTTCAACTGAAGATGAGGATTTTTCTTTTACTATTAAAACTGTTAAAGAGGGGTTTGAAATTGAGCAAGAAATTTCTGCCACTATTACTAATTTTATATGCCCTTCTTATACTGTCTCGGGATCTAATTGCACCTATCCAAACCTTCAGGATTTTATGAATGGAGAATATCTGCTTACCGGAACACAGAATGGGAGACCATCATATACTAATTTAGCAGGCACTGTAAAAATAGATTATGGCCTAGTGGGATCTCCAGCTACACAAAAATGGAGACTTGTTGCTTTTGGATTAACAACGAGTGGTGGTACACCGATCGGCACTGTGTATTTTAATGAAATGGATTCAAATGAAGTGCCTATAAATGGCTGGGAAATTATAGAACTTTTTGAAAACGCACCATACAGTTGTACTCCAAACATCGCCCTAGAATGTAATTAAACTTATTTAATATATAGTTCAAAAAAAAATGAAGCCCCAGGCAGTGTGATTTTTTAATTACTTTTGAAAAATCATAAAACACCCAAAGTATGAGGAGCATATTTATTTGTTTTTTCTTTTCACTTTTTTCAATAATTATTTGCTGTAACAATCCGAGTACTTTTGAGGATGAGAGCTACTATAACAAAAATGGAATCGGGCCAATTAAAAAATTAGAATTAGCACCAATAAACGATTCTTTAATGCAAGTTGGGAAACAATTATTCAATACCAAATGCGCTCAATGTCACACTATGGAGTTCAAAAACAAAGGTCCTGACATTAGTGATATTTTAGCTGATCGAAAACCAGAATGGGTGCTGAATTTTTTGTTGAACAAAAAAGAAATGTTGCAAAAAGACTCTTTCGCGATAATCACCCGAAAAAAATACAAGGAAAATTGTGCAGCCAATATTAACCAAAAACAAGAAGCACTTGAACTCCTGGAATATCTCCGAATTTACCAAATATGGCTACATGAGTTTAATGCCAATTAATAGACCCGGTTTGCTGTACTAATTTTAATCCATTTTAAAAAACCATATTTACCGTCCATGCAATTATTAAAACCCGCAAAAATTGGTGGAATGTCAATCAAAAACAGAGTGATCATGGCTCCGCTGACAAGGAGCAGAGCGGATAATCCCGATGCAGTTCCTACAAATTTGCATGTCGAATATTACAAACAAAGGGCAGGTGCAGGTTTGATCATCACTGAGGGAACTGCCATCTCAAAGCAAAGTGTAGGTTATGTAAATGTTCCGGGCATTTATTCCGAAAAACAAGTGGCAGCATGGCGAAAAGTCGTTGAAACTGTTCATCAAGCTGACGGGAAGATTTTTGTACAGCCTTGGCATGTGGGTAGAATTTCGCACCCAGACTTTCACGATGGTGCTTTGCCGGTGGCGCCTTCGGCGATCAATCCAAATATCAATATTCGAACACCTTTTGGAAAAAAGACAACCGTGACTCCTAAAGCATTAACCATCGAAGAAATCCGAAAAATTGTTGAAGATTTTAAAAACGCCGCAAAAAATGCGATGGTAGCTGGTTTTGATGGAGTGGAGATCCATTCTTCGAACGGTTATTTATTCCATCAGTTTTTCAGCAATTGTAGTAATCACCGTACTGATCAATACGGTGGCAATATCGAAAACAAATGCCGTTTTCTTTTTGAGGTCATTAAAGCTTTAAAAAGTGTGATGCCAGAACAAAAAATTGGTGTTCGTTTGAATCCGATGCTAAACAGTTTTTCAGGGATCACAATTGACGAGGAAACTACGAAGACGTTTGATTACATCGTCAACAAACTAAATGATTACAATTTAGCCTATTTACATCTTAGCAAACCCTGGAAAGAATCTGAAAGCCCTTTTGCCGTACATGATCTAATTGGTCATTACCGCAAAATTTACAACGGTTTTTTAATCGCAAACAACAATTACGATAAGGATTCCGGGGAACAGGAAGTCATTTCCGGCAGAGCAGATGCCATTGCTTATGGGCGGCTTTATATCTCAAATCCTGACTTACCTTATCGTTTTGAAAACAACTTGCTAATTGTAACTCCTGATTCTACGACTTATTACACAATTGGTCCAAAAGGATACATCGATTATCCTGCCTTTCAGCAGCGTTCACTCTAAATTTTTCCTCAAAAATGAATTTATAAAGTTTCAAAAATTCATCATTTGAAGATTTGATTTTTAGCAACTTAGGCGAGATAATTGTATTCTAAAAGCTTTTAATTGTCATTATGAAAATATTTTAAAAATGAATAAACCATTTTATTTCAATCTACTGTTTTTTGTTGTTGTAATTGGTATTATTTCCTGCAATTCTACAGAGTCTGAAATTGCTGCTTCTGCTCAGGATGCTCAGCCCGCTCCGACAGAATCACAGGATCCTTACACCATAACTGGAGAATTCAATTATTTAACGGGTTACGAAGCTGTTTTTGAGGATGGAGATATTAATGTCGTCGTTGAAATCCCGACAGGATCGGTGGCAAAATGGGAGGTCGATAAAACAAGTGGTAGTTTGAAATGGGAATTCGTTGAGGGTAAGCCTCGACAGGTGAAATATTTGGGCTACCCGGGCAATTATGGCATGATCCCTCGGACACTATTGCCAAAGGAATTGGGTGGCGATGGTGATCCTTTGGATGTGATCGTTTTGGGTCCGGCGGTCGAACGAGGCAGCATTATTAAAAGTAAAGTGATTGGTGTTTTACAATTGCTTGACAGAGGTGAGCAGGATGATAAACTCATAGCTGTTTTGGAGGATACACCTTTTTATAGTGTGAATAGTTTGGCTGAGCTCGATGAAAAATTTAAGGGTGCTTCTGAAATTGTAAAACTCTGGTTCGCAAACTACAAAGGCCCCGGAAAAATGATTCCGAAAGGCTTTGGAGATGCTGAAATGGCAAAGGAAATTCTAAACGCCGCCGTAGAAGCCTATAAATAGGGATTCTTGTTTTAATTAAAGCTTACTTCTCTAAAATTTCAACAAATAACTTACCGCAAAAATATTTTCCTTGGAAAATAAATTATTCTTTTATACCTTTGCATCAAATTAATTGTTGAAATGGCGAAAATTGATGATGTTGTAAAGACTAAGTTTATGAACGATAAGCATCGTTTTGTGGTCAATTTGATGTTTACAGCTGGCTGGGTGAGGAATTTGTCTACTGAATATTTAAAACCATACGGGATTTCATCTCAGCAATATAATATTTTAAGAATTTTAAGGGGAGCAGGTGACTGGATGGCTATGAATGATGTAAAAAATGTGATGATCGAAAAAGCACCAAATGCAACCCGGCTCGCAGACAAATTGTTAGATAAGCAATTGATTGAAAGACGAAGGAGTGAGATTGACAGGAGGGTTGTTTACGTTAAAATATTACCAAAAGGTTTGGATTTGATAGCCAAGGCAGACCAAGAAGATACTGAAATTATGAAGGCTATGAACGAGCGGATTACAGACGAGGAAGCGAAGCTAGTGAGTTCCATATTGGACAAATTTAGAGGATAAAAAATTTTATCATATTATTTTCCATGTAAAATAATTACAAGAAAATTAAATTCAATAACTAAAAAAACTTTATCATGAAAAGAGATTTGATTATCTACAGAATTGTAACCGGTTTATTTAGTTTAATGCTTTTGGCCGGAGCCGTCACGTATTTTTTAAACTATGAAATGGTAGCTGAGATGTTCATCAGTTTAGGTGTTCCTACTGAAATCATTTACCCCTTGGCAATCGCAAAGATACTCGGCGTTCTTGCGATCTGGTTTATTAAAAACCCGTTGATTAAAAATTTAGCCTATCTGGGATTCGCCCTTGACTTAGTTTTCGCAATAATTGCCCATTTAAATGCCGGGGATGGCAAAGCTTATGGTCCTGCGATTCCACTTGTTTTATTGATCATATCTTATTGGTATTACAGAAAGTTAAATGCCGAGGCAGTTGGTGAAAATACGCTTAGTTCAGATAGCGTATAAAACAATAACACTATAAGAAAGAACAAAAATATTCACAATACATTTTTAAAATAAAGACTGAATAGAACCATGTAGATCTGGCGATCCCATACATTCGGGATAGCACACCAGGTATGCTGTATGTAAGTGCCATGCTGATATCCTGATTAGGTTAATTTCTTCTATGAAAATTGACAGTTGATAGAAAAATAAGTTTTTCATTGCTCGTTCTAAAGCTTAATTCGTTAAATTCAGGTTTCAAATCAAGCGTCTTCGAACCTAATTTATTATTTAAAATCAATCAACTATGCGAATCGCCTTATCCCTTATTTTCAGCATTCTCTTTTTCAACACCAACCACGCACAGATCAGCGCCCGATTATTCCAATATCCTGATGTTTCCAAAACGCACATCACTTTCTCCTATGGAGGTGATATCTGGACTGTCGCCAAAGAAGGTGGCGTAGCCAATAAATTGAGTTCACCTGCGGGAAAAGAAGTATTTCCACGATTTTCACCAGATGGCTCAATGGTGGCCTTTTCCGGAAATTATGATGGAAATATGGACATTTACGTCGTCCCTACAAATGGAGGGTTGCCTACAAGAGTGACCTTTCATGGAATGATGGATCGACTGCTGGATTGGTATCCTGATGGAAAAAATCTACTTTATGTTTCAAGCCGTGAAAGTGGAAAACAACGGTTTTCTCAATTTTATAAAGTGAGTCATGAAGGTGGCCTGGCTGAAAAACTACCATTGGCTTATGGTGAATTTGGCTGTCTATCACCAGATGGTAAAAAAATAGCTTTTACGGACCGTACACGGATGTTTCGAACCTGGAAACGCTACCGTGGTGGTACGGCAGCGGATGTTTGGACTTTTGATTTGGAAAGTTTAGAATCAAAAAATATCACGGATAATATCGCCAATGATGAACTACCAATGTGGTCTGGCGAAAATGTTTATTATCTTTCTGACAAAGGCCCTGAAGCTCGGTTTAATTTATGGGTTTACGATTTGAAAACTGAACAAAACGAACAAGTTACTTTTTACAAAGATTTTGATGTCCATTTTCCTGCAATTGGCCCCGAAGAGATCGTTTTTGAAGCAAATGGAAAACTCCACCTTTTCAACCTACAATCAAAAAAGGTCAAAGAAGTTGAAATAAAAGTCGGAACTGACCTCATGTCTATCAAGCCCCGCAAAGAAAGTGTTGAAAAATATGCTTCAAATATGTCCATCGCTCCAGATGGCAAACGTGTAGCAATTGAAGCACGAGGAGAGATATTTTCACTACCTGCGGAGAAAGGCTATACTAGAAACCTGACGCACACTCCTGGTGTTGCCGAAAGATTCCCTTCATGGTCTCCCAATGGTCGCTATATTGCCTATTGGAGTGATAAAAGCGGTGAGTATGAATTGACAATTCGCGATTTAAAAGAAGGTTCCAAAGAGAAAAAACTAACGAATATCGGTCCTGGCTTCCGATACAATTTGTATTGGGCACCGGATAGCAAAAAACTCACTTTCGTAGATCAGAAAATGGTGTTTTGGATTTATAACATGGAAACAAATTCCATGGATCGCGTTGATGAAGGAGCATATCTTTACGAAGGAGGATTAAGATATTGGCGACCTAGTTGGTCAATCGACAGTCGTTGGTTAGCTTATACAAAAGGATTGAAAAATCGTAATAATGCCATTTTTATTTATAATACTGAAACTAAAAAATCAACGCAAGCAACCTCTGGTTTTTACTCAGATATGAATCCAACTTTTGATGCTGAAGGCAAGTACCTGTATTGCATGACCAATCGTTCTTTCAAACCGGTTTACAGTGATTTTGATAATTCCTGGTCCTATCCAAATGCCACTCAGCTTGCTGTAATTACTCTGCGTGATGATGTTATGTCACCACTTTCAACAGAAAATGATACTGTAGCTATAAAAATTGATGAAGAAGTTGCCGAAAAAGATGATAAAAAAGAGGAAGACAAAGAAGAAGATGAATCAAAAGATAAAGTTGAAGAAGTAAAAATCGATTTTGATGGATTTGAAAGAAGGATTGTAGTGTTGCCGCCAAAAGCGGGAAACATGAGCCGTATTTCTTCAGTTGAAGGAAAAGTTATTTTTCAACGCTGGCCAAATTCCGGTTCAAATGATCAAAAAGGTGATTTGATCTATTTTGACTTGAAAGAACGTAAGGAAAAAACCATTCTTAAAGACGTTAGCGGTTATCAATTAAGTGCCAACGGTGAAAAAATACTCGTAAGACAAGGAAAGAGTTATGGAATTATCGAGGTAAACCCTGATCAAAAAATGGAAAAAACCTTGGCGCTCAACGAAATGGAAATGACCGTTGATCCACAAAAAGAATGGAAGCAAATTTTCAACGATGCCTGGCGTTTTCAAAGAGACTTTTTCTACGACAAAGGTATGCACGGGGTGGATTGGAATGCTATGAAAGATCAATACGGTTCACTGATCCAGTATGCGATGAATCGAAGCGATGTGAATTTCATACTCGGTGAGCTAATCGGCGAACTAAATGCTTCCCACACTTATCGTGGTGGCGGAGATAATGAGTCTTCAAAACGAAAAGCTGTTGGATATTTAGGTGTTGATTGGGAAAAAGCTGATGGTCAATTTAGAATTAAAAATATCGTTAGAGGGGCAGATTGGGACAACGAAGTTCGTTCTCCATTAGATGAACCTGGAGTAACTGTAAAAGAGGGCGACTACATCCTCGCTGTCAACGGAATTGCACTCGATGAATACGCTGATCCCTATGCCGCATTTGAAGGATTGTCAGGCAAAGCCGTCGAACTGACTTACAGTAGCAAACCATCCTGGGATAACGCCAAAACTTCCATTGTAAAAACATTGAGTAGCGAAACCCGACTTCGCAACTTGGCCTGGATCGAAAGCAACCGCAAGCGGGTGGATGAAGCTTCCGGCGGTAAAATTGGCTATATCTATGTACCAAGTACGGGCATCGGAGGGCAAAATGAACTGGTTCGCCAGTTTTATGGTCAATGGAACAAAGAAGGACTTATTGTTGACGAACGTTTCAACAATGGTGGGCAAATTCCTGATCGTTTTATAGAACTTTTAAATCGCAAACCACTGGCCTATTGGGCAGTAAGGGATGGCGAAAACTGGCAATGGCCTCCTGTAGCTCATTTTGGCTCAATGGCCATGCTTATCAATGGTTGGGCAGGTTCTGGTGGTGATGCATTTCCCGATTATTTCCGAAAAGCTGGATTAGGTCCATTGATCGGAACACGAACATGGGGTGGTTTGATTGGAATTACAGGTGCTCCATCGCTCGTTGACGGAGGTGTAGTTACAGTTCCGACATTCCGTATGTACAACCCCGATGGCACATGGTTTAAAGAAGGTCACGGTGTTGATCCCGATATTGAAGTAAAGGAAGACCCCACCGCACTGGCTAAGGGCGTCGATCCCCAGCTCGAAGCAGCCATCAAACAAGTCATGGAACAGATTAAATCAAAAGGGCCAATTCATCCCAAAGAACCTCCACGAGAGGATAGGGTTAAAACGATTAAGCCTTAGTTTGTAAATTATCATTCTGATTCAAAAAACAACAGGCTGGAAGTCAGAAAACTTCCAGCCTGTTAATAAAAAGGTTTTATACAAAAAAGGAAATCACTCCTCCTCGTCAAATTTTTCAAAACTGATCGTGATTTTTTCAAAATCGTGATTTACTCTGAAAACAACTACCTCTATTTTGTTTTTCACTTCATTTTCAAAATCGATTTCACCATCGTCGGTTTTTATACTTAAAACCTTACCCGGAAGGGCATGCAACTGAATTTCAAACATATCGATAAATCCTTTAAAACTCCCTTCGAATTTTTGTTCAATGAAAATTGAGTTTTCAGTTCCACACACTTTAAAATCACTTTGGCGGAATTCGCCATTTTGGTAGTCATAGCCGTCTCCGGCATCCAGGTATAATTGGCTATCCTGTTCTCCATTGATATAATAGACGTGCAAGCGAACTTCCGGTTTTTCAAATTCTCCGGTGTATTGCTGAATTGGAAACATAGGCAAAACGGCACCTGCTTTTATAAAAACCGGAATTTCTTCAATAGCCGTCTCCGCCCAGAATTCCATTCTTGAGGCCATTGGTTCATCATTCCAGAAGTTGTACCACTCTCCTTTAGGCAAATACATCCATCGGCCATCAACCTGTGGCTGCGAAATTGGACAGATCAGCATCAAATCACCAAGGCCAAATTCCTCCATTCGGTATAAAGTATCGTGATCGTGCTGGTCTATGAAAGCCAACGGCCTGATCATCGGCGTGCCATTTTTGACGTACTGCCAAAAAGTGGTGTACATGTACGGCAACAATTTATAACGTAATTCAATTGCTTTCCTTGATAGGTGGGTGTATTCTTCTCCAAAAGACCAGGGTTCCTGCTCTCCATGATCGCCGGAAGAATGCGTTCGGAAAAATGGGTGAAATATCGCCATTTGCAACCATCGCAGGTACAACTCTCCATCAGGACTTTCAATAAATCCACCAATATCAGAACCAATAAAGGACATTCCCGAGACATTCATTCTCTGGCATTGCATATTAGCGATCCATAGGTGTTCCCAACTCGCCACATTGTCGCCCGTCCATGCAGAGGTATATCGCTGAGAACCCGCAAAAGAAGCTCTGGTGATTACAAAGGGGCGTCTGTCCGGAGCATGCCTTTTGAGTCCTTCGTAGGTAGCTCTGGTCATTTGCATTCCATAAATATTGTGCGCTTTTCGGTGGCTACATGGGTGACCGTCATAATCGTGTCGAACATCATTGTAGAATGTTTTTTCGGATTGTGTGAAATTGTCAGCCAGGAAAATTGCCGGTTCATTCATGTCATTCCAGACACCATCGACTTTTATTTCTGCAATTAATTCTTTGTAAAGATCAGCCCACCAGTCTCGTACTTTCGGATTTGTGAAATCCGGAAAATAACAATCTCCCGGCCAAACCGGAGCAACCAGCAAGGGACCATCACCCCGGACACAGAATACCTCTTTTTCCAAACCATCTTTACAAACCCAATAATCGAGATCGACTTTGATACCCGGATCGATCATGACCACTGTTTTGAATCCGACTTTTTTGAGTTCTTCAACCAT
>JANQFJ010000232.1 GCA_028277915.1 Saprospiraceae bacterium
GCAACTCAATAATCTTCAGCAGGTTTATATGGGAGATTATAAAACGGAAGCTGCTGCTGATAAAATATTAGCTAAAGTCAAGGAAGCTGGATACCCGGATGCCTTTACAACTCGACGAAGCCTTAAAAACGGGAAAAAAGTTACAGTAATTCAAATTGGAACGGAAAAAGTCGGCGATCAAATCGACTGGGTAAAATATGCCAAAGCCGGCCCTCTCAATGTATTGTTGGTGGATAAATACGTTAAATTGGTTACAGGAACTTTTGAAGATTTGGATCTAGCAAGACAACGATTACGTATTTTAAAAGAAATGGGATTCAGCGATGCATTCATGAAAAATGTAAATGACCTGTTGCTTCATAAAGTAACTTCATTTGAAACTGCCGGCTTAATTGATATTCCAACCGAATTTACCTATACGCCGGAACCGGAACCTGTTGTTGCTGACGAAGAAGTTTTTAAAATTGATGAACCTACAGTAACTAAAAAGGGCAAGTCACCTGAAGAAGAAGCAGTTCCGGAATCATACGATGTGGTTTTTATGCCAAAAGCAGCTCCAGCTAAAAACGAAATAGCAGAACCCACCATCAGAAAAAATGTAAAAAGAACTTCGGTCTTGAAGCTTCAGGAAGTGCTTAAAGCTGATGGGTCATATAAAAGCAGCCTTGACGGATTTTATGGCCCGGGTACTGAAAAAGGATACAATATAACAATGGCTGGCAATCCTGAAATTCAGAAATACCAGGTATTAACCAAGTTTGCCCAACCATTAAAAGTCGCTGAAAAAGAAGATAGCCCGAAAAAGACAACTAATGATCTGGCTGGAATTTATATTAATTGGGAATCCATCAAATTGCTAAAAACCATAGTCAATGACCTCGACCCAACGCCCGAAAAACCTGTTCCAACCAAGATTGCAGCCAAAAATCTGAAGCAAACGCAATTGCTTATGGCTGCCAAAGCTCCCAATCAGGAGGAGTATAATTATATCAATGATTGGAATGAGTCACTTTGGAAAGGGCTTAATGAATGGGAAAAGGCCGATCCATTGCATAAACGACTGACGACTCCTCTCAAAATAGCTTATTTTAAAAGTTGGGCGTTGTTGGAAGACTATTTTATGGATAGAGGATACAAAGCAAAGGAAGCCAGGGGAATGTCTCTTTTTGTCCTTCAAAACATCGTCGAACCAGGGTTGAATTCTTATAAAAAACAAAAGTAGCAAAGTAGGAGAGAGAAAGTGTTCTTCTTTCCTATTTTTATGCTTATTGAATCAATCATCCAGTCGAGGAAGACAAAATCATTTTGACAATACCTCAAAAAGCTCCAAACGTGATGGCTGGTTTTTCGAGACTTACCTTTTATGATATATGCGACAATGGTTTCAAATGGATCGGCGAATGGATAGATACTTCTGGACAGATCACCTAATCCATTTTGGAAGATCGATAGTAAAAAAAGATAACTTCGAATCTTTTTACAAACTATTTATCCTTTTAATCCAGTAAAACTCAACTAAAACCTTTGGCTCATCAAATTGATAAAATGCAAAGAATCCGCTGTATTTTTTATCAATCTGTTGGATTATTAGATCGTGAAAAATTTTATTTTTAGCCATTATTTTATTTCACCATGAAAAAATTAATTATGAAAAAATTTTTTACACTACTTTTTACTGTATTAGCTATAAACCTTAGTACGGCGCAAATTACACTTACGGAAGCTGTAGATTTCACTGTAACAGACATTCACGGAGTAGAACATAATTTGTTTGAGATCCTGGATGGCGGCCAATATGTTATGATAGATTTATTTGCATATTGGTGTGGACCATGCTGTTCTACTGCTCCGAAAATCAAACAAACTTATGAAGATTACGGATGTAATACCGGCGATTTGTTTGTCATTGGAATGGAAGCCGACGGCACTACTGCTCAAACTGAAGAATTTGAAACCAATTGTGGTAGTGCAGGTGCTCAACCTGTCATCAGCGGCTTGGACGGAGGTGGAAGTGAGGTAGTTGATGCCTATGGTCCAGCAGCTTTCCCAACGATTATTTTAATTGCACCTGATCGAACGATCCTAGAGCAGGATATCTGGCCTTATGATAATTCCAATGTAGATGTTATGCTGGAAGGTTATGGTCTTGAAAAGCAGGAATGTGGAATCGTAGGCGTTGAGGAACTTTCTCAGATCAACGCCGTTCAGTTGAGTCCTAATCCAGTCCATGAAGTAGCCATGCTAAATGTTGAGCTGGCAGAAACTGCTGATCTTGATATTGAAATTTTTAATATCACTGGTCAAACTGTCTATCAAAATTTCGTTGGTCAAAAAACAGTCGGAAATCACCAGCTTGAATTACCAACTACTAATTTAGCAACAGGTACTTACCTTATTAAAATCAGTGTTGATGGCGTTTTAGCAGAAACAGTTAAAATGAATAAATTGTAAATACAACCCGAATATGTCGGGAATATCAAATACAAAACCCCTTCAATTGTCTTGCGGACTTTTGAAGGGGTTTGTTTTTATACTTTAATAAAAGTCTACAATGGCTGGAAAGGAAAAACAATCCTTGCTTTTTCCCATGCAAATATAATCGTGTTTTCACCAATTCTGTACTGCAACATTTCTTGATTTTCATCAACAAATAACGGCGTTACATTGATACGTAATGCATCTTCTTTTTGGTCATAACTGTAAGCTCCCCAGGCATCGTTCTTTTTGTTAAAGATCAAAACCCAATCACTGTTTTCATTTGGAATAATAAAAAATCCATATTTACCGGCAGGTAGTTTATTGCCATTAATTCGAACATCTTTGTCAAAAGATATAGTTGTATTTTCATTTGCACCGGCTCGCCACACTTCACCATAGGATTCAAGGCCTCCCCATATAACTCTGTCTCTAACAGAAGGTGCACCATAATCAATTGCTACTTTAGCTCCAAACACTTCCCCCTCTGTTTGCATTCGAGGACTTTTTTGAGCTTCGGCGGTAAAAGAAAATGCTATAAAAAGTGCAAATAATAAACTTAGCTTTTTCATAATTATAATTTAAATTGTTAATGAAAATGTTCTTGATTAAATTTTTAAGCACAATGTTGTACCAATTCACCCTAAAAGGCAAATGCCCATTATTAAAAAATCAGGGAAAACTCCTTTTTAAGGGAAGGCGGGAACGCAAATTTATGATATTTTTTGTGGAACTTTTATAATCGCTGCCTAAAAATCACGGCTAATATAATCAATATTCCAGAAGTTTATGCCTTTTTTAAGTCTCAAAGTGTCTTTCAAAAAACCAAAAAGAACTTATTCCAGAGAACTTAATCCTGTGTTTACAAATAAAAAAATAATTCTAATCCTTTTTTTAAATAAAATGATTGACCGGATTATTTGAATCTGAAATTTTTACCGTAAATTTTGATCCAACTTGACATTATGTGAAATTTAAAAAAAAGAAATATATTTATTCCATTTTTAACAAACCTGAATAAACAAACCAGACGAATAAAATCCACCCTGAAAAATGCTCAAAAAACTAAACAAAATCCTTGTTGCAAATAGAGGTGAAATCGCAATCCGCATTCTGCGAGCTGTTTCAGAACTCAACATCCGGACCGTTGCTATTTTCACATATGAAGACCGTTATGCACTCCATCGCTACAAAGCAGATGAAGCTTACCAGATTGGACCTGATGACGAGCCACTCAAACCCTATTTGGATATTGAAGAAATCATCAATCTTGCAAAAAAGAAAAACGTTCACGCCATTCATCCGGGTTATGGTTTTTTATCTGAAAATGTAAATTTTGCCCGTCGATGTGAAGAAGAGGGAATTATTTTTATTGGGCCTCGCCCTGAAGTCATGGAACGCCTGGGCAATAAAATCAAAGCTAAACAAGTCGCTCGAGAGGCTAATATCCCCATAATTGAAGAAAGTGAAAAAAACCTTTCGACTGTAAAAACAACCATTGCGGAAGCCAACCGCATTGGGTATCCAGTAATGACCAAGGCAGCAGCCGGAGGTGGTGGTAGAGGAATGAGGGTCTGTCATGATGACGAACAATTGACCAAAGCTTTCACAGAAGCGCGAAGCGAAGCACTGAAAGCTTTTGGCGATGATACCATTTTCCTTGAAAAATACATTGATGCGCCAAAACACATTGAAGTACAAATCATGGCGGATATGCATGGGAATATGGTGCACCTTTTTGAAAGAGATTGCTCAGTGCAAAGGAGATTTCAAAAAGTGGTTGAAATAGCTCCAAGCAAAGGGCTCTCAGAGGAAGTGCGGGAAAAAATATTCCACTATGCTCTCACCATTTGCAAGCATGTAAATTACAACAATCTCGGAACAGTTGAGTTTTTGGTGGATAAAGAAGAAACCATCTATTTTATAGAGGTAAATCCACGCATACAGGTTGAGCACACAATTACTGAAGAAATCACCGGCGTTGATTTGGTTCGATCCCAAATTTTGATTGCCAGGGGAGTTCCTTTGCATGATGATTTGATCTCCATCAAAAGCCAGGAAGATGTCAAATGCAATGGCTACGCCATTCAATGCAGGATCACAACCGAAGATCCGAGCCAGAATTTCAAACCTGACTATGGGACAGTCATAGCATACAGAAGTGCTGCGGGATTTGGCATTCGTCTCGACGTAGGAAATTGCTACACCGGAGCCAGAATCTCTCCTTTTTTCGATCCCATGCTGGTCAAAATTTCTGCATCAGGACGCACCCTTTGGGGTACTGCCATGCGCTTGCATCGCGCTTTGCGCGAATTCAGAATTCGTGGGGTAAAAACCAATGTCGATTTTCTTTTAAATGTCATTTCGAACGACACTTTTAAAAAAGGAAAAGCCACCGTAAAATTTATTGACAGCCATCCAAAGCTTTTCAAAATGGCGCGGAGGCTGGACAGAGGAACCAAGGCACTCCGGTTTTTAGCTGAAGTTACTGTAAATGGAAATCCGAGCGTCAAAAACATTGACCCTAATAAAACATTCCGCACACCAAAAATTCCGGAATTTGACAAATATGCTTTATACCCAAAGGGTACTAAAAATATTCTTTCGGATTTGGGCAGAGAACGGTTTTGCCGTTGGTTAAAAAAAGAAAAAGCCATCCAATTTACTGACACAACTTTCCGTGATGCACATCAATCATTGTTAGCTACCAGGGTACGCCCTTTTGATATGCTCAAAGTAGCTGAAAGTTTTGCTAAAAACTGCCCAAATGTCTTTTCAATGGAAGTTTGGGGGGGAGCAACTTTTGATGTCTCCATGCGGTTTTTATTTGAAGATCCCTGGGTTCGATTGCAAAGAATCCGTGAGGCAATACCCAATATCTTGCTGCAAATGTTGCTTCGCGGCTCCAACGCTGTTGGATATAAAGCTTATCCTGACAATCTCATTGAAAAATTTATTGAAGAAGCTGCTAATTCAGGTATTGATATTTTTCGAATCTTTGATTCGCTGAACTGGGTTGAAGCAATGAAAGTCAGCATCAAAGCGGTAAGGGAACGCACAGAATCTCTCGCGGAAGCCTGTATTTGCTACACTGGAAACATACTCGACTCTAAAGAAAAAAAATATACATTGGACTATTACCTCAGTCTAGCAAAAGAACTGGAAGATGAAGGTGCACACATTTTGGCAATCAAAGACATGGCCGGTTTATTAAACCCTTACGCTGCTGAGGTGCTTATAAAAAAAATGAAACAGGTCGTCGATATCCCGATCCATTTACATACTCACGATACTTCTTCTGTCCAATCTGCTACTTATCTCAAAGCTATTGAAGCCGGAGTAGATGTGGTTGACGTAGCCCTTGCTTCAATGTCAGGATTGACTTCACAGCCCAATTTCAACTCTATTACGGCGTTTATGAAAAACCAACCCCGTCAATCAAATATAAGTCTTGAAAAGCTCAATGAGTTTTCAAGTTATTGGGAAGACGTGAGAGAGTATTATTATCCATTCGAATCAGGACTCAAGGCTGGCACAGCCGAAGTTTACGAGCATGAAATCCCTGGTGGACAGTATTCTAATCTGAGACCACAAGCAATTGCTTTAGGCCTCGGAGATCAGTTTGAACAAATCAAAAAGAATTATGTGATCGCCAACGAACTCTTTGGTAATCTCGTGAAAGTGACTCCAAGTTCGAAAGTAATTGGCGATTTTGCATTGTACATGACCGCAAACGGGCTTTCTAAAGAAGATATTTTAGAAAAAGGAAACACACTTTCGTTCCCTGAATCCACTATTAGCATGATGCGTGGAGAATTGGGGCAGGCTTATCAGGGTTTTCCGAAAAACTTTCAGAAGATTGTTTTGAAAGATGAAAAGCCATTTAAAGAACGACCGAATGCTCATCTGGCTCCGATAGATTTTGAAAAAGGATTTGAAGAGTTCAATCGAAAGTTTCCGAACACCAATTTTCTAGAATATCTATCTTTCCTCCTTTACCCAAAAGTATTTGAAGATTATTACAATCACTACCAGAAATACAATGATGTTTCCAACATTCCGACCTTGCCATTTCTGTATGGCATGAAAGTAAACAAAGAAATACTGATTGAACTCGCCGAGGGTAAAACCCTGATCATCAAGCTACTCTATGTTTCATCTCCTGATGAAGAAGGAATGAGAAGTGTTCATTTTGAAATGAATGGCCAAAACAGGAGAGTTAGAGTGAAAGACAAAAGCATTCAAAGCACAAAAATTTCCAATCAGAAAGCTGGTGAAAATGAAAACGAGATCGGTTCCCCTCTTCAAGGGCGGATTGCTTCTGTTTTGGTCAAAAAAGGGGAATCTGTTAAATCCAACCAGGCCTTATTTGTAATCGAAGCCATGAAAATGGAAACCACCGTAACCGCTCCTGCCGATGGAAAAATTTCGAAAGTGATTCTTTCAAATGGCGCTATGGTTGAGCAAGATGATTTAGTGGTTGTTCTGGAAAATTAAAATTTAAGTGGTGTAGTGTTGATTTAAATCATTTGCTCCATTGATCTCCATCATTGAAGTTTTTTTTCTATTTGACTAGTTTGCTAGATTGATATTCATCTTTTAAAAGTGAACAAATGAGTCAATTCAAGGAAGAAAATCTGGTTGCATTGGATACGAAACTACCAATCTGGAATCAATTTTATACCGTAGCCCCCTTGGCAGTAATCGGAACCAAGGAAAGTAGTGGTTATGACTTGGCTCCTAAACATATGGTCACTCCAATTGGGAGAGATAATTATTTTGGATTCGTGTGTACGCCACATCACGGAACGTATCATAACATCGAAAAAGAAAAAGTCTTTACGGTTAGTTTTCCTCGCCCTGACCAGGTTGTATTGGCAAGCTTAGCAGCATCTCCACGATGTGGTGAAGAGGTCAAAACAAAACCGATTGTTGCAGGTTTACCTACTTTCAAATCTGAAAACATCGACGCCTTATTTGTAAAAAATGCCTATCTCTATCTCGAATGTAAATTGGTCAAAATTATTGACGGCTTTGGAGAATTCAGTTTGATCACAGGGAAAATTACTTCAGCATTTGTCAGCAACGATTCCTTGCGTATTTCCGATGGAGATGATCAACAGATGATCTACCAGGCTCCCATGCTTGCATATTTGCCATATGGGCGGTTTGCAGAAATTAAGAACACTTTGACCTTTCCTTATCCAGAGGGAATGGAATGATGTGCTTTTTTTATTAAAAAATTTAATCTATGCCAGGCAGCGATCAGCATATTAACAACATCAATCTTGATCGAATCCATAAGTATTTGAGCGATCAAAAAGAAAATATAAATCTTTTTTTAAAAAAATTGGTTTTAGCGGAATCCCCGTCTTCCGATCCAAAAGCTCAAGAAGCTGTTTTTCAACTTTTAAGTGATAAACTGGAATCATTAGATTTTGATTCAATTCACTATCCAGGGGAAAAAACTGGTGGCTTCCTTTTCGTAAAACCAAAAAACAGGAAAAAACACCAATCAATTCAATTACTTATCGGCCACTGTGATACCGTTTGGCCACTTGGTACAATCAATCAAATGAAATTGCAAACCTCAGATGGAAAAATGAGCGGACCAGGTGTTTATGATATGAAAGCTGGTTTGACACAAATCATTTTTGCAATTCAAACGATCAAAAAACTCAACCTGGATTTGCCTTTAACTCCGGTGATTTTGATGAATTCAGATGAAGAAATTGGCAGCAGGGAATCAGGAAAAAGCATCGAACGACTTTCTAAAATTGCCAGCAGAGCCTATATCCTTGAACCTCCTTTAGGCATTGATGGAAAACTAAAAACTGCCCGAAAAGGTATTGGAAGATTTACTCTGACGATTAAAGGAAAAGCCGCACATGCCGGATTGGATCCCGGAAAAGGGGCCAGCGCAATCGTTGAACTTTCGCACCAGGTTCAGCGACTTTTCGCAATGAATGATCCGGAAAAAGGGATTACCGTAAATGTCGGGATGATTGAAGGGGGAATTTCTCCAAATATGGTTGCGCCGCATAGTAAAGCCATAATCGATGTCCGGGTACTCACCATTAAAGATGCTGAAGACATTACTAAAAAAATTCATTCTCTAAAAGCAATAGACCCGGATGTCATTGTAGACATAAAAGGAGCGATCAAAAGACCTCCTATGGAAAAAACTAAACGAAATCAAAAGTTGTGGACCGTCGCTAAAGAAGCTGGCAATCAATTAGGCTTGGAACTCGAACAAGCCACGGCAGGAGGTGGTTCGGATGGAAATACCACCAGCTTGCATACAGCGACTCTCGACGGCTTGGGAACAACAGGTGATGGAGCCCATGCGATCCATGAATTTATATTTCTCGACCAATTGATCGAACGAACAAAGTTGCTGATCTTATTGCTTTTGGCCGAGCCTATTAAAATGTTTGAAAAATGAACAAAGAATATATATTTACCTCATTGACCAGGATCACTGATTTCAGAGAAAAACCTTTCTCAACGACTTTAGTAAATCGTAACGAATGGAAAACCGGTGACTACGTGCTGACAAGAGTCATTGACAATGCCAATGGATGGTTACAAGCTGAATCTGACAATGGAAGAATGATGAACCTAATGGAAGGCGATCTATTGATTGGTGCATTGGGTGTGCGCCATGCCACGCTTGAAGCTACCGGAACATGGGAAAAAGTAAAATCAAATGGCAAAATGCAATTGCTAACGGGTGCAGGGCTCCTTGGCAAACTCACTTCCAAATCATTCATGATCCCAAATCTTATTGAAGTTCAATACATCGGCCACCTCGAAAGAAAAGGTAAAACGCTCAATATGATTGATTTTGTTCCGGATATTAAAAAAATTGAATACAATATTCCTTCGGTGATCTTTGTTGGCACTTCGATGTCAGCCGGTAAAACAACATCTGCTCGTATTGTTACTCGTATACTCAAAAACGAAGGTCTCAAAGTCGTAGGCGCAAAATTGACCGGTGCAGGACGATACAAAGATATTCTGGCAATAAAAGATGCAGGTGCTTCCCATATTTTTGATTTTGTAGATGTAGGCTTGCCTTCTTCGATTTATGATCCGGAGCAATTCGTCGTTGCATTGAGAAAATTGCTGAGCATGATCGCTGCTACAAAAGCGGATGTTGCTATTCTGGAAATCGGCGCATCTCCTCTTGAACCATACAACGGCGATATTGCTATTGAAGCCATCCGGAAAAATATAAAATGTACAATTCTCAGTGCTTCCGATCCTTATGCTGTTTATGGCGTCATGAAAAGTTTTAACATTATCCCTACAATAGTAAGTGGTCCAGCAACCAACACTCTTGGAGGAATAGATCTTATCGAAAATCTTTGCAAGGTAAAAGCCTTGAACATTATTGACTCCGACACACTCCCGGAATTGGAGCACATTTTAAAAAACAAACTTCAAATCAAAAATGCAAAAATTTCCTTAACCGAAAATTAAACCAATTTGGCATTTCGATTCCTGAGGCACAATAAATTTTAATACAAATACTATTTATCTGTTCAAATACTTTTCAGTGATCACACAACCGGGGGGGTATGTTTTTTCCTCTTTTTTCAATGGTCTCCATGATTATTTCCACCACGAACACCATAATCTTATGGTTTGTTAAATATTGGTAATCTTTATATATACGTATTAATTCTAGGCACTGCATTTCTCACATTGCCCAACAAATAAAAACTCAGCAGAATCCACTTTGTGATTTGGTATTTTAGGAATAGTTACATCAAATGTTAAGCATTCGACTTTTCCACATTCGCGACATTGAAAATGAGGGTGTGAATCTGAATGATGACCAACGGAACAGTCGCTACATTGGGCATACCATTTAATCCCGTCTTTATCCATAAAAGAATGTAAAATACCGTCTTCCTCCAACCGCTCAAGGATTCGATATACTGTAGTTTTGTTCATTTCTTGATGAAGCTTTTTCACTAATTCTACCACGGAAATTGCATCATTGTTTTGCTCAAACACATTGAGCAATGTCTTTACCGATTTTGTCTTTCTGATAACTCCCATACTACAAAGTTAATGCAACTAGGTTGTATTAACAAATAGTTTTTTATATTTGCAACTGAGTTGCATTAAAACACTATTTATGATACAAATATTAGGCGCATCTAAATCATTTAAAGGAACACCCGCTGTTAAGAACCTAACGCTACACGTTAAGAATGGGGAAATCTTAGGCTTACTAGGAGCTAATGGAGCTGGAAAATCCACTACCATAAATATGCTTTTGGGCTTTCTCAGTCCTGATTCTGGTATTGTGCAAATCAAAGGTTTGAATACAGTTGACAAAGCCCAAGAAGTTCGGAATTTAATTGGCTTTATCCCCGAAAATGTGAGCTTATATCCCTATTTGTCCGGATTAGAAAATTTAGATTATTTCTGTCGATTGACTGGATTGAAATATTCTAAAAGTGAATTACAAAATTTTCTTTCAACCTGTGGATTACAAGAAGAAGAGCAGTATAAAAAAGTGGCTGATTATTCTAAAGGGATGCGGCAAAAGGTAGGTATTGCGATTGCTTATGCAAAAAAAGCAGAGGTCTATCTCTTAGATGAGCCTGCAAGTGGTTTAGACCCTTTGGCAAATAATGAACTGTCGGTATTATTAAAAAAGCTGGCTACAGAGGGTGCGACTATTCTCATGGCTTCCCACGATATTTTTCGGGTACGTGAAGTTTGCCATCGCATTGGTATCCTCAAAAAAGGAAGTCTGGTCAAAGAGCTTCGCAGTGAAGAGGTCAGCGCCAATGAATTAGAAAATCTGTATTTGGAATACATGAAAAATTAAAAGCAACTATGTGGCAAATCATAAAAAACGAATGGCACTCTTTGAGCCGAAATAAGACCTTGCAGTTTGTAAGTCTGGGCTTTCTTTTGGTATTAATACTGTCAGTGTTTTTAGGGTCTCGCCAAACAAATAAGCAAATGCAACGATACGAACTTGCCCAAAACAAGCTTCGAAAACAATGGGAAAAGATTGATTCAATGAATCCGCATGGTGCCGCACATTACGGCACTTATGTTTTCAAACCTTCTAACCTTTTGAGTAGTTTGGATGAAGGTGTAAACAGCGTGATGGGAAATGTACTCCGAGTGGAAGGCCATGTACAAAATGAGATCGTTCACTCGGAGGCTTCTCAAATGCAGTCAGTCTCTAAATTTGGAAAGCTCAAAAGTTCCTTACTTTTGCAATTTGTCCTACCTCTGTTATTGTTGTTTTTAG
>JANQFJ010000247.1 GCA_028277915.1 Saprospiraceae bacterium
TAAAATGTTGTACTGTTTTCCAAGCTTTTGAGAATCTAAAAATTGACTTGAGATGTCACGCATAGTTTTCTGAAAGGGAATATAATTATAATCGAAAACCTGCATCGATTTTTTATTATCATAAAAAAATGAATTGGAAACGAGATTAGCTGTTTCTTTCGTAATCAGGTTCGGTCTTCCGGTCAGTACAGCCCGCAACCAATCCAGGCGCCAGGCAAGGCCACGCATGGTTGCAGTCACTTTAATGTCTGGAGGTTTTTTGTTTAACTTTTTTGCTACTTCAGTAAAAAAATCGCGGTAAGACAAATTTTTGTTGTTTACGATAAATCGCTCCCGAAGCTGGTCGCTTTCCATCAATTTAATGGCCATAATTGCAACATCCCGGACATCGACAAACCCCGAACCACCTGTCGGGTAAAATCGTAACCCTTGCCAAACTTGATTAAACATTTGGCCAGTCCCGTTATTCCAAAAACCACTGCCGATTATCACTGCCGGATTTAAAATAGCCGCCGGAAGTCCCTCAGCAATTCCACGCCACACTTCCTGTTCAGAAAGATACTTGCTTATAGCATAATTCGAATTGGCATTATTCCTTTGCCAGGGCGTATTTTCGTCAATAATATTTTGTTCTTTTGTACGACCCAATGCTGCTATTGAGCTGATGTGTACCATTTTTTCAATACCAAAGTCTAAAGCAATATTTACAATATTTGCTGTGCCTTCGATATTAGTGCGCAACATTTTTTTGACTTCCTTTTTGTCAAACGAAACTATTGCCCCACTGTGATAAACCTGTTGCACGCCGTACATCGCAGTTTCCAAAGATCCAACATCCAACAAATCTCCATCGATCCAATCAATCTGATTTTTCACTTCTTCCACCAAAGCCATCGAACTTGTTTTTCGCTTAAGTGCACGAATGTTTCGATAGCCATTTTTAACTAAATACCTCAACAGGTAAGAGCCTAAAAAACCCGTTCCTCCGGTGACAAAAACAGTTTTCGATTTCAAATTCAGAATTTTAATTTAGGTCTTTTGGTCCAAAAAATTATATCGTTCTTTTAAACCCCTGGTGAAAAGCTCCACTAAAAGTATCGTGTTTTGCACCAGTTACAGAATGTAAAGTATTTGTTTTGTTTTCAATACGTAAGAGTCCCATCAAAGACATTAAAGCAGCTTCTTTAAACTCAACAATTTTTCTGTCGGGAACTACAACTTCCACATTTTCACAATGCTTACGAATGCAACTCACCAAAAAAGAATTTAAAGCACCTCCGCCTGTAATGATCATCCTGTATTTTTCTTTAATAAAATGCTCTTTTTCAATCACCACTGAAATCGCTTTAGCAATCTGGAAAGCGATATGTTCGCACGCAGTTCGCATCTTATCCTCCCAAAGTGCATCAAAATTTACAAAAAGTGGGACTAAATTTTCCTGGACATACTGATTGGCCAAAGATTTTGGATAAGTTTCCTGATAATATTCGTTGGCATTAGCTTTTTTGAGCAATGGTTCCACCAATTCGCCGGTTTTTGCAATTCTACCATCATGGTCATATTCCATGTCCATGCCCTGAGCAATTGCATTCAAAGTTTGATTGGCTGAGCCAATGTCAAAGGCTACAAACCGATCATGGATATTACAACTGATATTGTCTATTCCACCCAGGTTTAGATAAAAATCATATCCGGGGAGCAAGTATTTATCGGCAATTGGAGCAATCGGTGCTCCTTCTCCTCCAAGAGTGATATCCTGTTCCCGAAAATTACTAACCACAGGATATCCGCTAATGGCTGCAATTGCAGCTCCGTCACCGATTTGGACTGTAAAATTTTCGTTAGGATTATGAAAAATAGTATGACCGTGGGAAGCTATGAAATCCGGTTCTATTTTATGTTTTTCGATAAACTCATTGACCAATTCTCCGAGGTAATGCCCATAAAAAGTATGAGTTTTTGCAAAAGCAAGGGCGCTTTGGTGAGGTAGATTGAGTAGTCTTGACTGCCACATTTCGGAATAAGGAACAGTCTCAGCTTCCAGGATATTCCAATTGACCTTTCCATTTTCGTATTCGAAGTCAATACAAGCTATATCCAATCCATCCAAGGAACTTCCCGACATCAGGCCGATGGCTTTGTAATTTTTGACTTCCATGTCTTTTATTCTTTTTTTGTGAGAACCATTGTATAATTGGCAACTGCTTTGATTTCCTCTTCGCTGAGCACTTCTTTGAAGGGGGTCATCATATTTCTTCCGTTAGTTATCACCAAAATCCGTTCTTCGACGCTTAGGGTTGATTCCGGGAATTTTTTAGCGCCATTTAATGCCAATTCACCATCGATACCGTGGCAGGCAACGCAATAGTTTTTATAAATTACTTTTCCTTCGTTATCTGTTGATTTATCTGGTGTCGTATTGCTACAAGCAATTCCAAAAAAGGCCAGAGCAATAAAAAATAATACTTTTCTCATCAGGGTAGATTGATTAATTTTTTAACTCAATTCTTTTATTTACAAAAAGATTTTCAAAGAAAACGATTTGTTTACGAATGTAAAATAAAAGTCTTAAAAATCTTTGAGAGGAAAATAAAATCTTACACTTTGAAATAGAAGCGATTATTTTTTGAAACATGTTTTTATTTTAAAATAGGAACCGAATAGTTAGGTTTTGGATGAATTGATTAATGTGCCTTTTGGAAAAAAATATCATTTTTATGACGCTTGGAATTGAACGTCAGTTCGATTTAACATATCGATTATTCTTTTAAGCGACAAAACTTATGAAAAAGAAAGTCTAAATTTGCAGGCGATATAGAAAGTTT
This sequence comes from Saprospiraceae bacterium, assembly GCA_028277915.1. Taxonomy (GTDB): domain Bacteria; phylum Bacteroidota; class Bacteroidia; order Chitinophagales; family Saprospiraceae; genus JAHDHW01. The sequence goes on from JANQFJ010000247.1 coordinate 2,826, forward strand.
TGTTATTTTAAATGTTATTGAGATATTTGCCGATCCACCTTTTACAAAGCACTATACGATCCTAAAATTTGTAATGTTGAGTAATCAGCATTTTTAAACCTAAGAAAGCTAAAACTGAAATTAGCAGATGATTTTTATGTCTGTAAAATGAGTTAATTCAAAACAAACAATTATAACATGCACCAAAAGATTTACCTGTTACTGATTCTGTGCTTTTGCACGATTTCACTTATTGCCCAAAATTCTTTTCCGGGAGCAAGCAAAGTACGAGTCGAAGAAAAAGAAGTTTTTCCGAGATATGTTCAATTTGAAGAATCCCTTCAGCTAAGTGTAGCACAGAGCCTTGGCTGGATGCGAGAAAATTTTCGATTGAGTGAATCCACAACTTTTGAATTTCTTAGGAAAAATGATGACCAATTGGGTTGGTCGCACCATCGTTTTCAACAATTGATAAATGGAGTGCCAGTACTTGGAGGAATTTACATTCTTCATGAAAAAGAAGGTATTGTTCATTCTATAAATGGCGAGTTGTTCCATTTTGAAGCAAGTACCACTCCTTCTATTTCAGAGGAAGAAGCAATTGATAAGGCTTTGAGACATATCCCCGGAGAAAAATACGGCTGGGAAACTACTCTTGGCGGCGGACAAACTGAATTGCTTTCTGAATATCCTGATCCCGAGCTGTATTGGGTTCCTGAAAATCTCAATTTTAAAGAGGACAATTTCAAGCTGGCTTATAAAATGGATGTGTACGCTTTAGTACCGCATCCACATCGTTCATGGGTGTATATCGATGCTCAAAACGGAAAGATCGTTGCCGAAGAAAACCGGATTTGCGAGTTTGACGTAGAAGGAACAGTAAAAACTGTTTTGAGCGGAGATCGGACCATTTATATGGATCAGGTTTCAGATGATATGTTCAGACTTCGTGAAACCACTCGCGGAAATGGAATCATCACTTTGGATCATCAAAATAATCCAAGTGGTCAATTAAATAATGCGGTGGATTTTATTCACGATTCCAGTGACTGGACTTCTGGAGTGCCTATTTATACCCGGTATGGGACTGATGTTCATTTTGGAGCACAATCTTATTACGATTTGCTTTTTGATCTATTTGATCGCAACAGCATCAATGAAGAAGGACTTGTGCTAAGAAGCTATGTACATGTTGAGGATAACTGGGCCAACGCTACCTGGGATGGAAATGTAGCCCGCTTTGGAGATGGCAGTCCTGGCACGGGGTTGGACTTGCCAGTTGTGAGTATGGATATAGTTGCGCATGAATTTACACATGGGTTGACGGATTATACAGCTGATTTGATTTATGCTTATGAATCCGGTGCTATAAATGAATCCTTCAGCGATATATTTGGTTTGGCAACAGATTTTTTTGCACGCCCGGAGGAAGCTACCTGGATTATAGGAAGACAAGCGACCGGTGATGGGAATGGTATAAGAAGTGCTGAAGATCCTAATTATCATGGTGATCCGGACACCTATAAAGGTGATTTTTGGTATAGCACGACGGGTGATAATGGAGGTGTACACTCCAACAGTGGTGTTCAAAATCACTGGTACTATTTATTGTCTGAAGGTGGCGAAGGGGTAAATGATAATGGTGAAGCTTATGTTGTTGAAGGATTGGGCTGGGAAAAAGCCCTGGCAATTGCTTATCGCAACCTGAATGTTTACCTCACGCAAAATTCCAGCTTTGCAGATGCTGCATATTATGGAAATATAAGTGCCGCAGATCTTTTTGGGCTTTGCTCTCCTGAATACAATGCCACAGTGAATGCCTGGCATGCAGTGGGTTTGGGACAGCCTGTGGGCGAATTGATTGTTGACTTCCAAGCGCAACGGATGCATTGTGAAGCACCCGATACTGTCCAATTTTTCAACTATGCTCAACCTTTTGAATCAGTATTTTGGGATTTTGGTGATGGAAATACCTCGACGGAATATTCTCCCACCCATGTTTACGAAAATGAAGGAGTTTATGATGTAAAATTAATTGCCAATGGATGTGGTGGTGTGAGTGATTCTATTACAAAACCGGAATATATTATCGTTGATTCGAATAGCCCTGCCTGCAATGGGATTGCTATGGCCAACGAGGGAATCGACACCATCACTGCTTGTGCTGGAATCATAATGGACCCTGGTGGAACTGGCGATTATTTGCCGGATGCTAATTCAATTTTGGTCATCGATCCGCCAACTTTAGGACCACTTGTTTTGAATTTTACTGAATTTAGGTTAAAAAGAAATAACCAGGATTTCGATAATTTGTCCATTTACGATGGACCAAATACAAATGCTCCGCTTATCGGAAGATTTGCAAGAACTTCATTGATGGGTCAGACCATTCAAACTACGAATGGCGTGGTGACTTTACATTTTGAAACAAATAACATACACGATACCACCGGATTTGTAATGTACTATTCTACTGCGGAACAAATTGATGCACCAGCGGCCGGTTTTACACCAAGCGTATTGATTCCGCTATTAAATCAACCTGTTGAGTTTACGGATATTTCTGAAAACCCTGGGGAATATTTTTATGATTTTGGTGATGGAAATACTTCGAATGAAGCGGAGTCCGTGCATCAATACACCACTCCTGGGACCTATACTGTTACTCAAATTATTACAAATTGCATCGGAGCAGATACCACTTCTATTCAATTAGAGGTACTTGAAGGAGGAGCCTTGAGTTTTGTGCCGGATTCAATTTGTGTTACCTTGAATGCAGGAGAACAATACATCGGCGAATTCGTGTTTTCTAATGCAGGGCCTGGTGAATTATATTATGGAGTGGATAACGAAAATCACCCGGGATGGATGATTTTCGAAGCACAATCCGGAGGAATCCCTTCCAGTCAGAATGTTAGTTTCCCGGTTCATTTGGATGCTTCAAATCTGGTTGCAGGAACCTATTTTTATAATATTCCGATGGAAAGTGGAGATTTAAGTCAATTGACACTGACTTTACCAGTGAAGATGATCGTACTTCCATTTCCGCAGGCAAATATGGGTTTAGAGGTGGAAGATAATTGTAATGGGTTGTTTCAATTCAATAATCTCTCACTAAATTTCCCTACCTCTTTGTTTTGGGATTTTGGAGACGGAAATACATCAAGCGAAACCAATCCATTGCACCAATTTGAAGAAAACGGAGTTTATGATGTATCGCTTGTGGCTTGCAATGATTTAGGTTGTGACACCCTTGTTCAGGAAAATTTTGTAATTGTCAATTATTGCGATACTCTGACAATGCCAGTGACTGGTTTTGATATTTTTACCAATTGCAATGGTGTTATTTACGATGATGGTGGTCCTGATGAAAAATACAGCGATAATGTGGATTACATCGCTGTTATCGCTCCCGACAATGTAGATCATGTAACCCTCACCGTCAATGCATTTCAAACTCAACCTACTTTTGACTTTTTATATATTTATGATGGAGCTGATACACTTGCACCTTTGATCGGAGCATTTACGGGGATTCTAACGACAGGAACAACTTTTACGTCCACAGGAGGAGCTATAACTGTTCGTTTTGTAACAAGTCCAACACTTACTTTCCAGGGATTTGAAATATTGTGGGAATGTAGTGGAGATATTCCTCCCACTGCTAATTTTACTTACGAGCAGGATATGGATTGTAACAATACTGTTTACTTTGAAGATGCCTCTGGCGGGACTGGGATTTATTCCTATACCTGGGATTTAGGCAATGGATTTTATGTGTATGATGAAACTTCTTTTACACATCATTATAATTCTACAGGTACTTTTACAGTAAGTTTGGAAGTGAGCAATGCACTGGCCTCCTCTAGCTTTGAACAGGATGTGACTATCACTGAAACTCCATTCAATTTGGATATGACCATTTCAGCGGATACGGTCTTTCTGGGTGAATTGGTGAGTTTTGAAGCAATTGTCGATATTACGCCTCAAAATTATACCTGGGTTCCGAGGCCCGGAGATACGCTTACGATCGCAAATCCGGATTATATTTTTACGGAACCAGGAGATTTTATGGTTTATCTGGAAGTTGAAGATGCTAATGGTTGTAGTATGTGGGCTCAGAAACCGATTCATGTTTTGGATGTTACAAATACTGAAGAACTATATTCGAGTAGCGTTTTCCAATTAACTCCAAATCCTTCAGATGGCCAGTTTAAGCTGACGTTGGAATTTTCAGAGGTGATGGAAACTAACATCGTTTTATTCAATTCCATAGGACAATCGGTATTTGAGGAAGACCTGGGTCAGGTTAAAATTTTAAGTAAAGAACTTAATTTTTCAAATCTTCCAGTTGGAGTTTACTTCATGTCATTGATTACAGAAAATGGTTTGTTGGAAACAAAGCATCTCGTAATTCAGCGATAAAATAAATTTTAAAAAATAAAAAGCCTGGATTTAAATCAAATCCAGGCTTTTTTATTGGTGTTTTTTTAAAAAAAATAATCTTAAAAAGTTACTTCCTTTTTGATCTTTTTATCTCCGCGCATCAGGATTACCGTAGCTGTATCTCCTGATTTATACTTGCTAAGCCCCTCCATGTAGCCGTAGATGTCTTTGACCTCTGTGTCGCCTATTTTGATGATAACATCACCATCTTCGATGCCGCCCTTCTGAGCTGGTTTGCCATCAAGGACACCATCAATCCGCATTCCGTATCCATCAAAAACATAATCGGGCATTACACCTAGTGTCACTTTAAATTTAGCTGCTTTGCGGCTTTCGGATTCATCTTTAGTTTTGGTGAAAGCTAATTTTCCGGTGTTGTCGAGATTTTTGACAATAGCTAAGATGTATTCTGAAATTTCAATAATCCCCTGAAAATTGACGAGATGACTATCGTCTTCAGGCTTGTGGTAATCGTTGTGCTGACCAGAAAAAAAATGTAAAACAGGAATTCCTTTGGTATAAAAAGAACTATGATCAGATGGGCCAATGCCACTTTCACCGGTTTTGATATTTATATCTGCGACATTGATTTTTTCTAAAATATCTTTCCAGCTTGGAGAAGTTCCAACACCATTTACAGCTAATACTTTTTCTTCATTCAAACGGCCCACCATGTCCATGTTGAGCATATAATTAACATTTTCCAATGCAATGGTTGGTGCGTTCACAAAGTTTTTTGAACCGTATAGCCCTAATTCCTCACCTGAAAAAGCGATAAACAGATAGTTGTTGTTTTTATAATCACTGTTCTTCAAATAATCAGCGATGTAAAATAAGGCAGCGATTCCGCTGGCATTGTCGTCGGCTCCGTTGTGTATCATTGGATCGCCGGCATGGCGTGAGCCATGGCCACCCATTCCAAGGTGGTCGTAATGACCACCAATTACGACCGTTGTTTTTGCTGCATTGTCGATATAGCCAATAACATTTTTTCCACTTCGTGCTTCTTTATCATCTGGTTTATGTGGATTAGGAACAAAATTAAAATCAAATTCATGGTACCATGACCCCTCATCTCCTTTCGGAGATAAGCCAATCGATTCGAAGCGATGAGCAATATATTGCGCGGCCATTTCCTCTCCCGGAGTACCAGTTTCGCGTCCCATCAATAAATCAGAAGCCAGATAAACAACATCTACCTGGATATCAAGCAATGCCTTTTGATCTTGTGCAGATAGAATTGAAGAAAAGGCAATTATAAAGGCAAATAAAATTCTTGTTTTTGATTTCATGGTATAAAAATTTTTTAAACTGCAATCGATGCCATAAGTACAAGTAATTCTTGTTTTTCATGTAATATTAAAGGTAATTTGTTTGTCATTTTTGAATACAATTGAATTATACTCCAGTTTTCAACATCCTTTTACTTTATTATCTTGCTTTGAAATAATTAAACTATGCGAAACGAATTTATAGCATTTTCTATCATTATCGTGCTAATTGTCAGTTTAGTTGGACACTATTGGTGGCCGCCGATCTGGTGGTCGATGTTACTGTTTGCTCCAATAATATT
>JANQFJ010000257.1 GCA_028277915.1 Saprospiraceae bacterium
GATCACTAACCGCCTTTACCATAAAAATGATGTAAATCAAAATTGAAGAAGCAGCCACCCACATTTTGAGCATGCTTTGCTTATCAAATAAATAGAATAGCAGGAAATAAAGCACCACGCTTCCTCCTGCTATTGCACCATATTTCAGGCTTATCTTTCGATCCATGTATTATGCAGTTTGTGGAGGTTCTTTTTTCAAAACAGCACTGACAATCAATGAAATGATTGCTCCCCAAATTAGCGAAGCAACAAATGCAGAAACTGTAAAAAATAAAGGAGAACTCATAAAACCGGTAAATTGTTGTGCTTGTTCTATTTGTTCATCTGTCATACCCTGCGCCTCCCATTGTTCGACCATAGTTGCCTGAATATTCTCCACCATGTCAGTAGCAATAAAATTAAAAAATATAAAAGCCCACAGAGTAGCAATTATTGCATAAAATAATGTGGTAAGCATTCCAGTCCTAAAACCGCGTCCAAAATTTATATACCCGCCTAGTTCATTATCACGATGATGTTTAATTGCCAAAACAAGCATGGTTACACTCAAAGCAATCGAAAGTACTGTATTTATCATACTACCCGCTGAAAAACTCCCTGAAGGTTCAGTCCAACCCATCAAATAAGCAATCAGGCCTAGCAAAATTCCAAATAAGCCCCAAAGCATTCCATAACGCATCGCGGTAGGTCGAGGAGAAACATCTTGTGGGTCGATATAGCCGGTGGGTTCATCTAAAGTTGTCATAATTAGTTGATTTTTAGAAGGTTAAAAAAATAGAAAACACGCCCTACGAATATGCGACTAATTAGCTTAAAAAAGAAATCTTTTCGACGGATAGTCCATTTGTCCTACATTTCAGCTATTTGGTATTTCCCATTGTTTATAGTTCCGATAACTTTCCCTTTGAACCGTTGATTTACAAAAGGTGTATTTTTTGATTTTGAATAAATATCTTTTTCTGAAAAAGTCCATTCCAGATTTGGGTTAAATATTGTGAGATTTGCGGATTCTCCTTCTTTGATAGAAGGTATGGGTATCCGAAGTAACTCGCGGGGATTTATCGCCAAAATAGAAACTATTTTTTCTGTAGTTAGAACATCTCCCAGAAATGTGTTACAAAGCGCATAGATTGTTTCAAGGCCAATTACCCCAAAATCAGCGTATGGAAATTCCAAATTTTTCGATTCTTCATCCAAAGGGGTGTGATTGGAGGTGATCAGCTGGATAGTTCCGTTTTTAACCCCTCGTTTTAAAGCACGAATGTCTGGCTGTTCTCTCAATGGAGGCAAAACCTTAAAATTAGAATCAAACTCCGCAATGGCCGTTTCATCAAAAATCAAATTTAGCACCGAAACGGAAGCCGTCACGTCAATTCCTTTTGCTTTCGCTTCCTTCAGCAAATCCACAGATCTGCGTGTTGAAATATTAAAAAGATGTAGTCTTGATTCGGTATATTCAGCTAGGTACAGGTCGCGCTGCACCATCAGTTCTTCAGCAATTGGAGGAATTCCTTTCATTCCCAGCGAAGTACTCATCATACCTTCATGCATTTGTCCGTCGGAAGCCAAGGCAGCATCTTGTGGATGGTTCATGACCAGCCCGTCAAATGCTTTTACATATTGGAGTGCCCGCATCATCAACCCGCTGTTTTGCATTGTTTTTTGCCCATCAGAAAATGCAACAGCGCCAGATTCGTGCATATCATACATCTCCGTGATGTCATTTCCTTTGCAATCTCGCGATATGGCACCTATAGGAAAAAAATCCACCAATTCCTGCTCAGTTTTATTTTTCAAATAGTTGACCTCTGACTTGGAATGAACCGTCGGAAGCGTATTTGGATGCGGAACAATTGCAGTAAAACCTCCTGCTGCGGCAGCTTGGGAAACTGTTTGTAGATCTTCTCTATGTTCAAAACCTGGGTCACCAACCTGGGTCCCAACATCCATCCAGCCGACAGAAACACAGGCATCTTTTGCATCTACAGTTTTCGCCCTTGAAGCTTTTATATTTGCTTTGATTGCTTCAATTTGTCCATTTTTGTCAATCAAAATGTCACGCTTCTTGCCATTCAGTTTTGAGGTCGGATCAACAATAGTAGCATTTTTTATTAATAGCATTGAAGAGTTTATATTCTGGTGATGAAGTGTTTTTGGTAATGGGTTATGGGTTAAGTTGTTAAGAGTTAAATGGTTAGTATGATCATCATTCTTTTAAATCTTTCCTTACATCCGCAAATTTAGGCTTAAAATTTCCAATGCCGAAATATCATTGATAACAAATTTATTTTCAAATGGCAAATTTTTCAGATTCCTCTATTTCAATATTTATAAAACCTGTTATTAAACATCAACTCATCGTCAAATTTTCGGAAAAGCTTTGCTTCCTGAAGACGGATTTGTAATTCGTCAAAATAAATCGGCCGGTCTCCCAATTCACCATTTTTCACCGAAAAACGAATCGTGCTGTTCGCACTTTTTAGCTCAAAAGGTGTATCAATCAATGCCCAGTCCTGATCATACGACCGAAAATCATGGTTGATCATCCAGCTTTTGTTTTGTAATTCCTCACCGGATTCTCTTTCAATTTCTTTCAACGTAAGCATTGTTTTAGGGTATAAATCTTTTCTTGCAAAAACCCAAGCGGAAAAAACATAACGATCATTCGCTTTCTGGTTTGGGATTTTTCCTTCAAAAATTACATTTTCGTTTTTCCCAATTCCCTCGAAACCATTACCACGATAATATTTTGAAGCTTTTTTATCATCAAAATTTTGGTAAACGAAATTCTGCAAACTGTTTTTTGAAAAGACTTCACCAAAACGATACAATTTTAACTGTTCAAAATCATTGATGGCGCTTTGTCTTTTATTGTTTTTGTTTCGGATAATATCAGCTTTGGTCATTTTGTACAAAATAATCTGATCGTCTTCATAAATCGGTGCAAGTCCGTACAACAAATGATTGAAACGATACCAAACGATTTCGAAAGATTTTTTATGTAAAAACACTAAAAATGCTTTGTCATTTGGCAAATCCTCAAAAATTGCAGGCGTCCGATAAGGCTCCGCTATGAATTCTAATTGGTTGATCGTTTGACCGACCGAAGTTCTTCCCAGATAGGCACCGGTTATCGGCAAACCCGTTTGAACAGCCGCCCACATAGAGCGATGCATATCGTGTCCGTAAGAAATTCTCCAAAAATTTTCTGATCCCTGATGAAAATGTGGAAGCGGTATAATTGCCTGGTAATCACTGACATCAATCGAATCCAGCCAGGGATTGTCCTCTTTTTTAAAATTATCCCTCAGTTCCGGATGAGGTATAAAATCTATTTTAATCTTTGAAAAGAAAAAAGTAATCCCTTCAAAATTCACCACTCCAAGGATCAACACAAACAAACCAATTTTGAGCGATACTTTTTTAATTCTTTTAATCTGGAAATAAAGTGCATAAAAGGCAATAATGTTGATCACATAAAAGAAAATCCAAGCAAATCTTCCAATACTTCTAAACTGACCGATCGGTCCCAATTTGTAAGGCAAATGTTCCAATCCGGAAATAATAAAGGGAATCCCAAATGAGAAAATCAACAAAGCAAACGCCGCCCAAAGCATACTTTTTAAAAAAAACCGATGTTCTTCCAAAGCAATTGTGTGGTAAGTGTTTTTACGAACCAGGCTTTTGAAATGCAAGGCCAATTCTTTGAAAAAGAAAACCACCGCAACCAATCCGATATAAGCTTTGCCTTCTCCGGACATGGGTCTGATTTCAGCAATGTAGGTGTTGATCCACCGACCAATTTGAAAATCCACCGGGAGGAATACATTTTCCCAATAAGAGCGATATTCCAAAAAACCATATGGCCTGCCAGGACGATCATCCACCGAATCATTTAATAATAACTGAATCAATAAATACGGCAGTAACACTTGCAAAGCCAAATGGGCAATATTAAAAACAAGTTCTCTTTTCTCAAATCGAAAAAGTGTTTTGAATCCCATCAATGCTGCAATGAACAATACTCCAACTGCAAATAAATAAAGGTGTATTTGGCTAATCAAAAAAAGAACGGTTGCAATCAGCAAACTGGTTTTTACATCACTTTTCTCATGAAATATCAAACTGAGATAAATGAACAGTGGTATCACAAAAGGATGTGCCAAACCATAATGAGCAAGCAGTCGTTCCATCTGTGGAGAAAGCATTGTCAAACCAATCGCAAAAGGTATCGAATACCAGTTGGGTAATTCCAAGTACCTGAAAATCAAGTACAAAAACAAACTGCAAAGCAAAATCGAAAACAAAAAAAACAAGTTGAATGCTCCTCCTGTATAATCCGATATATCGACTACATTATTGCTGATGAATTTGACCGCATTGGACAAGAGTGGTAAATTATCCGTAAAACCGACGGCATCTCCATAGGGATAATGCATGCCTTCATAATGTTGGTAAGTACTATCGTGTTTGACATGAAAATAAGCAGCAGCGTAACTCCGAAATCCATCATGTGAATCACCAATCACCCAGTCGTTTGGAGCCGAAACTAATTTGGGAAATTTAAATCCAAGGATCAATATCATAATCCCAATCAAAAGTAGCAACCCTCCTTTCGTTTCCTTTAAAATCTGCATAGGATACATTTAGCTGGGCGAAAATAAAAAGATTTTAAAAAAGGAAATCATATAAACTTTTCTTCACCCGAACACAAAACAATTGGCGATGGTTTGTGGATAAGATTTAATCAACAATCTTTTTGCTATTTCTTTTTCTTTTCCCTTTTTCTTTCCCTTTTGTTCTGACCTCTTCGAAGTGGTGGTGCACAGTATTGATAAACGACAGGATAACGCCTACACCAAGGAGGATATAAAAAATAGTAAATAGTTTTCCTGCTTCGGTTGCTGGTGAAAAATCCCCATAACCAATAGTAGAAAGCGTAATGACGGAAAAATAAAGACTATCAATCCAGTTCCAGCCTTCCAAAAAATGGTACATCACTGTACCAAAACCCACAAAAATACTTGTTGTAAAAAGCAAATCACGATATTCACCATCTCTCAGAAAGCTTATTAAAGTTTGAATAAAAACCATATTTATTAAATTTTGGACTTTGATATTTTCAGTCTCCAAATTTATGGTTTTTCCTCACTAAACCTATCCTTTTCACAATCATGATTGTAAAATATTAAACTCTCCAAACTCGTAATAACAAAGTTTCTAGTCCCAAAAATATTAATGCGAGGATGAGGCACCATCGCCACAGAACGATTCCATGGCTACGTTCCCCGATGATAGGTGTAAGGCTGGCAACTGCTGTATTTTCGATGACATTGAGATAATCTCCTGCAAGATTTCGAAGATCGTCATTGTTCAGATGAGCCATTTCCGATTCTTTACGATCATAATTGAATGCGTATTTTGAAAGGACTTCGCCTTCTTTTAAAAACAGGTCGTAAAACCCCGCTTGTGTAATTTGCCCATTGATACCGAGTAATACATTTGGACCAATCACCGCTTGTTCAGGAATAAACTCTTCTTCAGCTCCTTTGATTTTATAAACCAGATCGGCTCCACTGATGCTGTTGTCCGCTTCGATCAATTCATCTCTTCCAATCGTATAAGCTATTTGTTTCTCTTTGGCAGTGGAAATAGCCATTTTGTACAACATGGGAATGAATATCTCACCGCTACGAACCAGGTTGTTATATTCTTCATCGAGCGGAGAAGTGCAAAGGTAAAGGTGCCCTTGTTTGTTTTTATATTTCGCCAGATATGTTGAGCCGTCGCGATAACTTAGCAAAGGCTCTTCAACCCGACTGGAAAATTTGCTGAGACTATAATTGGCTTGTGAAACCGGAAGCTTCAAATTGGCGCTTTTGTTTTCAAAAACATCATTAAATACAAACTCCTCTGTATTCATCACGGAAACTTTGCGTTCACGATTATCAAAAGCTTGCAATTCATTGGCTCGTAATGATGAAAGAAAACTGTTATAACTGGATTTGTTTAGAGAAGCACTTGGAAACACCAAAACATTTCCACCATTTTCAGCAAACTGCTTCAGCTCAGACGACAATCCCGTTGAAAAAGCATTCAAACCATTTGTGACGATCAGATGATAATCCGAAAAAGCGGAATAATCCAAGTTGCCACTCGACTGGTTGACAATGGTAAAGTAATCCACTCCCTTGAAAGTGGCATCGAGGTATTTGTTTTCTGCAAGCTCATTGATAACCAGTATTTTAATTTCTTCTGCAACATTGAAAGTGAAATAATATTTATCATCAAATTGAACCGGATAATCGGTGATGTTGAGTTCCGCTTCATGCCAACCTGTTCGGAGGATGGTAATATTTACCGTATCAGTGACAGAGGAAAGTGCCGGAATTGAAAGCGTTCCTACCGGTTTGACCTGGCCTTCATGGCGAAGTGACAATCGAATGTTTTCCACATCCTGGTCGCTGTGATTTTTCACACTGATGATTAATGTATTGGTTTGATTGATCATCTGTACCGGAGCATCAAACCAGCAGGAATCTATGCTGATATTTCGTTCCTGGATGGGTTGGAGCGAAACGAGATTCACTTCCAGCGTTGTATCCTGAAAATTTTCAAAATCTGAAATATTTTTTTGAAAATCTGAAATGACATAAGCTGTTTTATTGTCCGATGCTCCACTGTTGAGCGCCTGTTGCTGCCGCGTAAGCACTTTTGAAATTTCTTTCACAGATGGGCTAATGGACACCTCGTCTATCAATGTCAAAGCATCTTCTTTACTGACCAAAAGCTGATGTCGTCCTTCAAAATCATTGGTAAGGACCTGAAAACGATCTTCAACTTGATAGGCATTGACAATTTCCCTAGCACGCTGCTTGGCTTTTTCCACCAAAGGAACATCCTGACTTAAAGCGCTCATACTGAATGAATTGTCAATAAAAACACTCACAGATTTTGCTCCTTTTTTGACTTCTGAATCCTGCGGTATAAATGGCTGCGCAAAAGCGAAAACCAAAGCAGCTACCGCTAACAATCTCATCAATAAAACTAACAAATTTCTAAGCCTTTGACGGGCACTAGTCTCTTCTTTGACCTCTTTCAAAAACCGAACGTTCGTAAAATAGACCTTTTTGAAACGGCGGAAAAAGAACAAGTGGATGATGATCGGAATAGCCAGCGCAAAAAGTGCAAAAAGAAATGTAGGGTATAAAAACTGCATAGATTGCAAAAATATAATTATAAACTTGTTCACAGATAAATTTCAGCTATTTTTCACCGAAATTTCCAATGTCCAATGCCTTTAAAATGAATATTCTACTCTTAAAACAAAACATCCTACATAATACGCTAAATGAGTTTTTTTGTTTTTTAAATATTGTTTTAATTCTATTGTAGTAACTTGTAGGAGTGTTTCAAAACAGACTTTAAGCAGTATGAAAATTAAATTCGTTCTATTTTTTTTAATTTTTAGCTATTCACTAAATGCAGGTGATTTTCGCGGAGGTGACATTCATGTTGAACAATACACTTCTCATTCTGTCCAGGTAAATATTAATATCAATCTGATCATTCACTCCCAAATCGAACAGATCACCATCTGCTGGGGAGATGGAAGCTGTGAAACCCTCAGCAGTCCACAGGTTTTGGAAAATCCTGCAATTGATACAAAAACGCTTCACTTTTACTGGATTCATCAATACAGCCAACACGGGTTTTATGAGATCACCGTCGAAGAATGTTGCTGGAGTAATGATATTTTTAATATGAATTTGAACAGCGAACAAAATTTTAAACTAAGTGCCTATTTCGAGTTGATAGACCCACAAAACGGCTCATATAATGTTTTGCCTCGTTCTCAGTCTTTACCAATCAGTATTGGCGTCCAGGACCAATATCTGGTTTACAACTCTTTGACAATTATTCCTGATGGGGATGAAAGTAAATTTGAACTTTGCGAAGTAGATGTTGACAATTATTTTATGCTGGATGAATTATTCGGTCAGCCCAATACTTTTTATTTTGATACGATTACTGGTGGTTTTACATGGTTTAGCCCGCCAGCTCCGGGTTATTTCATTGTAAAAGCCTGTATTACAACCACTAGAAGTGGTCAATTGATCAGTGAAACATCCCGCGATATATTGATAGTTATTGACAATAAAGTTGGCCTTTCACAACTTACCATGCCGGAAAATTTTGATCTAAACAGCTATCCCAATCCTGCACACCACTCTATTCAGCTGGCTTATTTTTTAAAAGAAAATGCAAAAGTGGAAATCGAGCTTTTCAATGCTCAAGGGCAAAAAATCAAAACCATTCTTTCAGATTTTCGAAACGATGGACAGAATTTAGAACATTTCGATATCTCTGATTTACCCTCCGGGCCTTATTTTTTAAAGCTTCAAACCAAAGCCGGTTTTGGCCAGATTCCATTCATTAAAATATAAAATCAAAACAGGATCACAAAAGCTACTCAGGTTTTAAAAACCTTTGTAGATTTGCGCCGTATTTTACATGCATCCGAATATTAGTCCTTTCATATTTTGATTTTATGCGCCAGTTAGATTTTACGAATATCATTCAGGAAGCCTGGCTAAAGTACGATAGCAGTCGCCCCATTCAGTCGATAAGAGACATCAGCGCACAAGTTTCGACCAACCATGTGTTCCGTGTAAAACTGGCAAGTGATGACATTGTCATCGCAAAGCTGTCCTATTTTGGCAAATATGAGCATTTTAAAGAAGATCATTCGATCATCAATGCATTGGCCAATAATCTTCCAGCACCTTTCCAGAACTTTCTTGCACGTTCGTTGATGAAATCCAATGAAGTTTACACTTATCGATTTACAAGAGCTCAACTAGATGCATGGGTTGTTTTTTACAACCCGATCTCAATTAATAAGAAACCTCCACGAAGATTTAATCGTGAGCAGATTGTGACCATCGCCAGGGACCTAGCCAGTTTTCACAAAGCCTGTTATAAAGTCAAAGGCGTTCTGCCTTCTTATTCAAAAACGCTACACACAGATATTAATCATTTGCTTGAAATACTCGATTCCGAACATGGGCAGTTTGAATACCGGATGCACATCGATCAAATCAAACAGCAATGCGAGTTGTTTTTTGAAAACACCCAAAAATTCAATTACGCTAACTTCAGCAAAATGCCCGTTTTTATTGACTGGAATATTGGTAATTTTTCTGTGACAGAAGATTTCAAATTGTACTCCAGATGGGATTATGACTGGTTTCGAATGAGTACGCGGGTGATGGATTTTTACTTTTTCAGCCGGATCGTTTCTGACATCGGCGATCGAACAGTTTTCAGTTATTTGGTGGGGCCATTAATGGAAGAACGGTTTTTGCTGTTTTTAAAAGAATACCATGAAGTATACCCATTGACCGAAACCGAAGTCCGGTTTATGAAAGAAGCCTACCGTTTTTTTATACTCAATTATGTAATCAAAGACGGCCGCTATTTTTTCCATGAAATGTACGCCAGCAAACTTCAAAAAGAAGCCTACGAAATATATTTTCCAATATTGGATACCGAATTTAAAGCAGAAAAAATTTTAAATGTACTCAATCTCTGAACCTCAAACCCTCAATTCTTCTTCGATGAAAATCACCGATTTTAAATCAATTGTAAAAAATTACGAAATCATATTCTTCGATGCTTATGGTGTCTTGAAAAATTACAATGGACTGATTGATGGCATCGGCAAAACTTTCAAATATTTGAAAGAAGAAGGAATCGATTATTATATTTTGACCAATGATGCTTCCCGCGGACCAGAAAGGCTGGCCCAGGTTTACCACAATTTTGGACTACGCGAAATCACTCCGGACAAAATTATTTCTTCGGGAATGCTCGCCCGTGAATTTTTGCAGCTGAAAGTAGCAAACGGAACCGTAGCTTACCTCGGAAAAAAACATTCAGAGGAATATCTCCACGAACTGGGTCTGAATGCACTTTCGGTCTCAGATCTCGATCTCAAAAATATCGACGATATCAATGTTTTGGTTTTTATGGATGATGAGGGGTTTGATTGGAATCACGACATCAACAAGATAGTCAACCTGCTCAGAAAGAAAAATATCCCGGCAGTAGTCGCCAACACAGACTGGTTTTATCCCGTTTCCAACAACGACATCGCCATTGCCATCGGAGGCATCGCCAATATGGTGGAAGCTATTACCAATCGAAGGTTTATCCGTTTCGGCAAACCTGACTCCAATATGTTCATCTTCGCTTACGAGCATTGCGCGCAAGGCAAGAAAATTGACAAAAGAAAAATCCTGATGGTAGGTGACACGCTGTACACCGACATCATTGGCGGAAACAAATTTGGCATCGACACTGCACTGGTCTTGACGGGCACCACCCTGCCCCACAAAGCCAAAAAGCGGATCAATTCAACGGGCATTATTCCCGATTATATCTGCCATTCGGCTGCGATAGAGTTGTAAATTCAAGTAATTTGGGACTTTTCAGTTTTTCCACTGGAAAATAATTACTATCTTGATGAAGATCATTTTCAATGCTTTTGATGATCATGACTAAAGCAAAGGTTTAAACTATTTTGCTACATAAAAATTAATGTCTTTCTTCTAATATTGAAAGAAAAACATCATTTCAAAAAGTTATAAAACTTTACAGCTCCTCGACTTACCCTATTTCAAAAACCGTTTTTAAAGCAACATTCTTAACTCCTGCATTATATGTATGAATAATGCAGAAGGTATTTTGAAATTGAAATTCATTTGAACAATGAAAATTAACCAACTTGCTTTGACCACTATTGTGTTTTTACTTTTAATTGGTTTTGAATCCTCTGCTCAGCAACCAGATTTTGAATGGGCAAATCAACTTGGATCCGGCGAAGATGATCGAGGTCATGCTATCGCTATTGATGCTTCTGGAAATGTTTATACTGCCGGAAGGTTCAGACAAACGATAGATTTTGATCCGGGGACGGGGATCAACTCTTTGAGTTCAAATGGAGGGAGTGATATTTTTGTTCAAAAACTCAATGATTCAGGCAATCTTGTTTGGGCAAAAAATATAGGAGGAACAAATCACGACCATGCTCTTGCGATAGCTGTAGATTATTTGGGAAATGTATATTTGACAGGAAAATTTCGCGAAACAGTTGACTTTGATCCGGGGCCTGGAGTTTTTAATCTCACTGCAAATGGTAATGATGACATTTATATTCTAAAACTCAATGCTTCAGGAGATTTCGTTTGGGCAAATAGTATGGGTGGTTCTGAAATTGACAGGGGCCGTGCTATAACAGCGGACAAAATGGGTAATGTTTATACTACCGGGTATTTTGGCGAAACAGTTGATTTTGATCCGGGACCTGGTATTACAAATTTAAATTCCATTGGCGACAGAGATATTTTTATTCAAAAACTCGATCCGTCTGGTAATTTTCTTTGGGCGGTCTCAATGGGCGGTTCAGGTTTTGATGCTGGTGTTTCTATAAAGACAGACACTTTGGGCTATGTTTTCACAATTGGGCATTTTGAAGCGAGCGTTGATTTCGATCCGGGATTAGGCAATATGGACTTCACTTCTGCCGGAGATCGGGATATTTTCATTCAAAAACTTAATCCTGACGGCAATTTGATTTGGGCCAAACAGATTGGAGGAAACGGTGATGACAATCCCTATAGCCTGACTTTAGATGTTTCTGGCAATATTCATACAACTGGATTTTTTGAAACGACAGTAGATTTTGATCCGGGTGCTGGATCGTTCAACCTAAACTCCCTCGGAGGCAATGACGCTTTTGTACAAAAACTGGATACGATAGGAAACTTGATCTGGGTGAAACAAATAGGTGGGGGTTCTGACCAAACTGGACGTTCGATTGCCCTGGACAAGTGGGGTGCCATTTATATAACCGGATATTTTCAAGGAACCACAGACTTTGATCCTGGAATAGCTGACTTTAATTTAAACTCAAATGGAGAGACTGATAT
>JANQFJ010000331.1 GCA_028277915.1 Saprospiraceae bacterium
AGATTATGCTGAATAATAAAATCCGCCACTGCCGTTGGTGTTTTTAGAGAAGAATGCGCCACTTTATCCACAACGGTCTCATCGATGTCATGACCAATACCGGTAATCACAGGCAAAGAACAATTGGCTATTGCCTTGCTCAATTCAAGGCTGTCAAAAGCACTCAGATCAAGTCTTGCCCCTCCTCCCCTGACTATGATTACACAATCAAAATTGTTCTTCAGATGAGCAATTAAATTCAGTTGAGTCATCATTTCCAACTCTACTTTATCGCCTTGCATAGAAGTCGGAAAGAGTTGGTTTCCAACAACATAGCCAAATTGATTTTGATTAATTTGGTTTAAATAATCCTGTAATCCGGCTGCATTTTTCGAACTTAGAATTGCAACCCGTTTTATCACCAAGGGAAGCGGAATCGCTGCATTTTTTTGCAACAAATTTTCCTTTTTTAAAACTTCAACCACTTTTTGTCGCTGTAAAGCCAGTTTGCCAATAGTATAAACTGGATCGAGATCAGTGATGACCAGTTTATATCCATATCGCTCGTTAAAATCGACCTTTGCGTAGATCATCACTTCCATGCCCTCCTGCAATAGGCTATCCAGATTTTTTCCAAATTTACGCTTCAAGCGACGATAGTCCATTGCCCAAATCACAGCCTCTGATTGCGCAATTATTGAATCGCCATTTTCTTCTTTTTGAACTAAATGAATAAAAATATGTCCTTTTGAAACGCTTAACTGCGCAATTTCGCAACTAATCCACAGGGCATCTGGCAGATTGAGTGCCACAACCCTGCGGATGTATTCATTCAATTCGAAAAGTGTATATTTATTTTCCATCGCCAGGCAAACTTAGGAAAATTAAAACAAAAAGAGTTCGCAAATCTCATTGTTTACGAACTCTCTTTTCAATATTTCTAAATGATCAAATTCAGAGTATGTTTAAATTCTTATCAATCGGCTACAAACGGCATATATTATTCTGCATTGCGTTGAAAAGCCTCGCCGATGCTATGCATCGCTTACGTTTTTCGCCTTATTCAAAAATAATATTTTCTCGTTTTCGCTCAATCATAAAAGTTTAAACATACTCTCAGTCTTCCAAAACTTTAGTCACCAAATCTGCAGCTTCCTGTAACAAGATAGCAGAATGAACTTCCAAGCCTGATTCGTCGATTATTTTTTTGGCGATATCGGCATTGGTTCCTTGCAAGCGAACGATGATAGGCACATTGATGTTACCCATGTTTTGATAAGCGTCAACCACCCCTTGCGCAACGCGGTCACAACGAACGATTCCCCCAAAAATATTGATTAAAATCGCTTTTACATTTGGATCTCTCAAAATAATCCGAAAAGCCTGTTCGACTCGCTCGGCGTCAGCAGTTCCACCCACATCCAGGAAATTTGCAGGTTCCCCACCACAGAGCTTGATGATATCCATCGTTGCCATTGCAAGTCCTGCTCCGTTTACCATGCAACCAACGTTACCATCCAAATTGACAAAGTTGAGACCATAGCTCTTCGCTTCTACCTCCGTTGGGTCTTCTTCGTTAGTATCTCGCAAGGCTGCTAAATCAGGGTGACGGAATAATGCATTATTGTCAAGGGTAACTTTACAATCAACGGCCAGTATTCGATCATCGCCAGTATTCAGGCAAGGATTGATCTCGAACAAACTGGCATCGCTTTCTACAAAAGCTTTATAAAGTGAAGAAATAAATTTGGTCATTTCCTTGAACGCTTTCCCGCTCAAACCAAGATTGAATGCTATCTTTCGCATTTGAAAACCTTGCAAACCCAAGGTCGGATCAACATATTCTTTATGCACGAGATGTGGAGTTTCTTCGGCCACCTGTTCGATGTCCATTCCACCTTCCGTTGAATAGATTATTACATTACACTTTTTTTCACGATCCATAAGCACCGAAACATAATACTCTTTGCAAGCGTCGAAATCCGGAGCATAGACATCTTCAGCGATTAAAACTTTGCGTACTAATTTTCCAGGACCATTGAGGCCACCAGGTGTTTGGGGTGTTTTTAGCATCATGCCAAGAATATTTCCTGCATATTCTTTCACTTCTCCCACATTTTTTGCCAGTTTCACACCACCGCCTTTACCACGACCACCCGCATGAATCTGTGCTTTTACGACAGCAAATTCGGTCTTTGTTTCATCTTGCAATGCATAGAAAGCAGATACTGCCTCTTCGACTGTTTCAGCTACTTTTCCTTCCTGTATGGCAACACCGAAGCTTTTCAGTAAATTTTTTCCCTGATATTCGTGTAAATTCATTTTATTATTTTTTCAATTGAAAATGGGTCATTCACATTCAAAAAATCCATTTTTGAATTCGCGATCAAAAGTAAGGCATTTTGCCGGAAAACAAAAGGTAATGGATTAATATATGTCTTGTGATTTGTAATGAAAACGTGTTATATTTAAATTTTAATAATTTTAGCTTTAAGAATGATTTTTATAAAAACTGAACCTTTCAAATATGCCCGTTCAAAGTTCAACAAATACCTTCAACCCCGAGTCAACTGTAGTGAAGAGCCATGTTGCTAATTTAAACACCAATTGGAAAATGCGTTTGTACTTTTTAAAAAACCTGCCTTCAGCCTTTTGGTGGGGAATAAAAGTCAAATCCTGCTCACCATATCGCACGGAAGTGGAATTACCTTACAATTGGAGAACACAAAACCCTTTTAATTCAATTTATTTCGCAGCTCAGGCAGGAGCAGCAGAGCTATCCACAGGATTGATGGCAACAACTGCTTTGAAAGGACGAGGAAAAATTTCGATGCTCGTCACTAATATTGAAGTCGAATTTCTCAAAAAAGCGAGCTCAACGATTACCTTCACCTGTGAAGAAGGGATTAAAATAATCGAGGCGGTCCAGCAAGCTATTGACACCAAAGAGGGAGTAAAAGTGACTATTAATTCTACAGGGACTTTGGCAAACGGAGATATCGCCTCAAAAATCAAAATCACCTGGTCTTTCAAAGTAAAACGCAGATAAAAAAATGGTGGTACAAATTGTATCATACCACCATTTTTAGTTTAAAACAATTAAAAAATTATTCTGTTATCACTAACCTTTTGTTATTCACGCCTTTATCAGTTTGAATGGTCACAATGTACATTCCGGTATTAATACCAGAAATATTCATGTTATAGTTGTTTGCACCAATGTTGAATTGATGATCCTTTACAGTTTTCACCAACTGTCCTGTCATATTATACAAACGAATATCAGCATCAAAAGCTTCATCAGCCTCAACCTGTATGGTAAGCATTTCAATTTGGCTAGCAGGGTTAGGGAATATGGCCCAATCATTTACAGCTTCAATTTCTTTCGTACTTACATTTTCACCAGCAACAAATGACTCTACAGCAGAAGTTGGCAGGTTACAGGTATTACCATCATTGTAAGGAGTAACTCTCCAGTAATAAGTCACATTGGGGCTAAAAATGTCTTCAATTTCGGTTGATGTTCCATTTGCGATGATGAACCTTTTCGGAAGGAACCCAAAAGTAGGCTGCTGGTCGATTTCCAACAAATATCTCTGCGCTCCGCCATCCGGCTCATCCCAATCAAAAGTTATAGCATTATACCCAGCAGTTATTTCATTGTTGATTGGCTCAACAAGCTCCGGAGCTTCAGTAATCACATCATGAGGTGGCACATAAGAGTGGCGAATGTAAGACCGAAATGGAGAGTTGAAATCTGCTCTGATCGCATCTTTTTGATCATCTGTAAAAACATATTCACCACAACCGTCAAAGTAATTCATCATGTTTTCTTCCATTGTCACTACAAGGACATTATTGGGATCTTTGGCACCTCCTTCCCATGAACAATCGCCATCGTGAACGGGAGAAGTGGCAAAGAAATAATCCGGAGGAGTATCACAGATACCATCCGCCGCTGTCATACAATTAGATCCATCCATTTTTTCATTTGGAGAACCATCAGGTGCCCATAGTCCGACTGGATTACCATGCACTGCGGGATCCCATCCTGTATCTCCGGCTTGTCCCCAGCCAAAAAACGGATGTGCGAGGCTAAAGAAGTGTCCCAATTCGTGAGGAGCTGTATTTCCTCCAACGCTACTTTTTTGAATAATAATGTGCTCATAAGGATAATTCATGAATGGCCCCAAATAGTAGCCAGCGACACCAGGACCAGCTTCGTTTACGATAAAAACGTTTACAGAATTATCATCCCAATTCCAGGCAATGGTATTTAAACCACCAACACTTCCAGGATCATCAAAAAGATTGGTGTTATTGATGTAATTAAAAGGATAATTGATATAAAATATCATGTCCTGATCTTCAAATGCAGCGTTTATCGTGCATAACAAATTCAAAATGGTGGCCTCTGAAATACCAAAAGACCCGTTTGTTTTGGTTACGATATGAAATTTAAGTGGTACGTAAACCGTCACATCTCTTGATGATGCCGTCTCCTGATTAGCCGCATTCGTGCGGTTTTGAAACAATCGCTCTCTTGCGTCATATTGCGTTTGATCACTTGTTCCGCAAACATGACTTTGTGCCACTAAAACCGAAAAGCTAAATAGCATTGAAAATGTAAAAAATGCTGTAAGAAGTTTATTCATTTTTATTTAAAAATTTATATAATGAAAATATGTATAAATTAGAGAATGCCACAAAATTAATAAAATTTTGCGCACGACTATGTCTGAACCTTGTCAATTCCACTCAGTTTGTTAAAACTGGATAATCCGAGCATTAATAATTGAAGAAGAATCGTAGGTAAGTAATTCCCAATATTAACGTGAGTTATGCATAATCTATTCTTTAAAATTGAATTTAGAGTATGTTTAAATTCTTATCAATCGGCTACAAACGGCATATATTATTTTGCATTGCGTTAAAAAGCCTCGCCGATGCTATGGCATCATCTGTGTTTTTCGCCTTATTCAAAATAATATTTTCTCGTTTTGGTTCAATCATAAAAGTTTAAACATACTCTTATTTACGATTCATTTTCCTACTTTTGCAGCAAATTATTCTTCACATCGTAATATTCATTTAAAAAATTATAAAAATTATAAAATCTAACCCTTTTCATTATGAGTAAAGTAACCGTAGTAGGAGCCGGAAACGTTGGTGCCACAGTTGCAAACGTTTTGGCTCACAAGGATTTAGTAAACGAAGTTGTTCTTCTTGACATCAAAGGTGATTTGGCAAGAGGTAAAGCCCTTGATAGTTGGCAACAAGCCCCGATCGATTATTATAGCACCAGCCTTATAGGCACTGAAGATTACGAAAAAACAGCTAATTCTGACATCGTTGTAATTACTGCCGGTATCCCACGTAAACCTGGAATGAGCCGTGATGATTTGATTTCAACAAATGCAAAGATTGTTTCAACTGTTACCGAATCAATCATGAAATATTCCAGCAATCCGATTATAATCGTCGTTTCAAATCCGCTGGATGTAATGACTTACGCTGCTTACAAGGTTTCAGAATTGGATTCCAGCAGAGTATTTGGAATGGCAGGGATCCTCGACACTGCCAGATATCGTGCATTTTTAGCAACCGAGCTAAACGTTTCTCCAAAAGACATTCAGGCAGTTTTGATGGGTGGTCATGGAGACACTATGGTACCCCTTCCAAGATACACCACTGTTTCAGGAATTCCTGTTTTGGAAATGATCGATGAAGCAAAACTGGATGCCATCGTTGAAAGAACGAAAAAAGGCGGAGGAGAATTGGTAAAATTGATGGGAACTTCAGCATGGTATGCCCCAGGAGCCGCAGCTGCTCAAATGGTAGAATCTATCCTCAGAGATGAAAATCGAATATTCCCTTGCTGCGCACGATTGACAGGCCAGTATGGACTAAACGATATGTACCTCGGTGTTCCGGTTAAGCTTGGCAAAAGTGGAATCACTCAATTACTGGAACTTCAATTGAATGACGATGAAATGCGTTTGTTGCACAACTCAGCAGAGCATGTCAGAGAAGTCATGGAGACCTTTGAGGGAATGGCTATCGTATAACTGATTCTCTTTTTAAAAATGTGAAAAGCATCTCGTATCTGCGGGATGCTTTTTTTTAATAAATCGTTTTCAAAATATTATTAGACCAATTAGATTATTGATTAAGCCAAGAAAGTATCAATTCTTTTATAAATAATACTCTTTCTATAAAAACCTTTCGATTATCATAATTGTTATTTAGATTTGGTATAAATACAAAATATACCCATACCAATGATTATAACTATTGATCCTGCCATTTTAAATGAAATGGTAACCAACAATTATGAAAACCTGGAAAAACTTTCCGATGAGAGGCCGGTTTTACTGGTTTTTTTAAGACATTTCGGTTGCATTTTCTGTAAAGAGGCGCTGTGTGACCTTTCGGAGAAAAGAACACAATTTGAAAACAAAGGTATTCAACTCATTTTCGTTCACATGTCTGAAAACGACATCGCCGACCAATATTTCAACAATTATAACCTAAGCGGCGTATCACATATAAGTGACCCAACAGCCAGATATTATAAATCATTTAAACTTACAAAAGGATCGTTTACACAATTATTTGGCTTGCGAACCTGGATCCGTGGTTATTCCGCCAAAAAAGAAGGTCACCAATTGGAATTGGCAAAACATTTGGGAGATTCGACTCAAATGCCAGGTTTGTTTTTGATACATAATGGAAAAATACGTGATCAGTTTATCCACAAACGCGCATCAGATCGACCGGATTATGATAGATTTTTGAGCTATAATGTTAAGGTTCAATAATCTTTTTCCGACTTTTTGAAATAAAAAGATTTTGTAAAAATGATCGGTTATCGGTTTTCACAATTTGTTCCGGGAAATGAAGGAGGAAGTACTTTTGAAAAGTTGTTAAAACTTTTTCAGGAGTTGCTGATCCATACCTCAGGAGATGTATCGGAAGCACTGAGTTGGTTGACAGAACTGGACAAAGAGTACAAGCTGACTGACGAAAATTATGGGATGGCAGATTTTATTGAGGATTTGATTAAAAAAGGATACCTCCAGCAACCAGATCCTTCAAATCCTATTTTCACTCCATCTGCAAAATTGGAAATATCTATGAGACAAAAAGCCTTGGATGATATTTTTGATCAGCTGAAAAAATCGAAAAGAGGCAATCACAACACAAAACAAGTCGGAAAGGGAGATGAATTCACTTCAGACAAACGACCTTATGAATTTGGAGATAGTATTGAAAATATCGCGGTCTCCGACTCGCTCCGCAATGCCCAGATCAATCATGGGATTGAAAATTTTCACCTTACGCATGACGATCTGGAAGTGCATGAGACATACTATCAAAGTCAGATGAGTACTGTTTTGATGATCGATATTTCGCATTCGATGATCTTGTATGGAGAAGATCGCATCACACCCGCTAAAAAAGTTGCGATGGCATTGTCAGAGCTGATTACGACACGTTATCCTAAAGATACGCTCGATATTATTGTTTTTGGAAATGACGCATGGTCAATAGAAATCAAAGACTTGCCTTACTTACAGGTTGGACCTTATCATACCAATACCGTTGCAGGGCTTGAGCTTGCAATGGATCTTTTAAGACGGCGCCGAAATCCAAATAAGCAAATTTTTATGATCACTGACGGAAAACCGACTTGTATAAAAAAAGGGAAAAAATATTATAAAAACAGCTTTGGATTAGATAGAAAAATTGTCAACCGAACGCTTAACCTGGCAACTCGTTGCAGAAAAATTGACATTCCAATCACAACATTTATGATCGCACGTGATCCATACCTGGTGCGATTTGTGGATCAATTTACTAAGGCCAATAATGGAAAAGCTTTTTACAGTAGTCTGCAAGGCCTTGGCGAATTTATTTTTATGGATTACAAAAACAACAAAAGGCGAAGACGTCGTTGATTTTTTTGTTCAAAAATAAGATTCCAAAATTTAACCCTGTGTTAACTTGAAAATTAAGATGTTTACAATTTAGCACCACCACCATTCGTTTTCAAATAAATTCAAGCAAAGCTATCATTTAAAAGGTACTCATGAATAAACTTATTTTTTCCATTATTTTTTCGTTTCTGTTATTTAAAGTCTCAGCTCAATCTGACGAAAAAATTCAAGATTTGCCGCAAAATGCTTTTGATACCATTAAAACTTATGAAGATACTTTGGCACTTTTGTCTTATTTGATAGTCAATGATTCAATAGAAGAAAATAGATTTTTAGCGGTAAAAAAGTTTATTCCAACCTTGGTTAAAGCTTTGAAACAAGAAAATACGTTTGACTATCCTTTTGAAAGGCTCAGATCAATTTCCATTCAATATCCTGCTGATAGTACATTCAGAATATTTACCTGGCAGCTTTATATCGATGAAAATGATTATCGCTATTATGGAGCCATCCAAATGAATTCTCCTACGCTCGAATTGTTTCCGCTCAGAGATCGCTCTCATGAAGTGAACAATGTCCATGAAGATATTCTCACCCCTGAAAAATGGTACGGTGCCGTTTATTACAATTTGATTGATTTCGAAACCGATGAAGGCAATAAATACCTTCTTTTTGGCTACGATGGATTAAGTTTTCATACCAAAAGAAAATTAATAGATGTTTTGAGTTTTAAAGAAGGAAAGCCTGTTTTTGGATCGCCGGTATTTGTATCCCTTGATCCTGAGCATCCTCATGAACCCAAAAATCGAATCGTGCTGACTTTTAGCGCAGCAGCTTCCGTCAAACTTAACTACGATGGTCATCTCGAAATGATAATTTTTGATCACCTTATTAGGGGAATGAGTGAAGTCCCCGGACAAGGGCCAAGCAATTTGCCCGATGGAAGTTATGAAGGTTATCAATTAAATAACGGGAAATGGGAATATGTACATAAGGTTTTTAATCATGTCTATGAAACAGCTCCTCGCGATGAACCTGTGCTCGATGGTTCCAAGAAAAAAGATGTTTTTGGAAAAGGAAATTAATCATTTTTTAAAAGAAATTTTTTAAACTCTTTCCGATCTGTGGTTATCAGCAAGGGTTTTGTATTTTTATCCAAAAGACATCTCAAAATGATCAATGCCCATCAAATTAAAATCCAAAAAACAGCTCATTATTACACCCTCGGCACTCCAGGAAAACACATCAAGCGATTTTGGATTGTTTGCCATGGTTATGGTCAACTGGCAAGCAACCTCATTAAAAAATTCACTGAAATTGATGATGGATCGACGTTCGTTCTTGCTCCGGAAGGATTTTCAAGATTTTATTGGGGAGGAGTTTATGGTGAAGTTGCTGCCTCCTGGATGACTAAAAAAAATCGCCTCGATGAGATCGCAGACTATACTCGTTATTTGAGATTGTTGTACGATACTTTTAAAAATCAAATGGCTGAAAATGTAAAAATTACACTTTTGGGATTTTCACAAGGATGCGCCACTCAATGTAGATGGATTATGCGAGAGTTTCCAGAGTTTGATCATTTAATTTTATGGGCTGGATTGCTTCCAGAAGATTTGGATTATACTCCACATCAAATCTATTTCAATACCAAAAGAACCATATTTGTTTACGGTGAAAATGATCAATATGTAACCCTGGAAAGGTTGCAATGGCAAAGAGAATTTGCAAAAGAGCAGGGCATCAATTATGAGATTCGAACTTTTGATGGGAAACACACAATTGACAGAAAAATGCTCAAATCCATCGCTAAGGAGTTATAATTATTGGGTATTTTTTAGCTTTTAAATTCAAAAAATACGAATATGACTTTCTTTTTGTTAAAAGTCTTCTTAAATTGCAATATCCCCCCTCTCGTTTTAAATTACCAACTCTTACTCTTTAGGAAACGAATCAACCATGAGATTTTTTATAATTTCTCTACTAATATTGGTCAATGCAATGCACCTTACCGCCCAGCATTTCGATCTCGGGGTCAGAGTTGGTGGTTCAAATTACCTGGGTGATCTTACACCTTCCGGCCTCTGGACTAGCTTGGGTGATTCACATTTTGCTGTAGGAGCATTCGCACGGTTTAATGCTTTTGGTTGGGTTGGATTTCGAGGAGGAGTCAATTATGGTAAAATCTCAGCTTCTGATGTAAACGCTGACCCAACGAGTCAAAGAGTTTTCCGAAACTTACATTTCAGGTCAAACATTTTTGAAGTCGAATTGACAGCCGAGATAAATATTTTGCGATATGAAGCTTATAATTTGACAAGACCTTTTTCACCATACCTATTCGGCGGCATAGCCATTTACAGATTTAATCCACAAACCAATTATAATGGAAAGTGGTACAATTTACAACCACTAGGGACTGAAGGGCAGGGTTTAGACGGTTATCAAAGCAAATACAACCTCACCCAAATTTCTATTCCATTTGGTATCGGAATCAAATTTACTCAAAATGACAAATTGAATTTTGGATTTGAGTTTGGAATGAGAAAAACTTTTACAGATCATCTGGATGATGTAAGCGGTTATTATCCAGACCTTAAAAAATTGGCTGAGATAAATGGCCAAATGGCTGCTGAGTTGTCGTGGCGGACCAGAGAACTTATTGTAGATGCAGACCCTCCCGAAAAAGGTACAGCCAGAGGTGATCTGAATGATCTCGATTGGTATATTTTTTCAGGAATTTTTGTCTCCTACAATTTTTTTGGGAATCATTACATTGGAACTCGTAGAGAAAAAGCTAAAGTCAGATGTGCTTTTTTTGATTGATAACCAATGTTGGTTTCAATGCATTCGATCACCGCGCAATTTCAATCCTTCCATGATCTTAGCCTCATGATCCAAATACTCCTTCCAACGGGTTATCACTTTTTCTTCATCTCCATACAATTTCGCTAAATCAATAAAAAGGCGATAATGACTAGCTTCGGCAACCATAAATTTGTGATAAAATTCTTTCAATTTGTCATCACTAATGTACAAAGACAATAAACGAAAACGCTCACAGCTTCGGGCTTCAATCAACGCACAAATCAATAATCGCTCAACAAACTGCTCGTCCCTTTTTCCGCCTTTTTTCTGAAATTTTAAAAGCTCGTTCACATATTCATCTTTTCGCTGACGACCAAGGGTCAGACCTCTTTTTTCCAATTCTTGCAAAACCATTCGAAAGTGTCCCCATTCCTCAGTCACCACCGGAGCCAATTCTTTGACCATTTCAACTTTATCAGGATATTGTTGAATCAGTGAGATACAGGCAGTAGCAGCTTTTTGTTCACAATATGCATGATCTGTGAGGATTTCCTCGAGATCCATTTCTGCAAGATTAACCCACCGCGGATCTGTTGGTAGTTTGAGTCCAAGCATGTTTCTATTTTTTTTAATAGTTGGTTTATAGTTTGTGGTTCATGTTTTGTAGTTTTCAAGCCATCCGTACATCTGCACATCATCCATTTTCCCCGTTTCTCTTTCACCTACTTCGAGTTTAAACATCTAAATTGATTAATAAAAAAATCCAAATTGTAAACTTCATAGTCTTCATAACCTGAACTCCAAATCAAACGGATCTTATCAATTTCATTTTTACGTAAAATCTTTTCAGCTCCGGAGCTAATAATATATTGTGCTTTGTAAGTAACTGCATTCTCGAGTTTATCTATCACCCCAACATCAGTTTTATTATTGAAAAGTTTAACATTACCGCCGTCCATCAATTTGATGGTAACTACGCTTCCTTTCTCTATTATTCCATAATCGCGCTGTGCATGTTCTGAAGCAATTGTTATTTCTAAAGTCAAAAATTTATATCCACCGGTCAATGAAGAAACATAAGCACTGCACGCTATATAATCCTTTTCTTTAAAATACGGCCGCATTTCATCAGAAGTATATGAAAATAAAATTTCGCCTGCAACTTCTTTCCTTTTCTTTCCACTAAAATCATCAACACCATCAAAGACAAGGTTACATTTTTTATTTGGTGGATTTATCATAACATCATCATCGGGATCATAAGAGGCAAATACCTTCTTTGCCTTTTTCTTTGACTGAGATGCAGGTTCACTTGGTATAGTGTTGTAATTGTTGTTATCGGTTGTACTATTTGTATTTGTAGCGGCAAAAATCAAATCATGGATTTCTTCATCACTAAGCTTAGTTCTTTCTTCTGCATCTCTGGCTGCTTTCGAAATGCTTGAAAGCTTTTCAAATTCCTCCATTTCTCGCCGTTCAGCTTCTTTGAGTCGCTGTTTGATTTCATTAATTTCAGCTCTTTTAGTATCAGTACTTTTAAGTGCTTCGTCAAGTTCTTCCTCCACCAAAACTCGATCAAATTGCACATCCTCGTAGTCGCGTTCTGCCAGCCTTTCTCTGGCAGCTGCACGTTCGGCAGCTTTTATTAATACTGTCCTGTAATCTTTAATGATTTGATTGCGTCCGGCTTCTACAGAGTTTGAATCGTCACCAATTTCGCTATTTTCACTGGAAGAATATTTGTTAGAGGGGTTATCCAAACGCTCATCAAAATACCGCCATGAACCATCTGGGTATAAAATGATTTTTTCACCGTTTTCATTGGTTGTGATTTTTTGAGCTAAGGCATTTTCAGCCGCAAAAAGAAGCATCACCGTTAAAAGAAGAAGAAAAATATTTCTAAATTGCATCTTTGATTTTGGTTTAAGATTATTGGGCGGTTTTGGCTTTTTTAAATTATATTTTTTAAAATCCATTGACAATAATTTTAACGATTATTAATCGCCAATGTTTTGGTTCTATATTTTGAAAAGTAGAAAAATATGAATTTTTTGAACGATCTACTTTATTAATTTAATTTTTCACCTTTTTTCGATTACAAAACTACACAAAACAAGATAATTCTCCAGTTCCAAAAAACCCGAGCTTCATATGAACAGATTATTTCTTTTTCTGCTTATCGGATTTTTCTTTTTTAACGCTTGTGAAAACAATTTTACCACCTCTCCTTCTGAAACCAAAGATTTTAAAAAAATACCATTTTCTTACCCCATCACTCCTAAAGACTCCTCGATTAAAGATAATTTTCACGGCATTGTTGTAGCTGATCCTTATCGCTGGCTAGAAGACGAAAATTCAAATAACACTAAAAATTGGATAAAAACCCAAAACAATACGGTCTATTCCTATCTCGATCAAATTCCTTTTCGTGATGCCATTGAGGAACGATTGCACAACATCTGGAATTATGAACGATATTCGACTCCAATCAAAAAAGCGGGAAAATATTACTTTTTCAAAAATGATGGTTTGCAGAATCAAAGTGTTTTATATGTCCAGGAATCTTTGAGCGGGCCGGCCAAAGCAGTTTTAGATCCTAACAAATTTTCGAAAGATGGTACTGCCTCCTTAGGAAGATATTCTTTCTCGAATAAAGGAAACTATCTGGCATATGAAATTTCTGAAGGAGGTTCTGATTGGCGAACAATTCGTATCAAAGATCTTGAAAATGACAAAATACTGGATGATCAGCTGAAATGGGTAAAATTTTCAAACATTGCATGGTTCAAATATGGATTTTATTATAGCCGTTATCCTGAAGTTTTAGACAAGGATGCACTCAGTAGTAAAAATGAATTTCACCAGGTTTTTTATCACAAATTAGGCACTAGCCAGGAGGAGGACGAACTGGTGTTTGCAGATAGATTGAATCCACATAGAGGATTTTATGCATACACTTCAAATGATGAAAGATACCTTATTATTCAGGCTTGGGAATCCACAAGTGGCAATGCGCTGTATGTCAAAGATTTATCAATAAAAGACAGTGATTTTATCCCTATCATTAAATCCTTCGAATCCAATTTCAAATTTGTTGATGTCGTCAACAATCGGCTATTAATTCTGACTAACTACAAAGCCGATAATAATCGATTGATCGCCATAAGTCCTGATCATCCTTTGAAAGGATTTTGGGAAGATATTCTTTCTGAAAGTGCTGACAAGCTGGCAAGTGTTAAAGTCATTGGTGGAAACCTTGTTGCCAACTATACCCACAATGCATCCAGTAATATCAGGATCTTTGACACCAAAGGAAATCTGGAATTTGAGCTGGAATTGCCAGGAATCGGGACCGTGCAAAATTTTAATGGAAAGAAGGAAGAACCATTGGCTTTTTATGCTTTTACTTCCATAACTCAACCTTCTACGATATATTCGCTTAACCTAGAAACCCATGAAAATAAGGTTTTCAAACAAGCAAAAATCGATTTTAAAATTGATAATTTTGAAACAAAGCAGATTTGGTATGAAGGTTATGACGGCACAAAAATCCCGATGTTTGTTGCCCACAAAAAAGGTTTATCCCTTGATGGCAATCGCCCAACACTATTGTACGGATACGGAGGTTTTGACATTAGCATTTTGCCACAATTTAACCTAACCCGCCTCAATCTGGCGCCAATCATTTTGGAAAACAATGGTGTATTCGCCATTGCTAACATCAGAGGAGGTGGCGAATTTGGTAAAAAATGGTACAAAGCAGGGACTAAGAAAAACAAGCAAAATGTTTTCAATGATTTTCAGGCAGCAGCGGAATATTTGATCGATCAAAAATATACCTCCAGTGAAAAACTCGCGATTTATGGCCGGTCAAATGGTGGGTTATTGGTAGGTGCCTGCATGACGCAGCGACCCGATTTGTTCAAAGTAGCTTTGCCAGCAGTAGGTGTTTTGGATATGCTGCGATATGACAAATTTACGATTGGCAGAGCCTGGGCATCAGACTATGGCCTGAGTGAAAATACAGATGATTTTGACTATCTCTACGCTTATTCACCACTGCACAATGCAGTACCTGCAAAGTATCCGGCAACGTTAATAACGACCGCTGATCACGATGACCGGGTAGTTCCGGCACATTCTTTTAAATTTGCATCCATGCTTCAGGAAAATCAAAAAGGGGATAACCCCGTTTTCATCAGAATAGAAACCAGCGCAGGACATGGAGCAGGCAAGCCAACTTCCAAAAAAATTGAAGAAGCAGCTGATATTTTGAGTTTCACTTTTTACAATTTAGGTGAAAAAGTTTCGTATGAATACAAAGTACTCGAATAATGAAATGACAATAGAGCATGACTGCATGGTTTGAAATTGGATTTTTACCGATACGGATTTGGGATATTCTTGATATTCTGATCGTAGGATATCTGATCTACCAGATATACAAATTGCTGAGAGGTAGTGTGGCCTTCAACATTTTTATAGGTGTGATCCTCATTTACATTTTGTCCTGGTTGGTGCAGATGCTTGAAATGGATTTGTTGTCCTCCCTTCTCGGTGAGTTTGTAAGTGTTGGGGTATTGATGCTTTTGATTGTTTTCCAGCCAGAGGTTCGTCGCTTTTTGTTGATCCTTGGAAATAATACCTTACGCCAACGCTCCAATTTTTTCAATCGCCTGCTTTCCGGAAAATTGAACATTTTTGAAAGTGATGTCCTCAGCGAAAATGCAGAATCGATCAGCAAGGCAATATTGCGAATGAGCAGAATGAAAACCGGTGCGTTAATCGTTTTTGCTAATAATCTGAACCTGGAATATTTTAGCAATTCCGGTGTAATCCTTGATGCTAAAATTTCCCAACCTTTGATCGAAAGTATTTTTAATAAAGAAAGCCCATTACACGACGGAGCAGTAGTTATTTCAAACAATAAAATTCATGCTGCGAGCTGTGTATTACCGCTTTCTTCCAATCCTGATTTGCCCAAAAGTGCAGGATTGAGGCATCGTGCAGCAGTAGGTGTCACGGAACATTCAAACGTAACAGCCTTTGTAGTTTCTGAAGAAAATGGTACCATTTCTTATGCAGAAAATGGAAATCTTGCTAGAAAAATTTCTGAAAAAAGGCTGAAAGAGCTTTTAAATAAACACGTTGCACCGAGTCTCAACTGATTTTATTCAATCAACTTTCAGAAGCATTTTATAAAAATCAATCTTTTCATTCCACACTGTTTGTCAAAGATTGAAAAACGATTACTTTTGATACTCATTTTAAAAAATACCCCAAGTTGCGAATGGTGCAAGTGAAACGGAGAATTTTATAAAAAATCTTTGATTTTGCTTCAAAATTGGACGATTTCAGTTGGATTAAAGATTATCCGCAACTTGGATTAAAAAATAATTACACATGCAAAAAGCACAGGAATATATTCAAAAAAACAAAGATCGTTTTCTCGAAGAATTACTCGATTTGCTTCGCATTCCCTCGGTAAGTGCTGATCCAGCCTATAAAAAGGATGTTGTCAAAACGGCAAAATCTGTTGCAGGTTTTTTAAAAAAGGCTGGTGCAAACAATGTTGAAGTGCACAAAACTGAAGGTCATCCAATTGTTTTTGGTGAAAAAATAATTGACAAATCACTGCCTACCGTTTTGGTTTATGGACATTACGATGTGCAACCGCCAGATCCAATGGAACTTTGGAATTCACCCCCGTTTGAACCAGTCCTAAAAAAGACGGCAAATCACCCTGACGGTGCTATATTTGCCCGCGGCGCCTGCGATGACAAAGGACAGCTTTTTATGCATGTAAAAGCTTTTGAAGCAATGATGAAAACCAAATCATTGCCTTGTAATGTGAAATTCATGATTGAAGGTGAAGAAGAAGTTGGCTCGGAAAATTTGGGAGCATTTTGCAAAAAAAATAAAAAGAAATTGGCTTGTGACGTAATCCTGATTTCGGACACTTCGATGATAAGCAACAAGGCACCCTCAATAACTACCGGGCTACGAGGTTTGAGTTATGTCGAAGTGGAAGTGACCGGTCCAAACCGTGATTTGCATTCTGGAGTTTATGGAGGAGCAGTTGCAAATCCGGTCAATATCCTGAGCCAGATGATTGCCTCGCTCCACAATAAAAGAAATCATATCACTATTCCAGGTTTTTATGATGATGTTGAAAATGTCAGCAAAAAGGAGCGGACTGCAATGAATAAAGCCCCTTTTAGCCTCGGAAAATACAAAAAGGATTTGCAGATCAAAGACATTCACGGAGAAACGGGATACACTACTTTGGAACGAA
>JANQFJ010000032.1 GCA_028277915.1 Saprospiraceae bacterium
AAGGTCAAATGCAACGCGCTTCGGTATCTGTCCCTTCAAATATTGCTGAAGGGTATGAAAGAAGATATAATAGGGAGTTTATTCGATTTCTAAATATTGCAAAAGGATCATTAGGCGAACTAAGGACCCAATTATATATTGCTGCGAATGTTGAGTTGATCTCAAAAGAAAGTGGAGAAAAGTTTATTAATAAAACACATCATATTTCTGCGATGATTTGTAATTTGATTGAAACGCGGAAGAAACGATTTTGAGAGGGGGAGGGAGGATGCAGGACGGCAATGACTGTTTGCGTCTTCCCCTCCGTTCTTCGTCCGTCCTTCGTCTTTCCTTCCTCCTAAATCAACTTATCTTTAATCGCTTTTTTGACAGCTTCAGCACGAGAGTTGACGTGTAATTTCCTGTAAATGTTTTTGATATGAGATTTTACGGTATGAGCACTGAGGAAAATTTGGTCTGCAATTGACCGGTAATTCATGCCATCGCAGAGTAATTTTAGTATCTCTGTTTCACGCTCAGAGAGTGGTGATTCACTGGAACTGTGGAAAGATTTAATCACCTTTTTGGCAATATTGCCACTCATTGGAGCACCGCCTTTGAATACTTCTTCTATAGATTTTAAAAGCTCTGATGGAGGGGTGTCTTTGGCCAGGTAGCCCGATGCACCGGCACGTAGTGATTCAAAAATGGATTCATCATCTTGCTTAATAGTCAGCATAATAAAATCGGTGTCGGGAACCTGGGGTTTTAACTTTTTGATTCCTTCAATGCCAGTCATTCCAGGTAATTCTATGTCCATCAAAACGACATTCACGTATAAATTCGGCATTTCTTTGATGGCGGATTCGCAATCGACAAAAGTGTGCTTGCAATAAAATCCTGGCGTGCCATTGATGATCAAAGCAAGGGTTTGACGAATTTCGTCATCGTCTTCAACTATTGCAACATGGATGATTTCTTTCATTTCAATGACATTTTACTACAAATTAAAAAGAAAATAAGGATTTTTGCTTTACCCCATTCGGGGGATTTTAAAAATCAGGGTAATTGCTGTTCCATGTCCAATTTCACTTTTTATGCTTAAATCGGCATTTATTTTTTCAGCACGAGCGTTCAAATTGTTTAAACCATATCCTTTGCTGATCTGATTTTGGTCAAAGCCTTTTCCATCATCTATAAACGATATTTTTCCATGTTGCTGATCTGTTTCAATTTTTAAAACAGCATTTTCACAATCCGCATATTTTAAACAATTGTTCATGCTCTCTTTAAAAATGAGTAGAACATGCCTTCGAACATCAGGCTCAAGGGTAATTTGTTCCAGGCTTTCATTAATTCCTATCGTTTTAAACCTGACTTTCGAAAAATCAAACAGCCGATCACCAAACTCTTGCAAACGTAGCATCGTTTGATACATAGAATCCTTTTTCGGATCAAGGCTCCAGATTAAATCCCGAATTCCGTCAGAAAGTCCCGAAGCATTTGTTTTGATTTTTGTCAAATACTGTTTTACAGGATCAGTAGTTTTGGACGTTCGATCGGCTAACTCTAAAAAAAGTGAAATTTTAGTCAATCGGTGTCCCAATTCATCATGAAAATCAGCAGCATTCTGCTTTCGTAACAATTCTCGTTCTTCAAAACGAGCCTTTTCGATTCTTGCTTGTTCTTCGACTTTCTGGACACGTTTTCGAACCCTGTTTTTTATGAAAAGAAAAATCAATCCGGCAATCGCGAGAAGATAAAAGCCATAGGCCCACCAGGTTTTCCATGGTGGGGGAAACACATGGAGTACCAATGTTTTAGGTGTTTCATTCCATAGACCATCATTGTTGCTACCTTTTGCTTTGAAAACATACGTTCCTGGATCAAGGTTGGTGTAAGTAGCCGAATTACTCGTTCCGCAAAAGACCCAGTCAGGGTCAAATCCCTCTAATTGGTAAGCATATTGGTTTTTTTCAGGTTTAGCAAAATCTAGTGCTGCGAATTCGATTGTCAGAATATTTTGCCAGTGTTTCAACGAAATGGTATCAGTAAGATAAACTGCTTTTTTTAAAGGATTATCTTTTTCGTGGGAGGGATGAACGGATTCGTTCAATACTTTCAAATCTGTAAAAATGATCGCTGGAATGTTTTCATTTCTAGGTAGAAAAGAGGGATCAAAGTAACTGAAACCATTTGCACTTCCGAAATACATTTGGCCGACACTATCCATGAAAGAAGAACGGAAAACGATCCCTGAAGCAGCCAAGCCATCGTTTTTGTCATAAGTTTTTATCACTCCGTTTTCACCTTTCAGCGCTTTTTCCGGATTGAAAACATGGAGTCCGTTATTTGTGCCGATCCAGAGATTGCTATTTTTGTCTTCTTCAATGGCCTGAATGACTTCATTGGAAAATCCTTCTGGCTTTCCAAAAGTTTTAAACTTTATACGTTGATTTCGATCTTTTTGGATCGCGAGATTCAGACCACCTCGCGTACCAATCCAGAGCCTACCTTTTTTGTCTAAATGGATGGTAACGATAGAATTGTTGCTCAGGCTCGTTGAGTCTCTCCTTACATTTTTATAGTTTTCAAAAAAATCTCTTCCATTCCGAGAAACGAATTTGCTTAGACCATCGAAAGTGCCAATCCACTGATCACCAAACTTGTCTTTCGCGACCTCATAAGTGCTTGCATTGACGAGCGCATCTTCTCGGGAGTCGTCCATGTCAAAATTTAAAAAACTGGTATTTTCTTGATGGTCCGGATCAAAAGTCATCAGGGAAAGTTGTCCGTAGGTGGCGATCCAGTAATCGTTTCCCGAGATTTGTAAAACATCCGAAATCCAATTGGAAGGCAAGCCATGATCCGTTTTGAAATGTTGAAAAGCAGGCTTTTCAGGATTGAAAGTTTCCAGATTTATGAAATTGAGTCCACGGTAGGTTCCAATCCAAAAATATCCACGATCATCTTCTTGAAGACCGAAAATATTGTTGTGAGAAATACTGCTTGGATCATTAGCCTTATGTTTGAAAATAGTGAACTCAAATTGTCTTTTTTCAAATTTTTCGGCAGCAAGAAAATTGAGACCATCTCTGGTCCCGACCCAAAAATTGCCACGACTATCTTTGAAAGTAGATTTTACAATTTCATTGCTGAGGCTGGTAGTATCGTTGGGGATGTGATTGACGGTATTAAATTTCCACGAATTTGGAACCAATTTTTGTGTTTGCGATGAAGTGCCTACCCACAAAATTCCGGAACGATCCCTGTAAACGTTTTTCACAAAATCAACATTAATGCTCAATGGATCTCTTGTGTCATGCCGATGGTGAATGAATTGTAAGTTATTTTTATTGTTCGTCGGTACAAGGATTTCATTCAAACCTCCATTCCAGGTTGCAGCCCAGAGGCGATCTTCACCATCGGTGATGAGTGATTCGATCATATTATGACTCAAGCTGTTTTTGTCGTTCGGATCATTAACGAATTGCTGAAATTGGATGTCTTCTTTCGATTGGTTGATTTTATAAAGCCCTTCGAACGTACCTAGCCACATTGTTCCATCGGGTTGTTCCGCGAATTCAAAAATCTGTTCAGTTTTTAAGCCATTTGGGTTTTCAGGCTCAGGTAAATATTGTTTGAAACTGAACGAATCGTCATTGTCGTAAGTAGTCAACCCTTTTCCTGTACCGATCCAAAGTTTTCCTTTTATATCTTCAAAAACCTTCCAGATGGTTTGGTGCGTAATTGAATGGTCGTTTTCAATCTGAGGTAAAAATTGCATCCAATCCTGGGTTTTGGGATCCAATCGAAACAGGCCGTTGTATGTTCCATACCAAATAAATCCATTTTTATCTTCAATGACACTGTGAATAATGTTTTCCGCTTCAAATAGCTTTCCACCATAGCGGATAAAACGGTCAAATTGTTCTTTTTCAGGATTAAAGCGATTCAGCCCTTTGCGTGTTCCAATCCAAATGTTTCCTGAATGATCTTCTGTGAGGTTTAAAATAAAATTATTGCTGATGCTGGTAGAATCGTTTCTGATATGATAAAATTCTTTGAATTTTTTGCCATCGTACCGGCTCAGTCCATCGGTAGTTCCAATCCATAAAAAACCATTTCGATCCTGCAAAAAACACAGTGGTGATCCCGGCGGAAGTCCTTCTTGCTCACTAAAACTTTGAAAACGTAATTTTTGACCATATGCATGCCAGCTAATTGATATGAAAATAGCTTGAATTGAAATTATTATTAAAAACTTGCGCATGCTATATTTGGGATTTGAATGTGCAAATTAAAACAAACCTGAATATTTCGAAAATATAGTTTCAAATGAAAGATCCTTTAGATCAAATCGCGATAAAACAATCTTTAATTGAGCAATGTAAAGCATTTGTACAGCAAAAAATTGATGTTGCTGAAAAACTGATGAACGAAGCGCAGGAAGGCGCAAATAATGAAACGAAAAGTAGTGCGGGAGATAAATATGAAACCGGCAGGGCAATGATGCATGCAGAACGCGATAAAAACGCACAACAGCTTTCTGAGGCTATGAAAATAAAAATGCAGCTGGATCGGTTGAAAAAAGCTGTGCACTCGGAAAATGTTAGTTTTGGGAGTGTGGTGATCACCACTTATGGAAATTATTTTGTAGCAATCAGTGCGGGTAGAGTGTTGGTTGAAGGAGAAAAATATTTTGCCATTTCTCCACAAGCTCCTTTGGCGAAGTCTTTTCTGGGAAAAATTGAAGGAGACGTTGTTGAATTCAACAAACAGAAAATCACAATCCTTGAAATTTTTTAATCTTTTTCGAGTCCGGTGAGGAGCATGCTGGTAATATCTTTTTCCATATCTTCAAGACTCAGCTCTCTTTCTTCGTTGTACCAATAGTGAATCCATCGAACTGATGTAAGAATTGTGTAAAGTGCAACAGTGGAATGCGTTTTTTTGAACTCTCCCGATGCAATTCCACTTTCAATAATTTTCCTAAAACGATTTTCATAATCTCGCCTCAGCGTCAAAAAGTTACTGAGAAAAGGCTCACTGAGGTGTCGCCATTCGTCATTAAAAACGGTCACGGAGGTAAAATCATCAGTCGCTACACGAATATGAAGTGCGATGAGTTGTTTTACTTTTTCAGCAGAAGTATTGGATTGTTGTTCGATTTCCGAAATGCCGTTGATGAATTTATTTGCATTGTCGAAGCAGATTTTTCGGAGTACTTCTTCTTTTGATTTTAAATGGTTGTAAAGGCTGGAAGCCTGCTCCAATCCTACGCGTTCAGCCAACTCACGCATTGAAGCTGCGAGATAACCTTTTTCCATGAAAAGTTTCCCTGCTGCTTCAAATACGAGCTCTTTTTTCGTTTTTTTTTGACTGTTGGGCATTTTGGTCAAAAAGTTAAGTGGTTATAAGTTTAGTGGTTAAATGGTTAATGAATTTGGTTATTTAACTTCTAAACCTGCTATCCTCTTTATTTTATACATCGTAGTCAACAAGTAATTTTTCAGTTCGCGGATGCGATTGGCAAGTCAGAATAAACCCAGCTTCCAACTCATCCTCTTCGAGGGCATAATTAACTTCCATTTCAACTTCTCCCTCAAGTAGTTTGGCTTTACATGTGGCGCATACACCTCCTTTGCAGGCAAATGGTAAATCTGCTCCTTGTTTCAATGCTTTGTCGAGAACCGATTCTGCTCCATAAGCCAATGAAAATTCAAAAGAATCACCATCCAACAAAACAGTAACCTGGCTTTCTTTTGATGGGTCTATAGTGCTTTCACCGGGTTTTGGCATCCCAAAGTCCTTTTTCTGACCAGGAGTCGTAAATAGCTCAACATGGATCTTTTTATTGTCTACGTCCATGGATTGTAAAGATTCTCGGATAGCCAGCATCATCGGTTCAGGGCCACAAATAAAATATTCATCAACAGTTTTAATATCGAAAAGAAATTGAGCAAATTGTTTGCATTTTTCGACGGTAATGAACCCATTAAAAAGTTCACCTTCCAGTTTTTCTTCACTAAAAATATGGTGTACTATCAGGCGATCCATGTACTTGTTTTTCAAAGCTTCAATTTCATCGCGAAAAATGATGGAATCAAATCCCCTGTTTCCGTAAAAGAGCGTAAAACTGCTTTTTGGCTCTACCTGAAGTACGGTTTTGAGGATAGACATGATCGGAGTGATTCCGCTTCCACCTGCAAAACCCACATAGTTTTTTTCATTTTTTGGGTCCATTTCGGTATAAAACCGACCCATTGGTGTCATCGTTTCGAGGATATCACCTTCTTTCAAAACTTCATTAGCAAAGGTTGAAAATTTTCCGCCTGGTACTTTTTTGACAGC
Organism: Saprospiraceae bacterium; assembly: GCA_028277915.1. Classification (GTDB taxonomy): domain Bacteria; phylum Bacteroidota; class Bacteroidia; order Chitinophagales; family Saprospiraceae; genus JAHDHW01. The sequence continues at coordinate 6,334 of JANQFJ010000032.1, forward strand.
GACTCTCAATTCCTTTTCCAAGGGACTTACGCAGACAGAATAGTTTCTTCGTATTTCTTCCCCGTTGATTTGTTTTTTAAAAGTTAGATATTGTCCCTGCTTGAACCGATAGGCTTCTGAAAGTTCAGCAGGAACTTCAAATGCAAGTGAGACTGCGTCATCTGTTTCTTTACGTATTTCTTTTACTTTTAACGGATGAAATTTGGACATTTTGTTTTACTCCTTTTATCAATAAATTTTACGAATGAGTGTTCGTTCGCAAAGTTAAAAAAGAATTTTCAGAAGAGGAAAGTGAGCATTAAAAACTAACTGTATCAAACAGAAAAAGTGTATCCCACTTTTGCAGGATACACTTTTTGATAAATCAAATTATCGATAGAAACTTTTTAAAGTCCGCTTACGAAGCGAGTCAACTTACCTTTAAGGTTTCCAGCTTTATTTTTGTGCCAGGTATTGCGTTTTGCTAATCGGTCAATCATACTGATTACTTTAGGCAAAAACTTTTCAGCTTCTGCTTTGTCAGTCATGTCCCTCAACTTCTTCATCGCAGTACGAGCTGCTTTCTTATAATATCGGTTGTGGACACGCTTTTTAGCGTCCTGGCGAATTCTCTTTTTTGCTGACTGATGTTGTGCCATAATAGAAAAAATCTTCTGTTTTTAAAATTGGACTGCAAATTTAGAACTTTTTATAGAAATAATACAACTTCTCGTTAAAAATATTTCACTCTGCCTATGCAAATCGACCTTTGGATTAGTTTATAATTGATAAAAATGACCGATATTTGCAGCAAAATAACAACGGCTGTTTAAAACTTTGGTTTTTAGCCTTAATTGAATGGGAACAAATTAATTCCTGAATCGTTTTATTTAGCCAGAAGTTGAAATTTTCAGATCATAAATAACAAAAATGAGTGATTACTCCTATGTTTTCAATGCGCATCCTTCGTTCATTGAATCCATGTATAAAAAATATCTTGAAAACCCCAATTCCGTAGAGGATGGCTGGAGGACTTTCTTCCAGGGATTTGAATTTGCCGGATTGGAAAAAGGAAATGGTAAAACAAAAACGGCCAATGGAGCAACGCCTTCAATGGTCTCTTCCAAAGAGTTTGGGGTATTGGCGATCATTGATGGATTCCGTCATCGTGGCCATTTGCTTTCAACGACAAATCCTATTCGCGAAAGACGGGATCGTCATCCGAATCTGGAGTTATTTGATTACAATTTGGAGGAAAGCGATCTCGACAAAGTTTTTGAAGTGGGAAGTGAAATCGGTTTAAAAAATGCCACCCTTCGACAAATCCTCGACCGCTTAAAGACTATCTATTGTGGCAATATTGGGTTTGAATATTCACAAATCGAAAACCGCAAAAAACGACTTTGGCTTCGCAATAAAATTGAAAACCGTTCATTTTCAAGCTATGGCCTTGATATGGATAAAAAGCGGCGTATTCTGGAAAAATTGAATGATGCAGTAGGTTTTGAAAGCTTTTTGCATAAAAAATATGTTGGTCAAAAACGATTCTCTCTTGAAGGAGGTGAATCAACCATCGCTGCGCTTGATGCGATCATAAATACGGCTTCCGGCCGAGGAGTTGAGGAGTTGATCATTGGTATGGCGCATCGAGGTCGTCTTAATGTGTTGGCCAATATCATGGGCAAAACATACGAGCAGATTTTTAATGAATTTGAAGGAACAGCAGTTCCGGATTTAAGCTTTGGTGATGGCGATGTGAAATATCACCTCGGATTTTCGTCTCAAGTTAAAACCACAGCTGGCAAAACAGTTCATTTAAAGTTGGTGCCGAATCCTTCTCACCTGGAATCAGTAGATCCTGTAGTCGAGGGTTTTGCACGAGCAAAAGCAGATATTCTTTACGATAGTGATTATGATCGGATTTTACCGATTTTAATTCACGGCGATGCAGCAATTGCTGGCCAGGGAATAGCTTATGAAACAGTACAAATGAGCCAATTGGATGGTTATTATACTGGTGGAACAATACATTTTGTGATCAACAATCAGATTGGATTTACAACGGATTTTGACGATGCACGTTCTTCAACTTACAGTACAGCGGCGGCCAGCCTTGTCCAGGCACCTGTTTTCCATGTCAATGGAGATGATCCTGAGGCCGTTATCTTTGCAGCGGAGCTAGCTACAGAATATCGACAACTTTTTAACAATGATGTTTTCATAGATATGGTTTGCTACCGCAAACATGGACACAACGAAGGTGATGATCCACAGTTTACTCAGCCTGAGATGTACAAATTCATCAAAAATCATAAAAACCCAAGGGAAATTTATTCCCAAGTTTTGGTAGATAGAGGAGATCTTGAAAAAGATCTGGCCGAAAATATGGAGAAAGAGTTTTGGGATAATCTTCAGGCACGGTTAGATTTTGTAAAACAAAAACCACTGCCCTACGAGTATCAACCACAGGAGCAGGATTGGCGGGCGCTGAAAAAAACTTCCGATCCAAAAGATTTTGAAAATTCTCCAAAAACAGGTGTGAATAAAAGGACAATTGATAAAATCGTCAAGCACTTAATGACTATTCCTGAAGGATTTTCTCCACTTGGAAAAATTAATCGTTTGTTGAAAGGCAAGCAAAAATTGCTCGATCAAAATAAACTGGATTGGGCTATGGCTGAGCTTTTGGCCTATGGGACGATTTTAATGGAAGGAAAAGATATCCGAATGAGTGGTCAGGATGTAAAACGAGGAACTTTTTCTCACCGCCATGCAATTTTTAGGGACGCCAAAAATTACGAAGAGATCAATCGTTTGGATGGCCTTAATGAAGAACAGGGGAAATTCAGAATTTACAATTCACTACTTTCCGAGTTTGGTGTTTTAGGTTTTGAATATGGTTATTCATTGGCTACACCAAATACTTTGAACCTATGGGAAGCTCAGTTTGGCGATTTTTATAATGGCGCTCAAACGATAGTTGACCAGTATATATCTGCTGCTGAAAGCAAATGGCAACGGATGAGTGGCTTGGTTTTGTTACTTCCTCACGGTTACGAAGGGCAAGGCCCTGAGCATTCTAGCGGAAGACTAGAACGCTTTCTGCAAAGTTGTGCTGAGTACAACATGACCGTTGCGAATATTACGACTCCGGCCAATTTCTTCCATGTGTTGCGCCGTCAGTTAGCTCGACCGTTTAGGAAACCTATGATCGTGATGTCGCCAAAATCATTGCTTAGGCATCCGCTTTGTGTTTCGGATCTTTCGGAATTTGCAACGGGAACAAAGTTTCACGAAATTTTTGATGATGTTTCAGTGAACACCAAAAATGTAAAAAAGGTTAAAAAAGTCTTGTTCTGCTCCGGAAAAATCTATTATGATCTATTGGAAAAAAAGGAAACAGATCAACGCGATGATGTAGCTATAGTTCGTTTAGAACAATTATATCCTTTTCCTGAAAAGCAAGCAGAAAAATTGTTCAAAAAATATAAATATGCAAAATGCTACTGGGTACAGGAAGAACCGTTGAATATGGGCCCTTGGCAATATGTTTTGTCTTTTTATCCAAAACAATTTGAACTAATTTCCCGCAAACCTAGTGCTTCGACAGCGACTGGCTACAAAAAAGTACACGATGAGCAGCAAAGAATGATCGTAGAAAAAGCCTTTGAGTAAAAAGAGAGCAGAATACTTGAATTGCTTAAACAACAACTGTCTGATTAAGAGGAGATCTTTTAAAATTATAAATACTCGTTTAGTAAGGCGATAGATTTTCTTATCAATGTATAAAATTAACCACATGATTTTCATGATCACAATAAAATAATTATACTGAGCTTTAACAATAGTTGATTTTAAAACAAAGCCCGCTCCATTTTCAGAGCAGACTTTGCGGATTAATAATTCATATCAATGAATCTTATTCCTATTTTAAATTAAATCTGTCCTTAGACTTATTGATGATATTCCAATTGTAATCAGGACAAATAAAATTTGATTTTCCTGAATTCATTTTAATTGAATTTTTGCACAATGAATTTTTCAGTTAATCTTTGGTTGTCAGATAAGATTATTAAAGTGTAAATACCCTCCGGAAATTGATGAACGGGAATTGTTTTCAGTGTTTCTTCTTTAAAAATATTATCCTGAAAAACCAGCCTTCCGAGTTGATCAAATACCTGTAATTCTCCTTCATTTACATGCTCGTTTAACTGCACATTGACAAAATCGCTGGTCGGATTGGGAAATACCTTAAGTCCATTTACAGCTAAAGTATTCTCTACAGGAATTTGAGGATTATTGTCAATCATTGACTGATTTTGATCACCGCCGCCACACTGTTGGGTGGCGGTATAGCTATCGGAAGTGGAATTACCGGAAATATCCTCTGCAGTAACCATCAGTGTTAAGGTATTGTCAAATACTTTCGTCAGGGCTTCCGAATTATCAAATTTGAAAATCACTTTGTCAGGATCATCTGGTTCAGTCAAATTCAACTGTTGCTCCAGTGCAACCACGACTCCACCATCTTCCTCGATCTGTTCCCACCAGGCTTCTGCTCCGCCTACTCCAGGTGCTTCAACGGTAATCTTGTTGTTCGACAGGTTAAATTTCAACTTCTTTTTGTTTTTCTTTTTAAAGATCATAGTTGGATCATCAATGTAAGGAATGGTAATAACCGACAATACAGTGGGGTTGTTATCGCAGTTATCTGTTACAGTAAAATCTACCTCGTACAGGTCACTGTTTTCATCGTCTACACAATTCAAAAAGAACAAATCGCTGGTAACCTCCGGAGCCTCAGTGTCATTGACCGTTACAGTAAAAGAACAGGATGCGGTGTTACCACTTCCATCCGTGACGGTGTAGGTTTCGGTTGTAGTTCCAACAGGAAAAGTGCTTCCGCTTCCCAATCCTGAAGTTAATGTTGTAGTTGCTTCACAATTATCCGTTCCTACCGGAGCCGTATAATTGACGATAGCAGAGCAAAGGCCTGGATCAGCGCTGACGATGATATCAGATGGACAATTAATGGCTGGTATCACTTCATCTACTACCGTAACGGTTGCTGTGCATTGATTCGTATTGCCATTCACATCCTCGACAGTAAGAGTGACCATAATGTCTCCTAATGTATTGCAATCAAAGCTGGTGATATCTGTGTCGTAGCTGAGGATACCACAGGCATCGGAAGAGCCATCGTTGACCGCATCTTCACTAATGCTTGCCTGGCCATTGGCATCCAGCTGAACGGTAATATTTTGACAAGATGCTAC
>JANQFJ010000048.1 GCA_028277915.1 Saprospiraceae bacterium
GTTTATCAAAAAAATGAGTCCTGCATTGTTTCGGGCGCTTGGCATTTTTCTGCCATTGATCACGACAAATTGTGCGATTTTAGGCTTGGCGCTCTTTCAAACGAACAAAGGATACGGATTTTTGGAAAGTTTTATTTACGCTTTGGGTGCTGGAGCTGGATTTACACTAGCTTTGGTTTTGATTGCTGGATTGCGGGAGCAGCTTGATTTTGCGGAGGTTCCAAATGTGGTTAAGGGTACGGCATTGACCTTGTTGATTGCAGGTGTTTTGTCATTGTCATTTATGGGTTTTGCAGGACTGGGAACGCAATAATTTTTAAAATATTAATCATGGTTCAATCACTAGTAATAGCAATCGGTGGAATTATCTTTTTAATGATCGGATGGGTCGCGGTTCAGTCTTTTTGGCGAAAGACATTTGCAGATCATATTACTGATGAGGATGTTTTGGCTGGCAGGAGTAGTTGTTCGAACTGTGGATGTACAACCATTTGTAAGAAAAAACTAAATCAGGCTTCAACAGAATAAAAAAATAAAAGATTTAAAATATGGCACGTTTAGGAGATTTTAGCATTGAAAATAAATACAAAGCAACTGTTAAAAAAACAGAACGCTTGACTCCCAATGATACTGAAGAAGTTAGGGAAATATCGCTTGAGGTAAATCAACCGGGCTTTGAATGCCAGGTAGATCAAAGCTTCGGTGTACTAGTAAAAGCTTCCGGAGAATTTGGAAACACGCTTCACCATCGCTTGTATAGCGTAGCAGATATTCCGGATAAAGAAAATGGAAAACAGCAGATCAAGCTGTTGGTAAAACGATGCTCTTACGTGGATGAATTTAGCGGTGAACTTTATGACGGAGTGGCTTCAAATTACCTTTGCAATCGGAAAGTGGGGGACGAAATTACCATTACTGGCCCTCATAATCTCCCATTTGTTGTTCCTGAGGACAGGAATTCGAATCTCATTTTAATCGGAATGGGAACCGGCATTGCACCTTTCCGCGCTTTTATCAAACATATTTATAAAAACATAAAAGACTGGAAAGGAAAAATAAGGTTGTTTTATGGTGCTCGAAGTGGTCTGGAATTGCTTTACCTGAACGACAAGGATGGTGATCTGACCAATTATTATGATGAAGAAACTTTTGAAGCTTTTCATGCATTGAGTCCACGACCGCATTGGTCTGACCCGATTGCTTTGGATGTCGCTATTGAGGAAAGGGCTGCCGAGATCATTGAATTGTTAGGACAAAGCAACACGCATATTTATGTTGCAGGTTATGAAAAAGTCAAAGATATGTTGGACAAAGCGTTTTCCAATATATTGGGTTCAAAAGAAAAATGGGAGACTCGCAAAGCTGAATTGATCGCCGGAAAAAAATGGGCTGAGATCATTTATTAGAATAGAATTGATATGACCATCATTATAGCTCTTGTTGCATTGGGTGGGTTGACGCTTGCTTTGGCCTTAATGCTAGTTTTGGCAAATAAAAAACTATATGTCTATGAGGATCCTCGGATCGATACGGTCGAAGATATGTTGCCTCATGCCAATTGTGGAGCTTGTGGTTTTCCCGGCTGTCGCCCTTTTGCAGAAGCGCTGGTTTCCGGCACTGTTTTACCTGGAAAATGTACCGTCAGCTCGGAATCAGGTCGAGAAAATATTGCCGATTTTCTGGGAGTAGCTTTGGGAGCTGAAGAAAAGCAGGTTGCTCGATTGGCTTGTGCTGGGGGAACAAACGTTGCATTGAATCGTGCAAATTACAAAGGATTGTCTTCTTGTCAGGCAGCGGCTTTGGTTTCAGGTGGTGGAAAAGGATGTTTTTGGGGCTGTCTGGGACATGGCGATTGCGAAAAAGTTTGTGATTTTGATGCCATCGAGATGGATGAATACTCTCTTCCTGTGGTTGACATTGAAAAATGTACGGCTTGTGGAGATTGTGTAGTAGTATGTCCGAAAGATCTTTTTTCGCTTCAGCCTGTAAGCTATCAGCTTTGGGTGGCTTGTAAAAACTTGGAACATGGAGATGCTATCCTGGAGGACTGTCAAGTTGGTTGCACCGCGTGCGGAAAATGTGCCATGGATGCGGGCGAAAGACTTATCACGATGGAAAATAATTTACCTGTCATAAATTATTCGGCAAATCATAGGACACAAAATCCGATTCAAAGATGTCCGACCGGAGCCATAGTTTGGCTGGATGAACAATTTGGAACTTTAAAAGGAAAAGAAAGCAAAAAAATCATACGGAAAGGAGAAAGACCGGCGGGTTTTTCATAGTCAGCATATTCTTGGTAACTGCTCACCAACCAACATATTGACAACTCGCTTTCCGCCGATGAGACTGGACATTACAACTTGTCCCGGATGCTCTTCTACCACCTCTCCTATAATTGCAGCATGATTTCCGTAGGCCAAAGCTTTCAATTTTTCAACAAACTGATCTGCTTTTTCAGCCCCTACTACTGCCATGAAAACACCTTCGTTGGCAACGTAAAGCGGATCGAGTCCCAACATTTCACAAGCAGCATTGACCTGTTTGGCAATTGGAATATTTTTTTGCTCGATATTGATTCCAAGTTTTCGGCTTTTGGCAATTTCTGTTAAAACAGTTGCTGCGCCTCCTCTCGTCGGGTCTCTGAGTAAATGAATTTCATCTCCAAAATCATCCAAAAGTACTTCAACAGTATGATTTAAGTTGGCGGTATCACTTTCAATCGTTGTTTCAAATTCCAGACCTTCTCGGACAGACATAATGGACATTCCATGTGTTGCTAGTTGTCCACTTACGATAATTTTGTCTCCTTTTTTGATATTTTCAATATTGATGTCTGCTTTTGAATGGACGAGCCCTATTCCTGTTGTATTGATAAAAATTTTGTCTCCTTTGCCTTTTTCAACGACCTTTGTGTCACCGGTAATTACTTGAACACCTGCATTATCGCATGCCCTTTTTACAGCAACCAAAATTTCCCAAAATTCTGTCATTTTCAAACCTTCTTCAATGATGAAACCCAAAGAAAGATATTTGGGGATTGCTCCGCACATCGCAATATCATTTACTGTTCCGTTGACAGCCAATTCTCCAATATTTCCACCCGGAAAAAAGATCGGTGAAACCACAAAATTATCTGTAGAAAAAGCGGTTTTGCCATCCAATTGAAAATAAGCACCATCGTGCCGCTCATTGAGTTTTTCATTTCCTAAAAGATCAAAAATGACTTTGTCGAGCAATTTGTTGGTCAATAACCCTCCACTGCCATGGCCTAGTGTGATGACATCGAAATCCAGTTGTGGCATTGGACAATGCAATTTCATTTTTGGCAAATTATTGTTGCTTTTCAAATTTTACATGTTTATATGGGAAAAATGATAATATGCTGCGCATGCTCCTTCTGATGAAACCATAGGTGCTCCAAGTGGATTTTCTGGTGTACACTTTTTTCCAAAAGCGGGACATTCATGCGGCTTTTTTATGCCTTTTAAAATTTGTCCCGCGACACATTCACTACTCTCTTCCGCTTTCCGAATATTGAAATCAAATTTTTTATTCGCATCAAAAGCAGCATAATTCTCCTGTAGCTCAAATCCGCTGTTTGGGATAGTTCCAATGCCTCTCCATTCACGGTTATCAATTTTGAACACCTTTTTTATAACTTCAACGGCCATAGGGTTACCCTCTTCTCGAACGACACGGCTGTATTGGTTTTCTAATTTGAAATCTCCTTTTTCAAGTTGACGAACAACCATTAGAATCCCTTGCAATAAATCTATTGGCTCAAAACCGGTTACAACGATTGGAATTTTATACTTTTCAACCAATGGATAATACTCTTCAAGGCCTATGATCGTACAAACATGACCAGCAGCAAGAAATCCGTCAATATCACTTTCTTCATCATTCATGATCGCTTCAATTGCCGGAGGGACCAGGACGTGCGAGGTCAGGATCGAATAGTTTTTTAACCCCATTCGGTGTGCATGAACAACTGAAAGGGAGTTAGCAGGAGCTGTTGTTTCAAAGCCAACAGCAAAAAAGATAACTTCCTTTTCAGGCTTATCTTTCGCGATTTTAAGGGCTTCTAATGGTGAATAAAGAATCCGGATATCTGCACCTTCAGCCTTTGCCTCAAGCAAACTTTTTTGTGATCCGGGGACTCGCAACATATCGCCAAATGAACACAAAATCACCCCCTCTTTCTCCGCCAAATGAATGGCTTTGTCTATCAAATGGAGTGGTGTCACACAAACCGGACATCCGGGGCCGTGAATCATTTGAATTTCAGGCGGTAGCATATTCAGGATGCCATTTTTAACCAAACTATGTGTTTGCCCTCCACAAACTTCCATAATTTTCCAGGGTTTTGTCACGGTATTTTTCAGTTCCCGGATATATTCTTCAGCCAATTCCTGATTGTGATATTCTGATTGGTATTTCATGATTCTCCGTGTTCTAGTTCATCAAGTTCTCCGATTTGTTTCAAGTATTCAAAGGTTTTTTTAGCTTCTTCTTCATCTACAATACTGATGGCAATGCCTACATGAATCAAAACGTAATCACCTTCTTTCGCTTCTGGGACCAGTTCCAGACTTGCTTCCTTGATGATGCCATCAAAAGATACTTTGGCCATTCGGGCTTGGCTATCCGACTGCGTTCCGATTGATTTTATTTTTCCTGGTATTGCGAGGCACATGATTATAATAATATTGCTTTCCTAACAGATCTGGCTTTTTTCATTTGCTCTATTTGATAGCAAATTAACTGACCATAAGAAATGTTTTCGTCATTTGGTGACAACTCCTTGTGAAAATACAATTCAAAATCATTTTTTAAATGATAATGAATTAAATCAATTAACAAACTGTTTTGAAAAACTCCACCGCTGAAAGCTATTTTTTTGACAGTCAGTTGGTTAGCGATTGTTTTTATGATGCTGATCAATGTAAAATGAAATTTTGCAGCGATTTCAGATTTTTTAATTCCTTTTTGCAAATCAGTGAAAATTCCTTTCATAATTTGATCCAAAGGAACTGGTTGATCTCTTTCTAAAGTTTGCAAATAACTCAAATTTATCGCAAATCCATTTTGGTCAACATACTTCGTGGCTAAATTTTCGAGCAACATTGCAGCTTCTCCTTCATAAGTTGACCGGTCAATCAGGTTTAGTAAGGAAGCTACAGCATCGAAAACCCTACCAATGCTGGAAGATTGTATTTTTGGCTTTTTGCTCAAAAGTTTTTGATAATTTTTCCATTCAGTTTCTGAAAATTTACTTTTTAAAAACTGATTTGCATCTTCAAATTGAAAGCAAGTTGCCAAAGCTGATATTCTGGGCTCCAATGACATTTTATTTCCTAAAATAAATGGAAAATAATCAAAATGGGTCTTGCGCTTAAATTCTGAATTGTTGTAAATGAAAAACTCTCCTCCCCAAATATTTCCATCGTCTCCAAAACCGGTTCCATCCCAAATAACACCGAGAATCTTTTCTGTTGAGTCCATTAAATTATTTTCGCCAAGGACAGCTCCAAAGTGAGCAGTGTGATGCTGGTATTGATGGATTGGAACGGATAATTCTTCAGCCATCCGTTCTGCAAGTCTTTTGGAAAAATAATTTGGATGATTGTCGCAAAGTATGATTTCAGGTTTAGCGTCAAAAAGTTTCAAAAAATGTTGTAGTACTTTTTTATAAGCTTTTTGAGAATCATAACTCTCCAGATCACCGATATACTGGCTGGTATAGCAATGCTGATGATTGAGCAGGGAAAAAGTGCTTTTCAAATCAGCACCAGTTGACAAAATAGTTTTATTCGGGAATTCCTGATCCATATTTTCAAATGAGGGGGCCAATCCTCTGGATCTGCGAATAACAGTTTTTTGATTTGTCCCGGTGCTGAATTTCACAACGCTGTCATCCTGTGCAACTACAATATCCCGATTATTTACCAGAATATAATCAGCAATTCGGTTAAGCTCACTCAAAGCCTTCTCATCTTCATAAATGATTGGAGCATTGCTGCTATTCCCACTAGTCGCAATGATGGCTCTGCCAAAATTTTGCAAAAGGGTTTGATACAATGGTGTGTTTGGCAACATAGCCCCAATTTGATCCAGTTCGGGGGCAATGGATTCCATTTTAATGTTGGAAACAAAATTATTTTTTAACCTCAGCAAAACGATTGGTGAAGCAGGACTGATCAGCATTTGTTTTTCAGGAAGATTAAGTTGGGCGATTTGATTGATGCTTGCCAAATCTGGAAACATCACTGCGAATGGTTTAGATGGCCTGCTTTTACGATCGCGGAGGGTTTCAACAGTATTTTTATTAAAAGCATCACAAGTCAGTAAATAACCGCCAATCCCTTTGATAGCAACTATTTTTCCAGTATCCCAAAGACTGACCACTCTTTCAATTAAGGCATTTTGAGATAATTTAAGCCTATTTTTATTCTGATCAAAAAGAGTGAGTGCTATCCTGCAATCTGGACAAGAATTGGTTTGCGAATAATACCTGCGATCTTCCGGGTTATCAAATTCTTTTTGGCAAGTGAGACACATTTCAAATTTACCCATCGTAGTTTGTTCACGATCGTAAGGCAATTTTTTAGTGATGGAATATCGGGGCCCGCAATTGGTACAGGTCGTAAATGAATAATTATTTCGTCGGTCTTCCGGATGATTCAATTCTTGACTGCAATCTTTGCAAATTGCAAAATCCGGACTGATCAGTAGGTTAGTTTTACCGATTGCAGCACTGTGAATGATTCGAAAACGGTCAAATTTTTTATGAATTGATTTAAAAAAACTGGAACGAGTTATAATGCTCAATTCCGGTGCTTTTTCAAGGAGATCATTGTAAAAATTATTCGCGTTTTTTTCAGTAGCGTTAAATTCGATATGAACCCCGTCGAGTGTGTTATTTACCCAACCAAACAGATCAAGGCTTTTAGCCAAGTTATAAACAAAAGGTCGAAAACCGACACCTTGAACTCTTCCCTCAATATGAATATGCCACGTATTCAAATGCTAAAATCAATGTTGAAATAAACGAATAAAATAACTTGATAAAAGTATCGAAAAATATTGATTTTTAAAGAGCTACCAAGTGACAATGATCAACTTTCAGGGTGACTCAAATCACATGCTGATTCCAGAATTTCTACTAAATTGGTTTTCATATTACATTAAATATGGAAATGTAGGTATCAGAGGAAATCTATCTTTGCAAAAGCCTTTGATCATTGATTTTCGTACCATTGATCGTGGGGGTGGTTATTTTTAGCTTTTGGGCCTTTTAATACGGCTATAGTTTGGAAGACAACCAGAGTAGTAATCAGGAACATCAGGATCAGGCCAATTGTCGGAGTAGGAAATGTAGCGAGGGTAAGAAGAAGAATGACCAATGATAAAAAAATGACGGCAGTAATATTTTTATAATACATAACGATTTTTTAGAACTATTGCGAAATAATATGGCTTTAAGACAAATCCGTGATGCTTACAAACAGAGTGCCGAGGAGGTAAGCAACCAGTTGCAATCTAATCTCGATGAAGGATTAAGTCAACAGGAAGCCTCAAGAAGATTAACAATCTTTGGAGAAAATCGTTTGGAAAAAAGCAGAGAAAAGGGACTTCTCAGGATTTTTATCGAACAGTTTTTAAGCCCGCTTGCATGGGTTTTGATGATTGCAGCAGGCCTGGCTTTTACTTTTCAGGAGTGGCTGGAAGGCATAGCTATAGTCATCGTTATTTTGATTAATGCATTTATAGGGTTGTACATGGAATGGCAGGCCAATCGTTCGATGGAAGCCTTAAGACGGCTTGCTCAAATGAGAACAAACGCTATCAGAGAGGGTATTCTGACTCGCATGGACGCTGCCAAATTGGTTCCCGGTGATATTGTTTTTCTCGAAGCTGGAGATATTGTCCCGGCCGATTGTCGAATTATTGAACAAATAAACTTAGGTATTAAAGAAGCAGCCCTAACGGGCGAAAGTGATCAAATAAGCAAACAAACTGAGGCTCTGCCAGGGGAAGTTGTTTTAGCGGAAAGGAGCAATTTGATTTTTAAAGGGACTATTGTATCCCGTGGAAATACAAAATCCATAGTGACTGCCACTGGCAAAGCAACTGAGTTGGGTAATATTGCACAACTAACAGAAGAGGCAGAAAAAAAAGCTACTCCTCTGGACAAAAAACTCAATAAGCTGAGCCAAAGATTGATTTTGCTCACTATTATTTTGGCAGCTATTATTTTCATGATTGGTCTTTTACAGGATCGTGAAACTTACATGATGGTTAAAACTGCGATTGCCTTGGCTATTGCAACCATTCCGGAGGGATTGCCAATAGTTGCGACAATAGCACTGGCTCGTGGGATGTTGCGCCTGGCCCGTCATAAAGTCATTGTCAAAAAACTAGGAGCCGTTGAAACCCTTGGAGAAACACAGGTTATTTTTACCGATAAAACAGGAACTCTGACTGAAAATAAGTTATCTGTAGATACGCTGGTTTTCGAATTTGACGAAGCGGATGTATTTTTTAAAAATAATCAACTACATTTTCACGATGACTCAAAGCAAGCGTTAAAAAAATCTTTTGCTTTTGAATTGCTTCAAAAAGTGAGCGTTTTATGTAATAATGCTGCTGTAAACAATCATGATGAAAATGAAGAACCTGTAGGCGATCCGCTGGAAGTTGCATTGTTACTGTTCGCTGACCAGTCAGGCATTGATACTCCGAAATTGCGAAAAGATTTTCTTCGATTAAGAGAAATCCCGTTTGATAGCGAAACCAAAATGATGGGTACTTTGAATGAAAACGGTAAGCGTCCTGATTATCTGGTGTGCATAAAAGGAGCTCTGGAAGTTGTTTTGAAAGAAAGTGATTACGTTTTAACAGCAGATGGAAAAGCACCCCTCACTGATTATGATATTTGGCTGAAAAAAGCAGATGGTTTAGCAAAAAAAGGATTGCGAACACTAGCATTTGCCTACAGCGAAATTGATCACGAGGAAGCCAATTTTTTCAATCATCTTACTTTTATTGGTTTTATCGGATTTTTAGACCCGCCACGGCAGGATATCAAACAGGCTATTAAAACCTGTAAAAAGGCAGGCATCAAAGTCGTAATGGTCACTGGCGATCATCTGGAAACTGCAAAAACTATCGCAAAAAAAACGGGCCTCATCGAAAATGAAAAGGCAGTAGTCATGCACAGCAACGAACTCAGCGATGGTATCAAAACTGATTCAGCTAAAACTCAAAAATTACTCGAAAGCAATATTTTCGCCAGAGTTTCTCCGGCTCAAAAACTGGATTTGATTACCATTTATCAAGACAAAGGTTATATCGTTGGCATGACGGGAGACGGAATCAATGACACTCCGGCTTTGAAAAAAGCGGATATTGGCATTGCAATGGGAAGTCGTGGAACCGAAGCTGCCAAAGAAGTTGCTGACTTGGTTTTGGAGGATGATTCTTTTTCATCGATCGTGCTTGCCATAAAGCAGGGGAGGGGCATTTACCAGAATATTCGACATTTCGTTGTTTACCTGTTGTCATGTAATTTGAGTGAATTGCTGGTGGTGGCTTTTGCTTTCCTTTCAAATGTAGCAACTCCGCTGCTCCCTTTGCAGATTTTGTTTTTAAACATGGTGACAGATGTATTTCCGGCACTGGCGCTTGGGATGAACAAAGAATCGGATGATGTAATGGACCAGGCTCCTCGTGAGAGAGGCGAATCGATAATCAATGCCAGACAATGGACTTCGATAGTCGTTTATGCGATTTGTATCAGCTTGTCGGTTTTGGGATTGTTGTTTTATGCAATTCATCTTGGCCTTGATTCGCAAACTGCCAATAATCTTACTTTTTATACCCTCGTTTTAACACAATTGGTTCATGTTTTCAATTTAACACCAAAAAATCAATCCTTTTTCAAAAATGAAA
>JANQFJ010000115.1 GCA_028277915.1 Saprospiraceae bacterium
TTATACGTGCATTTAGAAAGTCCGGCCCGGAATTTCCGTTTCGTTCACCTCCGTTTTGAATAGATATTTCATCGCCTTGGGTAGTTTTAAGGTCTATTAAATCAAATTTTTTCAATCGCCACAGGTAATAGAGAAAATCTTCTTTCATGATTTAAGAATATTGATTCTATTATCTAAGACACGAGAAAGGTATAAATTCCATAAAAAAGAGGAAAAACTTTATAAACCTTATTCACCATTATGTAATACGATAGTGTTAAGATGGGGGATTTGGTCTGGATTTATTATCAGGCTAACGCTTCGTCCGAAGAGGTTTCTGCTTTTTTTCTTACGTAAATTTTGAAATTGAAATCATGCTCATTTTTACCATGTGCTTTGCGAGGATCTTCTGAAATGAGTTCCCACTCTTCCATATCGAAATCAGGAAAATGCACATCGCCCTCTACTTCCAAATCAACTTCGGTAAGATATAAACGATCAAGGTAGGGGAGGCTTAGCTCATAAATCTGAGCACCACCAATGATGAAAACTTCTTCTTCATCATTATTTTCGGCGATTTCGAGTCCTTCTTCGATGGTATGCACGATCAGACAGTTTGAAGCCACGAAAAAGGGATTTCGCGTAACGATAATATTCGTTCGTTTTGGAAGAGGATGACCGATAGACTCGTAGCTTTTTCGGCCCATGATGATATGATGGTTGAGAGTCTTGGCCTTAAAATATTTCAAATCATCCGGAAGATACCAGGGAATTTTATTGTCTTTTCCGATTACATTATTTTTTGCTGTAGCAACGATGGCCGATACGATCATTTTGTCTTTTTATTTGAAATCAAATTTGAGGCGTCAAAGTTAATGTAACGTTCAGAACTATCATATTTGTTCAGATGATTTCGTGTTTTTGTTGCAAAATATTTCATTGCTTTTTTATCTTTTTCAGCCATTTCAAGCAAGTTGGAGTTATCATTTTCAAATGCAGAAACTGGAACGACATGATAAGTTGATTTACGTTTAGCATCTTTATGAATATATCGCCAAACGGGAATGTAACGATTATCACCTAAGCTTACTTTTCCAGTTTCCAAGTTTTTCAAAAGCTCTATTTCAAACATTATCCCTCCATCAGTATTCGGTTTTGATTGATTAGAAATGAAATTGCCCAATGAATAGGCGACGATAGTTTCTTTGGTAGTGCCATCTTTTTGTAAAACCGAATGCTTTTTGATTGGCTGAACAACATGAGGGTGACTTCCTACGACCAAATCTGCACCCCAGCTAAAGATTTTTTCCGAAAGCTTTCTTTGTTTTGAACTTTCAACAAGCTTGTATTCCAATCCCCAGTGCATGATCACAATAATTGCGTCAGGTTTCAGTTGTTGAGCTAATCTAATATCCTCTTTTATCGATGTGGTATCAATCAAATTTACAATGGTAGGTTCTTTTGTAGGGAGTCCGTTTGTTCCATAAGTGTAGTTGAGAAAAGCCAGTTTAAAACCATTTTTATAAACAATAAGTGGATAATATAATTCTTTCTCGTAGCTATTTTTAAAAGTTCCGGTTTGATAAAAACCATAATTCTTTAAAGTTGAAATGGTGTTGATTACACCAGTTTTACCGGCATCATTTGAGTGATTATTTGAAGTAACAAGCATGTCAAATCCAGATACTCGAAGTGCATAAGCCAGCTCATCTGGGCTTCTAAATTGTGGATATCCCTGATAAGGTGGTTTTCCAGGAAGGGTTAATTCCAAATTTCCAATCGCTAAATCTGCTTGTTCAAGAATTGGTTGGACATATTTGAAGCAAGACAAATAATCGTAACGTTCACCTTTGACAATTTCTGCAGACCTGATCTGTGGTCCATGACCCATAATGTCTCCTGCGAATAATAAATTTATTCGAGCAAAATTATCCTGAGCGACAATCTCATAAAATGAAAAACTAAAAATAATAAGGACTAAAAAATAGTGTTTTTTCATAATAGTGTTTTAAGGAGCTTCGATCAAATTGGCATTGAGCATACGCTCTTCGACCCATCTTTTTGAAGGATCGATCTCGCCATCTTTCAAATAATTTTCAATCATAAGACTAGCAATTGGAGCAGCGTAAGAATTGCCCCAAATACCATGCTCAACATAAACCGCAATGGCGATTTGAGGGTCATCCTTCGGAGCGAATGCAAAAAATACTGAATGATCTTTGCCGTGGGGGTTTTGTGAGGTTCCTGTTTTCCCGCAAACGGAAATGTCTTTAACTTGAGCAATTCGAGCTGTTCCTGCCAGTACCGCTTTTTCCATTCCCTCAATCACAGGGACAAAGTGTTTTTTATCAATACGAACTGTTTTTTTCGTATGATATTCAATTGGAATCTGGACCGCTTCATTCACAAAATTTTTGGCGAGGTGTGGTGGGTAATAAAATCCACGATTGGCAATTATCGCGGCCAAATTAGCCATTTGGACAGTGGTCATTTGGATCTCGCCTTGGCCAATTCCAATTGACATAACAGTAGGTGATTTCCAGCTTCCTTTGTTTTTGGGGTACAGTTTGTCGTAATATTCAACCGTAGGAACATTCCCGGCCAATTCGTTAGGAATATCGACACCTAAAGGTTTTCCTAACCCAAAATCATAAAGATGATTGACAAACATGCTCAGCCCTTGAGAAGGATTGTTGAATCCTTCTTTGTCGATGATGTTTCTTATAAGTGTAAAAAAATAGGTGTTACACGAATGTTGTAAAGCGACTGAAATATTATATGGAAAGGTATGCTCATGGCAACCCCACCTGCCACCTTTATAAAAATAACCTCCATTGCAAACAATTCCTCGATTAGCTAAAGAAATATTTTCCTGTAATGCTACTAATGAGACCACTGTTTTGAAAATGGATCCTGGTGGATATTTAGCCATAACGGATCGATCAAAAAATGGCTTAAGTGTATCCTGCAACAGTTCATTAAAAGCATCTCCTCGTGCTCGGTTGATCGTGAGGCGATTAGGGTCATAATTTGGCGTACTCACCATGGCAAGAATTTCGCCAGTAGCTGGTTCAATGGCAACGATGCTTCCTGTTTTGTTTTGCATGAGTAGTTCACCGTAACTCTGCAAATTTATATCAAGGGTAGTAATTAAATCGTTTCCTGAAACAGGAATAGTGTCTAGTTTTCCATTGTTATATGGCCCAACTTCGCGACCCATGTTATTTATTAAGACATATTCAACTCCTTTTTCTCCTCTGAGTTGTTTTTCATATTCCAATTCCAGGCCGCTGGCACCAATGTAGTCCCCCCGACTGTATTCGTTTGGCGCTTTGTCGATCTGATCTTGGTTGACCTCATTCAGATATCCCAGTACATGCGGGGCATTTCGAAATGGATAACCTCTTACATTTCGAAGCTGAGTTGAAAACCCTGGAAATTCGTGAAGATGTTCCTGTAATCTGGCATAAACATCAGCAGATATTTTTGAAATAAATACAAAAGGTTTATGTTTTGCGTAGCGTTTGCTGCTAAAGTCTTTGTTGATCAATTTGTGATATTCCTCTTCTTCAATATCGATCAAGTCACAAAACTTACCCACCTCCATATTTGGATTGAGCTGGTTGTAAGTTACTTTTAAATCATACATCGCGTTGTTGTTGATCAGCAGATTTCCGTTTCGGTCAAAGATCAAGCCACGGGAAGGATAAATCGTGTTTTTATTGACGGCAGTAGCCTGTGCCTTGTCACGGTAGGAAGAATCGATCAACTGTATGTGAGCAGCTTTAGCCAGTAGGATAAGTACTGCAATCAGGAAAAATATTTTAACGACCTTTTGGCGATCTCTATTTAAATCTTTCACTTTAAAGTCATTTTTAAAGAAATAAAATTAGGAAAAATTAAAGACCATAATTGTTAAACGTTTTTTCACTCCAAAGGATCGAAAATAAACATATAAATTGTTATAATGATTATAGAAATCAGAAAACTAGAAACAGTTTTAAGTATTATTTCTCCAATATAATAAAATGTAAAGGCTTCGACGGAAAAGTAAAAAAACAAATGCAAAAACAAGATGATGGCAGAATAAATAAAAAACCAGCTTGGCCCCAATCGTCGTTTGGTAGGGCTGGTATTTTGGGTATATCCACCTTTTGGTTCAATCAGACGTAAAATGTATGGTCGAATAAATCCAATAAAAACAGAAGCGCTGGCGTGGACACCATAAGAATCGTAGAATGCATCAACCAATACCCCAATCACAAATCCCAAAAACACCAAAACAGAATGTGGTATCCGCAAAGGGAGCAACATCAGAAAAAGCGGATAGATGATCAGGCTTACATAGTTAAAATTACTTCCTCCTATAACAATTTTGTTGAAGATGAATACCTGAACAAGTACCAGGCCGATAAAACGAAGAATATTAGAAAAAACAACATTACTCATTGCTGCCCTCCTTTTGAGTTTGTTTTATTTCTTCAGCCATCAAATTGTTCACCACATAAACATACTTGGTTTTATTGAGATCGTTCACCAAGGAGACTTCTATATCGAAAAAATTGGACCCGGAAGGAATCCAAAAAGTATCAACAACTCCGATCATAACTCCTTCAGGAAAAAGGGTGGAATAACCACTCGTCTGCACAGTATCTCCAATAATGACATCAGCATGTTTCGGAATGTCAACAAGGTTTACAGTCTTAGGATCATTGCCTTTCCATACAATCGATCCGAAATGACCATTGCGTTTAATCGATGCACTTATCAATGTTTGGCGATGTAAAATTGACATTACCCGGGCATGATTTTTTGTAGTGCTTTTTACAATACCGACTACACCGTTTTGATTTGCTTCAATGACGCCTTTGCTGGGCAGAACATCATGTGCAAAACCTCTATTGATAGACAGACTGTTATTGTTATTATTAATCGAATTGCTGATTACTTTAGCTGCTGTGAAAGTAAATTGCTGATCAGTTTCAAGAATCTTTGAAGTGTCTTTCAAAACAGTTTTAATAAACTTTGCATTTTCGGCTTCTGCCAGTAATTCAGCATTTTTTTTGGCAAGACTATCTGCAACGGAAGATAGGTTAATAAATTGGCTGAATTTATCAACTTGTTCGGTAAGGATATCTGAAGCTGCTGACAGAGAGTTTAAATATATTGCTCTCTGAGTTTGATTATTGTTGATAACCAGGTACATACAAAGAAATTCCATAAAGATGAAAGTAACAAAACCACCGTGCTTTATGAAAAGGAAAATTAGATTACGCATAGCATGTACTCTTCGTACCTGTCAACATCATTGAAGCTATTCAAGCTTTCAGATGTTTTGAATTTTAAACACTCTTCCTATCAATTAGGAAAGAAAATTTGTCAGTATTATTCAAAGCAATACCTGTGCCTCTAACAACGGCCCTAAGTGGATCTTCAGCGATATGTACCGGGAGCTTAGTTTTTTGAGCAATTCTTCTATCCAAGCCTCTCAACAAAGCACCACCACCTGTAAGATAAAGTCCAGTCGTGTAAATATCTGAAGCCAATTCTGGAGGAGTTGTTTCCAGGGCTTTTAGTACAGCGTCCTCTACTTTTGAAATGGACTTATCCAAAGCATGAGCGATTTCCTGATAGGTAATCGTTATTTGTTTTGGAATACCGGTCATCAAGTCACGACCACTGACGGAATAATCCTCAGGCGGATCTTCTAACTCATGCAAAGCTGACCCGACATTAATTTTTATTTTTTCAGCAGTCCTCTCACCGATCAGAATATTATGCTGTCGTTTCATATAATTCATAATATCAGAGGTAAACTCGTCTCCTGCTGTTCGAATAGATTGATCACAAACAATTCCGGATAAAGCAATTACTGCGATCTCTGTAGTTCCTCCTCCGATATCGACAACCATGTTCCCTACAGGCTCTTCAACGTCCAGACCAATACCTAAAGCAGCCGCCATCGGTTCGTGTATAAGGTAGGTTTCTTTTGAATCAACATTGTCCGCAGAATCAAATACAGCACGTTTTTCAACTTCAGTGATTCCCGAAGGAATGCAGATTACCATTTTCATATGTGTGAAAAACTTCCTTCGGTTTCCTGCCATATTGATGAGTCCTTCAATCATACTTTCTGCCGCTGTGAAATCTGCAATCACACCATCTTTCAATGGGCGTACCGTCTTTATATTTTCATGAGTCTTTTCGTGCATCTGCATGGCCTTGTTGCCTACAGCGATAGTT
Source organism: Saprospiraceae bacterium (assembly GCA_028277915.1). Classification (GTDB taxonomy): domain Bacteria; phylum Bacteroidota; class Bacteroidia; order Chitinophagales; family Saprospiraceae; genus JAHDHW01. Next base: position 6,223 of record JANQFJ010000115.1, read on the forward strand.
TGGGATGTCCTTCGGTCAATCGCAACAATGGAAGGTTCATCGACAATCACCTTTCCTTCCTGTATGATCAGGGTATTAGCAGTTCCCAGATCAATGGCCAACTCTTGTGTAAAAAAATTGAATAGTTTCATTAAAAATTTAAACCCGTTTTTACCTTCTTTTCAGAAAGTATGTTACCAATTGTAATACTTTGTTCAAATAATTCTTGTTAAGTATGGTTTAAAATATATCTTCTCAAATGTAAGAACACCAAAGAAAACAAAATTTGTGTAAAAAGAAAAAATAATTCAAACTCAATAATTTATAGAAAACCTTTTTTCCTAATACTTATTTGAACAGCAAATGAAGTTGGTTTTTTGTATAGGCGATGTTACACTGCAACATCGAATATTTTTGCAAAAGTACAATAATTAATTATAAGTTTTTACTGTGTATGATCACAGTTTTTAGGCACCTACTACCACCTCCCACATTTTTTCCCGATCCAAATACTTTTTAGCTAAAGAATGTATTTTTTCAGGGGTAATTGTTTTGATGTTTTCCACTAGCATCGAAAATGAATTATCAGGGAGTTGCTCAAGGCTTGTTGTTTTAATAATATCCATAGTGTTAAAAGGACCATCGAGCATAGTAAGCATATTTCCAAGTAAATAGTTTTTGACCATCGAAAGCTCAGAATCTTTTACAGGTTCCTCTTGCAAGAGCTTTAATTCCCGATAAATTTCCTCTAACGTGACATCTGCCAGATCAGTTCCGACTTCTGTTCCTATATAAAAATATCCATCATAATGCATAGTGTCAATGGTCGAATAAATATTATAGGTGTACCCTTTATCCTCTCGTATGTTTGTCATCAAGCGTGATCCAAAATACCCTCCCAAAAGTGTATTCATTACAAACCAGTCATTGTAATCAGGATGGCTACGATTGAAAAGTTGACATCCAATTCGAATGGCTGTTTGTACGCTTTCAGGATGTGCAATTTTAATTTTTTTGGGTTTTGAAGTCATTCTTGTGAAAAAGGAAGAAGGTTTTTTGGTAGAATTCATTGCTTGTCCGAGATATTTATTGAGCAATGAAATATCCGCCTGAGTAACTTTGCCGCTAAGGAAAATTGCGCAATTATTACTATTATAATTATCGTTGTAATGTCGAAACAGGTCTTCTCGCTGAAGCGCTTCGTAAGTTTTTGGAAAACTATTGTAGCCATATGGGTGATCTTTCCCGAAAATACATTCTGTAATCTTTCGGTAAGCCAAGACATCTGTTTTAGAGAGGTCAATTTGAAGCCGGTGTTTGTTATTTTGTACAAAAGTGTCCAATTCATCTGAAGGGAAACTTGGCGCTAGTACAATTTCCGCAAGAACGGGAAGCAGCTGTTCAAAATGGCGAGAGAGGCTGTATAAAATAATACTTGATGTATCCAGGCTAAAAGGGATGCTCAAAGTACCTCCATAGAAATCTACTTTTTCGGCTATTTCGGCAGAAGTAAAACTTTCAGTACCTTCTTTCAACACCCCTGAAGTGGCGCGAGCCGCCAATCTTTTTTTCTCAAATGGTCTGCCGGCTAGAAAAACTACTTCCAGTTTTAAAATATCCTGGGTGCCTTTATTGATCACTTTTATGGGTATTCCATTGTCGAGTGTAAAAGTTTCGGCTGTTGGCAGGTTAATATTAAAAACTTCTTTGACCGCAGGTGATTGGGTTCTGTTTGGCATAATTTGATTTTTAAATATTGGTCGGCAAAACTAGCAATTTATAATTGATTAGTCCAGAATGATTTAAGTATTTGTACTTATAGGAAAACGTAAAAAACCTGCACCTTTGTTTCATAAAAATGCAATCATCTTGAAGGCTTAAAAGTTATCAACAGAATGTTGATATTTTATAGTAAATAAAAGAAGGAGAACAACTATTTTTGTGATTCAAATTGAGAAGTAGAATAGTCTCAGATTTTTAAAACCAAGATTAAACAATCATTGTCACAATGAAATTTAGTGTATCGTCATCAGATTTATTAAAACAACTGCAAATCGCCGGAGGAGCGATTGGGTCTAATCCGGTATTGCCGATTCTTGAAGATTTTTTGTTTGAGATCGCTGATAATTTGCTAACCATTTCAGCAACGGATCTGGAAACCTCAATTGTAACTACAATCGAAGTAATGTCTGACGGCAATGGTACGGTAGCAGTACCTGCCAGAATATTACTGGATACGCTAAAAGAATTGCCACAACAACCGATCACCTTTACAGTAAATGATGATAACTTTGGAATCGAAATCACCTCTGCTTACGGTAAATATCGACTGGCTGGTGAAGATGGAAAAGAATTTCCCCGAATTCCTGAAGCGGACTCAGTAGATACAGTGGTGATGGATGGTTCTTTACTTTCAAAAGCGATTAGTAAAACTTTGTTTGCTACCAGCAATGATGAGCTTAGACCAGCGATGACCGGGGTATATTTTCAGGTGGATTTCAACAAACTGATTTTTGTAGCTACCGATGCCCACAAGCTGGTCAAATACATGTTTACTAATGTAAAAAGTGAAGTCTCTACTTCTTTTATAGTTCCGAAAAAAGCACTGAATCTTTTAAAAGGCGCTTTACCATCCGATGAAGAAGTTACATTTTCTTTTAATAAAGCCAATGCTTTTTTCTCCTTTGGAAATGTAAGACTACTGTGTCGTTTGATCGATGCAAAATACCCGGATTACAATGCTGTAATTCCGGTTGATAATCCGAATTTGTTATCTATGAACAGATCAGACTTTCAAAATTCTTTGAAACGTATTGCTATTTATGCCAACAAAACCACCAACCAGGTAATCCTGAACATCAATGAAGGCAGCCTTACTGTCTCAGCACAGGATCTCGATTTTTCAAATGAAGCTACCGAACAACTACCTTGTAATTATGAAGGCGAACCCCTCACGATAGGCTTTAATGCCAAGTTTTTAATTGAAATGCTAAATGTGCTCGAAAGCGATGAAATTAAGATGGAATTATCCGGCCCTACTCGTGCTGGTATATTGCACCCTTCTGAAAAAGCAGATGGAGAAGAAATTCTCATGCTTGTGATGCCTGTTATGCTGAGTAATTAGCAATATATAATAAAACATCTTGGAGAGACGCTGTAATATTTAGAGCGTCTCTTTTTATATTGTGGAATAAAAGTTCTTCAAAGATGAAAAAAGTTGGCTTCATATTCATGCTTATCAGCCTCACGATAGCTTGCAAAAAAAACTTGTCTGTTGAAGAAACTGCCCAACAATGGGTTGAATTGTTTTACAATAGCGAATTCAATAAAGCAAAACTGTTAAGTACGCAGATCACAAAAAACCTGATTGATACCATTGCAATGGAACTGTTGGATGAAGAAGAGATTATTGCCTTTCAGATTATTGATATGAAATGTGTTGTGAAAGGAGATTCGGCAATTTGTTCTTATTTATATAAAGAGGATTTGGAGGGAAGTGAAGCGTTTGAAGAAAAAATCCACCTGATCAATACGGAAAATCAATGGCTCGTTGACGAACCCTTGACAGGCGAACCCTTAACCGATGAAGAAATGGAGCAAATTTTTGAAGAATACGAAGAAATGCTGAAAGAAGAGATTCAAAACACTCAGGAAAATGAGTGATCAGACGAACAAAAAGAAAATCGGATTATTTTTTGGCTCATTTAATCCTATTCATATAGGGCATATGATTATTGCCAATTATATGGCAACCCAAACCGATCTCGATAAAGTATGGCTGGTAGTTTCGCCACAAAACCCTTTGAAACCTAAAAAATCGTTGGCTCGCGACTACGACAGGTTGCATTTGGTGAGATTAGCGATTGACGACAATACCAATCTCAAAGCATCAAATATTGAATTTGACCTTCCAAAGCCATCTTTTACCATTGATACATTGATACATTTAAAAGAGCAATATCCAGATTATGAGTTTGTTTTGATAATGGGCGGGGATAACTTAAGGACTTTGCATAAATGGAAAAACTACGAAATCCTTCTTCGTGACTATCAGATTTACATTTATAAAAGACCTTCTTATGAATTGGGAGAATTGGCAGCGCATCAAAACATTCACCTTTTCGACGCCCCAATGATGCATATTTCGGCTAGTTATATCCGCAAATGTATAAAATCGGGGCATTCTGTTCGTTACCTTGTTCCTGAGGCAGTTTTTGAATACCTGGAGTCAAGCAATATTTATAAAAAATAAAAAGGGAAATCACCTTTCTGGTCTTGCAAGTGTCAATACCTTTTATAAACATTGGAGATAAACAATATTTATAATATTAGTGAGTTAACTTTGTGAAAAATTGAAGTATTTGTTAAAGATTTAATGAGTTTATGAAACAAAAATTCAAACTTACTATTGTTTTATTTTTCATTTTCACGGGATTGTTAATGGCACAGTCAGATTTGAAAATTTACCAATGGAAATCACACCTTCCATACCCTATTGGTAAATCCATAACGCAAAGCAGTTCCAAAATTTTTATTGCAGCGCCCTATTCCATTTTTTCAATCGACAAAGAAGATCATTCATTAGAGTTTTTTACGAAAGTTGAGGGTTTATCGGATATAAAGATGAGTGTTTTAAAATATGCTCCGGAGCATGAAACACTGATTGCAAGTTATAACAACAGCAATATTGACCTTTTAAAACCTGAGGGGATTATCAATTTGGCGGATATCAAAAATTCGGATATTGTTGGTGATAAGGCTATTTATAATATTTATCAGGGAACAGCTGACTTGTTTTACCTTTCGTGTGGATTTGGTGTGGTCGAATTAAATATTGATCGTGAGGAATTTGGATTTACGGCCAAATTGGGAGTCACAGTAAATGACTTTACTATTTATGAAGGTAATTTCTATGCATCAACAGAGGAAGGGATTTATCGGATTTCGACAGGACCAGAAGCTAATCCACAAAACACCAATGAATGGAAATTGTTGGGCACTGAGGATGGTTTTTACGAAGATTACAGCTCCGACGCAATAGTCACCTTTAATGATAGACTTTATGTTGATGTAAACGATACTTTGTTTTACTACAAAAATGGCGCACTCGAATTTGTCCATTTTGAGGAAAACCATGAAATAATATACATTACAGCAGAGGGAACTCATCTGATAGTTGGAGAATATTGTGGGGTCAATGGAGTGGATTGTACAGGTAAAGTATTGATTTTTGATAAAGACCATTCTTATGAGCCAGCAGGCTCCAATTGTGTCAATCGCCCATATTTTGCAATTGAAGACGAACAGCAAAATATCTGGTTTTCAGATCGTTGGCGTAAAGTGAGACTTGCTAATAATTTTTTAAATGATTGTACTACCATTCCTATAAATTCGCCCTACTCTGAACATGCAACGGAGATAGTCGTCGATGGTAAAAACTTGTGGCTTGCAACAGAAACCCCGGGGTCAGGTAATAATTTTGGCTATTATTCTTTAATCGACGGTCAATGGAAGGTTTATAATAATAAAACCTATCCTTCTAGTCTGGCAAATCTGACAACCTGTTACAGAATCGCTGTTCATCCGGCCAATAAAAAAGTTTACGTTGGTTCTTATGACGTTGGTTTACTGGAAATGGATGGCGAACAATTTACTTTTTATGATGATTCAAACTCTCCTTTGAGAACCGGCGCAGACCCGGAAAGAGTGCGGATAGGTGGCCTTGCTTTTGATGAGGAAAATAATCTTTGGATCAGTAATAATTCTGCGATTAATCCGATAGTAGTTCTAAAAAATGATGGAACCTGGCAAAATGATTTTATAACTTCCAGCAAAGGATTGCGACAAGTCATAATAGATCAAAGCGGTAACAAATGGTTTACCATTGATGGAGGAAGTCAAGGTGTTTTGATTTTTAATGAAGGAAACCTGGACGATCCAAATGATGACCAAACTAGGGTGCTTACTACCAGCAATAGCCAGTTGCCGATCAATGAAGTTTTGAGTCTTGAAGTTGATTTGGATGGTGATGTTTGGGTAGGAACTGAACAAGGAGCTGTGGTTTTTGAATGTGGGAGCAATGTATTCGATCCAAATTGCCAGGGTTCAAAACGAATCGTACAAGTCGATGGTTTTAATGCCTATTTGCTTGAAACTGAAATTGTAACTACAATTGCTGTCGATGGTGCGAACCGAAAGTGGTTTGGAACAAAAAATGGTGTTTTTGTTCAATCTCCAAGCGGTGAAGAACAAATTGCATTTTTCGATAAAGACAACAGTCCTCTTTTTGACAATGCGATCACAGATATTGCTATCGATCAGGAAAATGGAGAAGTTTTTATCGGTACTGCAAATGGAATGATTTCTTTGCGTTATGATGCTACCGAAGGAGGAGTTGTCAATACTAAAAGTGCATATGCTTTTCCAAATCCCGTTCGGCCTGATTATACAGGACCCATCGCGATCAAAGGCCTGGCGAGGGATGCAAATGTCAAAATCACTGATATAAATGGTCAAAGAGTGTTTGAAACCAAAGCACTGGGCGGTCAGGCTATCTGGGATGGCAAAGATTATAACGGCCAACGAGCTAGTTCAGGCGTTTACTTGGTTTTCAGTACTAGCACACAGCAAGCTGAAAATCCAGATGCAATTGTAACCAAGATTCTTTTTATCAATTAATCTCACTTTTTTAAAAAGAATTGTACTTCAAATTAAGAATCCATACTACAGTCATCAAAGATTGATTAATTGTGTTATTTTTCCGAAGCGAAAAATGAATTAATCAATTGTGTGAATCGATCTAATACAATCAGGTTTTTAGCAGCGGTATTGTTTCTATTAGTTGCTTATTGGCCCGTCAGTGGACTCCAATATGCCATGAAGTATGACATAATGGATTGGTTTTATCCGATGCGTTATTTGATAGGAGAATGCTTACAAAATGGCGTATTGCCCCTTTGGAATCCATACACCAATCTTGGATACCCCCTGCATGCCGATCCACAAAGTGGTGCACTTTATCCAATTGTTTGGATCATCGGTTATTTTTTGGGTTATAGTCCTTACACAATCAATTTCGAATATATCCTGCATGTGATTTTCGCTTTTTACGGTATGAAAAAGTTATGTGAAGTAATTGGACTAGAAAATGATATTTCTTTGATTGTTGGAGTCTGTTACGCATGCTGTGGTTTTTTTGTTGGAAATGCTCAACACCTGACCTGGATTATCAGTGCTGCGTGGATACCTTTTATTTTTTATTATTACTACAAGTTGATAAAGGAAAACTCCTGGAAAGACGCTTTTGGCCTTTCAATATTTTCATTTTTGTTATTGACTGGCGGATATCCTGCTTTTTCGATAATTGTATTTTATATTTTATTAATCTTTTTTCTTTTTAACTTTTTCAATCTATTACACAGAAAAGAATATGCTTGTGTAAAGCGATTTTTTTTAAACAATTGTCTTTTTTTCATCCTGTTTGTTTTACAGGGATTGACCTTTTTCGTTTTCCTTTCTGAAGTATTGGATTATATGGTTCGGAGTGATTCGTTAAGTCTGGCTGAAGCACAGTTACTACCATTTTCACCGCAGAGTTACATTTCATTTATTTTGCCTTTTACCACGGGAGGCAATGCAGCGTTTTATCAGACGGATATCTCCATGGCCAATGGTTATTTTGGCTTGATTGGATTGCTGTTTTGCGGACTTGGGTTATTGGTTTTTCGGAATAAGAGAATTTTTCTTTTAGCCCTTGGAGGCTTATTTTTTTTACTTATCGCTTTGGGCGACTTTTCATTCCTTCGGGCATGGCTATTTCATAATATTCCATTGATGAATCTATTCAGGTATCCTGCTTTATTCAGGGTGTTTGCGCTGATTTGTTTTTTAATATTGTTTGGGATCACTTTTCAAAAATATTGGAATGATGGGGCAAATACTTTGGATTGGAAAAAGTTAAGAAGGTTGATTATTTTCTTGACGCTGGTAGTGACAGGTATCTTTTTGTTTGCCTTCCAAAAAAGTGCGTTCCTGTTCCCTACACAACTTTCAGCGAAAGCAATTTCCACTCTTTTGTCTCAATCTACAAACAGTCAAATGGTGCTTATCCAGGCGCCGATTCAGATATTTTTGCTTTGCTTTTTACTTTTTATTACTTATTGGAAAGGTCAACATTTTAAAAAATATTTAGTCTTGATAATTGCGCTGGATCTGTTTTTATCTGTCCAGTTAAATATTTTTATTACTGTTATTTCTGATCAAAAGGCTACAATACTTCAGGAAAAAGTTAAGCAACTTCCCAAAGGATTTCCCATCCCAAAAGAAAATGTAAGTGCCACATCCCATTATGGAAATGGTGACTATTATCCGATCTGGTTCAACAATAATATTCTATTGAAAAAGATAGCCTACGACGGATATAACAATTTCATACTCAAGAGTTTCAAACAATTCAATGACAGTCCTGGAAAGATGGAAAAACTAAAGTTTCCGATCCTTCATTTTGATGATTCTGCGATTTTTAAAGATTCACTTATCAATCAAACTAAAAGGGGTGTTGAGATTCAGTCCTTTAATCCAACTAATGTCAAAGCCAAAGTAAAGCTTTCTGAAAAAAGTAAAATTATATTTTTGCAAGCTGATTACCCAGGTTGGCAAGTGAAGCTCAATGGAAATACTATTCCACATTTTAAGACAGAAAATATTTTTATTGCTGCAGAAATTCCGGCAGGAGAGCATGTCATTGAATATAATTTTTATCCAAAAAATTATCTGTATTACCTAGGGATTAGCGCAATTGCTTTTTTGCTAGCCCTAATCGGAACTTTAAAGTTTTGTTGGCGGAAAACCCCAGGGGAGCAGAAACGAATAGTAGGATTTTAAATATTTGCCTGAGTTTTCTTAAAAACCTTTTCTTTCAAAATATACTCATAATACCTTTCATATTCCGGAAGGATGTTCGAAATATCAAACCGCTTGGCTTGATTCAGGGCATTATGTCTGAATTTCGACAGCAGATCTTCATTTTCAAGCAGGTTGATAGCATTTTGAGCCATTTCATTGACATTGCCAAGTTTGCTCAAAAACCCAGTTTTACCATTGATGTTGAGTTCGGGAAGTCCTCCAACGTCTGAAGAAATAACCGGAACTTCACATGCCATCGCCTCCAATGCTGCTAGTCCGAAACTCTCGCTTCCGGAAGGCATGAGGAAGAGGTCAGAAATTGCAAGTAATTCTTCCACAGCATCTTGTTTTCCAAGAAATCGTATTTCGTCACAAAGCCCAAGTTTTCTACAAAGATCTTCCAATTTCCGTCGTTCAGGACCATCACCGATTAGCAATAATTTTGATGGAATTTTGTCATAAACCATTTTAAAAATACGGATAACATCGTCAACCCTTTTTACTTTTCTGAAATTGGAAGTATGGACAAGAATTTTCTCTTCGTTGGGTGCAATTGCTTTTTTAGAATGGTCTTTATTGCTTTTATTAAAGCGCACAAAATCGATAAAATTGTGAATGACTTGGATGTCGTTTTCAATATCGAAAGCTTGGTACGTTTGCTTTCTAAGGTTTTCTGAAACGGCAGTAACGCCATCTGATTTGTTGATAGAAAAAGCAACGACAGGAGCAAAAGACGGATCGCTGCCAACCAACGTAATATCTGTTCCGTGCAGCGTGGTGACTACCGGCACATATCTTCCCTCTTGCAATAAAATCTTTTTAGCCATATATGCAACGGCAGCGTGCGGTATAGCATAATGAACATGTAGGAGATCCAGGTTTTCATACTTTACGATATCAACAAGCTTGCTGGTCAGTGCCGTGTCATACGGAGGGTAATCAAAAAGTGGATAATCAACAGCGGTTACTTCATGATAGAATACATTTTCCTGATAGGTAAGCAACCTGGCAGGTTGACGATAGGTAATAAAGTGAATTTGGTGCCCTTTTTTTGCAAGACCTTTTCCCAATTCGGTTGCGACGACGCCACTCCCTCCATAGGTTGGGTAACAAACAATTCCAATTTTCATCAATTATTTAATTTTGAAGATGTTGTTATTTTAAAAAAGAAAAAGTGAGTGTTGAAACCGGATAATAAGAAAATAAATTTTAACAAAAATAGTTCAAACAATGACACAGAAAAGGCGCTTGAACTCAAGCGCCTTTTCTATTGGGAGCTAAATATTTTTATTTAGCCCGAATAAGTTTTTCTATGAATAATTGTTCATTTACCTGAATTCTTACGAAATAAATGCCTTCAGGCAAATCACTTAAATTAATCGGATAAGTCATAGAAGGACTGTTTTGGTTTTCTTCAGTAGCTAATATTTGACCTACCACATTTATCAACTGTACCTTAATATCGGCAGCTTGATTAAGTTCAATGTTAAGTGTTGATATTCCGGAAGTTGGATTAGGAATCAAACTAATCTCAGGGGAAACGTTCAAGTCATCTATTCCGATTGCAACGTCTACAATTGTTGTAAGAATGCCAGAACAGTTGTGTACATCAGTTACCGTTACAATGTATTCCCCAACAGGTAATCCAGTGATTACCTCGGTAGAATCTCCGTGGCCCCATTCGTAGGAGTATGGACCTTCGCCATTTTGTACCGATACGCTGATTGCGCCATCACTATTGCCGACTTCAGAAACATGAGTTACATCAAGCGTTATTCCAAGATCGTCAGGACATACCCCAAGATCAAATGTTTGAACTTCCATACATCCTATTGCATCAGTAATGGTTACAGTATAGGTTCCTTCACTGAGGTTATCCGGAGCATTTGGATCATCCCATTCGAAGTTATATGGAGGTTGCCCCTGCGTTGGATTGACTACAATTGATCCATCACCAGCTCCCGAAGAGGACTCATAAAGGGTCTGAGTATCGGTGGCGAAAGATTGTGGACAACCGATAATATTGATATTATCAATATCCAGCCAATAATCTCCAGCACCCCATGAACCTAAAAACCGGATTTTTATAACTTCTCCTGCAAACTGATCCAGATCAATGAGTTTATTTGCCATTACTGTTGAAGTAACATGGTTGTTTTCATTAATGGTATAAACTGTGGTAAATGAATCTCCACAATCGGTAGAAATTTGAACTTCAAGCGAATCGCCAGGACCCAAAATAGTTGCAGTTGTTCCGGCGAAGTAATCTGAATATCGATAATCAAAAGTAAGACTGTCGCCAGGATTGATTGGACCAATATTAGAAGTGGTCATTTCTTCGCTTGGAACCCCGATGTACAAATTAAATGCATTTACATAGGATACATTATTATGCTGATTAGTTATAAAACCGCTGCTGGTCCATCCCGTTGGAAAATTAAGACTTTCAAAATCTTCAACTAATGGAAGCGGATCGGGTGTGACTGTACTGAACTCAAATGAAGAAGTATCATTTATAGTATTCAGTTCTGTATCCAAATCTGTCCAGGCAACAACTTCGAAGGTTGTTCCAAACATTTTGGAATCAAACGGCGTAGTGAAAGTAAACTGCTCGATAGCTCCTGGATTGACAATTAGTGGACCTACATTTTCAGTCACGATATTTCCTCCATTTACTTGGTAAGAAACGTCAAATCCAAATTGAGGGCTTGAGCCGGGATTTCGAATTTCCACGACTACATGATCTTCTACTGAGCCACAATCCGAAACACTTTCGTGATCAACAGTAAGCATGGAAAGGTCGTCCTCAAAAACAGGAGTTATTAAAATATCATCTACTCCAATCCCATCATAAAAATTAACTGAGGGGTCAGAATCAAAGGCAAATCGGAATCTGCATTCAGACTCTCCTGCAAAACCAGCTAAAGAGTTTTCAGCATTCAACCATCCATTGGAGCTTCCGGCCCAGACATTTCCGAGATTTTGAATGGTGTTGTTGAAATTATACCAGTTGACGCCGGTTCCCATTGAACCAATTTTAAACCATGTCATGCCACCGTCGGTACTTCCTTCTAACCATCCGCCGTCCCAGCTTAGCTCGGTGTTGTAGTTTATTGAAAAATTAATGATAGGATCATCTACGAAATCTGAGAAGTCGTAACATGGAGAAACAAAATAAGACAATTCATTATTGTTGTAATTCCCTGCCAGATTAGTCACCCAGGCATTTTCACCACTCGCAGCACTTGAAATTACAGTACCGCTTGGCTGTCCAAATCCCCAGGAGCTATTTTGACTATTGTCTTCATCCAGTTTCCATCCACCATCCCAGTCTTCAAAGTCAGTGAAGTAAGGAAGATCTGAGACTATAGGAATATTGGTAATGGTAAACGAAAAACTGTCATTATTAATATTACCATCATTTTCCAACTCAGTCCAGGCAACAATAGTATGCTCTCCAAACTCTGAGAAATCAAAAGTAGTTTCAAACTCAATGGTTTCCGTACTATCATGACTAAGTACTCCGGTATAAAATCCATCCGTAGGGTAAGGAACACCGGCGTTGATACCATTTACGCTATATTTAAAAGGTATAAGCGA
>JANQFJ010000164.1 GCA_028277915.1 Saprospiraceae bacterium
ATCGTGAGCATCTAGGCCTCTGGTAATTTTTCTACTCACTTCACCCAAGGTTTGGTGGTTAAAAAAAATACTTGCAGGCAACTCAAAAGAAGTATGACATTCGGGTGGTGGAAATGGAAATCCGGCTTTCAGGAAACTGACCATCGATGGATCGTTTTCCCATTCCAGACCTTTTAGTTTGATCGCAGATTCTGATTTTTTAAATCCTTCAAGAACCGTGTTATACCGTTCTTCATCAAAACCTCTTCCCGTTAATTTAGGCATAGTTTTCAGAAAATCTCGAATTTCACCTTCTGAAAAATTGGCTTTAAACAATATAAATCCCATAAAAAAATCAGCTTCCCTTTCCTCGATTTCCTGAACTTCTGGTTTTAAGGAATGTTTGTTCAGATGATGTCCAATTTCATGAGAAACAGAACCATAAACGTCAATTCTACTAGCTTTTTCCAAAAAATCCTGACTCCATAACAAGTATCGTTTTCCTTTATCAACAACAGCGGAAACATTTTCTACATTGGTTTGAACTATATAAAAATTTCGTTTAAGCCCTCCTCCCAAATCCAATATTTTTTTCACAACATTGTCCATGGTAGTCACATCTGTCCTGAAAGCATATAATTCCTCGTCCATGACCGAACCACTGTAGATACATTTGTTTTTGATATCTATATCTAAAAACTGCTGGGCAAATAAAACAGAGATGTTTGAAAAAATAAAAAAACAAATAAGTGAAGATATTACGGTTTTTTTCATGGGGATTTCAGTTAAAGTCAAGGATTTGATCTTTACAAAATAACAAAATAAAAGTAATATATCCTAAAAGATGAAAAGTATCGATTTTAACTAAAAATCAGCCTCCCATCTTTGCGCGCCAGTAGGCATTTGAAACCATGAAAACGATTACAGCTGTAACAAGACCGTACATAAATATATTGTAAGAAATCCGAAGGTATTTGTACTTTTTGCCGAGGACTACACCCAAGAAGAAAATATCATCGATCAGGCTGGAATAAAGAAATCGCCCATCCTCCATCAGTCGATGCATACCCCACTGATAATCAGCACGTTGCATTTGATGAAAGTTGCCAAAAAACAACAAATTGGTTTTGTTTTGTTCGATATCTTCTCTAGTAAATTTACCACTTGTAATATTCGGTCTGGTTGAAAGAATAGCCGATATTATCGAGCCTAAATTTACGATGAGCATGACATAAGTCGGGATAATTAATTGTGGATTATTATCCAGTTTCTGCATCAAAGAGCCAATTAAAATAGAAAGGATAATTGAATTAACCGAAATCATGATATTGGCTTTGGTATCTGCCATACCGCTCAATGTCAGGTGATTTCTGGAAGTCAGTCTAAACATTGTTTCGATTCCGCGTTCGGGGCGACCCTCTACTTTAAGGAGTTTTTTCTTCAGTTCTTTCAATTTTTCAGGCGAAACACCCAATTCCTTTTGCATACTGATATCAAGGGCTTCCTGATGTTTTTTCATTTTTTTCTTCAAATCCTTCAAAACTTTGTCTTTCCCTTTTTCCAATACTTCCTGCCCGTATTTAGTGTGGAATTTGCTTTTTACCACAAATTCATTGCAGGATTGATACCATTCCATGTCGGTGTGAACCTGGTGAAAATAAATTTCCCACTCCCGCCGAAGACCATCCGCAACTTTTAAATAACCATCTGATCCAATATGAGACAAATCAGCATCACACAAGATTTTTTCAATGTCATTGCTCGGAAAGGTATCCTTTCGGGTAGCCCAAATACTTTCATTTACACGATCAATTATATCCTGGGAGACATTTTGGTCATTCAAAAATTCAGTGGCAATTTTTTGGCTTTCTTCCTCATGGTTTTCATAATCGTTTACAAATCCGGTATCATGAAACCATGCTGCCAGCATCAAAATTTCGAGATCACCATTTTCCAGTTCTGCATATTTGCCAATTTCCTCAGCAACCTTTACTACTCTTGCAGTATGCGCGTAATTGTGATAGGTCAAATCTTTTGAAAGCTTTTCTTTTAGTAAGCTTTCAACAAAATCTTGAGCTTTTGCAACGATGTTATTTTCTGAATTCATTTGAAAAATATCTCGGGTATTTCTGAAAAAGAATCAATTTTCTCCTCCAAAATAACAAATTCTTCAAAGCTGTTCCTAATTAATACTTGACTCCTTTAAATTTCAATTATAAACTATGGTTTTCTGTTTTTAAAATAGAAAATCATAAATACGCCAATCAAACCAATTCCTGCCAAAGGAATCCACCATTTCGTTCTTCCGCCAATGTCTACAGGGTTGGTATTTCCTACAAGCTCATAAGCAGACCAATAATAAGGGTGGGCACTATTTTGGTCGGTTGCATCACTAGCGATATAACTTAATTTTGCATCAAAAAGCGATTTACTCTTATCACTTCCATTATTCAAATTTTGATAAAAAGCTTCCATAATTTGAGCAGTGGCGCTATGGTTTACAGGCCAAAGGGTTGTAATCATACTTTGGCAACCACTGAATGCAAAGCCTCTAGCAAGGCTTATGATGCCTTCGCCTTTTGATAATTTTCCGAGCGATGTCTCGCAAGCACTCAACACCACCATTTCAGCGTTTAGTTTCAAATTGTACAAGTCCGTCAGGTACAATTTGTAATCTGATTCTACATTTGAATAGTCATCAAAGCCAATCCACGATTGCAATGTATTGCTATCTACCGCAGCTGCATGACTTGAAATATGAATAATTTTAAAATCACTTGCTACTTTCTGGAATTGGTCCTTTTTAGCTTCCTCTCCTTTCAAAACTTCCCCTCCAAATTGTCCTTGGATATTTTCTATTTCATCAATACTAAAGGGTAAATAGCTGAAATTTGAGCTGTTTTTAAACTCTGGAGCTACACCGAGGAATATTTTTTTGGGACTCCTTCTTTTTGAAAGTTGGTAATTATCCATCATGACAGCCGCCGAGTATGCATAGCTGATTTGGTGTTTTTTAATCAAAAAAGGGTATTCTTTAAAATGAGTTCCTTTTGAATCGGCTGTTAAAAGTGCGTCAAAAGGAATGTAATTCAGCAATCCATCCGGGACAACAATTATCCTTTCAGACAAAGCATTTTCAATTTGTCTCCATATTGACCGATAAAGGGAAAAAGCAGCATTGGCATAATCGCTTGGATTTAATTTTTTATCGTTAGGATTACTGACAGCAGTGAACATTTTTTCAATCCAATATTCAAATTTGCCCACCCTGGGTATTTTGAAAAGCATTTTTTGCTCTGCTTTCAAAACAAAAACAAATAAATTTTCTTCCCCAATAAAGTACTCGACCAATGTACTTTGTAACTTTTGCAACTGGCTTTGAACAGCAGGGATATCAACACCCTTTCCACTATATTTTTCAGAATAATAGGAAGGATACTCCTTTTCTAATCGATCAATAAACAACTGGTAATCCTCTTTTTCAAGAAGCAGTTTGTTTTGTAAAATTGACCTTAGAGAATCATCACCAAGATTTTCATTTAATAATTGAGATAGATAGTTGATATCTGCTTTAAATTCATTTTCGCGGCTCAAAAGTTCATTTGGAATTTTGGCAATCCATTTTGCCTTGTCCTCCTGACGTGATGAAAGCAATAAAACAGATTTGCTTTTTTCCATGAATTGAAATGCAGCGTCCAGGTATTCATCCTTTGGATTATTTTCATTCAACACAAAAGCCGTTTCCAACGCTTTTTCATAAATTGGAATGGCATTTTCGATTAAAAACAATTTAGATGCATCAGACTCAAAGGATTGTTTCATTTTTATAATGACTTCATGGCATTGATTGAATAATGCAAAAGCAGATTGCAGCATTTTTTCATCTCCTGAAGCAGTATAATATTTCAATAAAGCGTTCGCTTTATCAGAAAGGAAAATCAATAGTTCTTCGTAACTACCAATCAAATGATGCTTCTCCAATTCCGGATTGGCAAAAACACTCGTATCCCTGAAATCAGCAAACATGTTGGTTATGGCTTTCTGGTAATACTGGATTGCCTGATACAAATCTCCTTTTTCAACCAGCACATCGCCAATATTGTCATAGCTAATTCCAATTGCGGGATTGGGTTCTTCAAATAATTCCTGACGAATGGCCAATGCCTTTTCATTATACTTTAACGCTATATCAAATTGTCCATTTTTGTTGTGGGTATAGCCCAGATTATTGTAATTGCGAGCAACCAAAAAGCTTGATTCTCCGAAAAGCTCTCTGTTGATTTTCAATGAGTTTTGATAATTTTCAATAGCTTTATCAAAATCTTTGAGATCGTCATAGACATTTGCAATATTGTTGTAACAATCCGCAACATCAGAATCTGCTTCACCAAATAATTCAACAAAAATGGATTTAGCTTCTGTGAAGTTTTGAAGGGCAGGCGTATATTTTTTCAATTCGTAATTTAAAAGTCCGATCACCAAATGAGCCCTTCCGATATCATAGGCTGAAGGCTCTTTTTCATTCTTCCAAATGCTCAAAGCCACCTCCTGGTATTCCAATCCCTTATCAAAATCACCACTACTCAAAGATACGATGCCCAATTCCTGATAGGTCTGAGCCAATAAAACATTGTTTTCGTTTACTTTTCGGATGGTCAATGCTTTCCTCAGGTTATTTACGGCTGCTTCATAATTCCCTTTGGCAAAAAAAAGAACTCCCAGATTGTGGTAGCTCCTGGAAAGGGCCAAATCATTTTCACCAAACAATTTTTTGCGAATTTGAATTGCCTGGCGGTATGCATTTTGGGACAAATCATATTCGTCATTGATGTAATAATAAACACCGAGTTTGTGCCAAATATCTCCTGAAGTTTTGGATGGTAGGATCTTTTCAATTTCTGCTTTTGCTAATAATTCCTTTGACAACTTGATTGCCTTCGAGACATCCCTAGTTTTATGAAAACACTGAGCTTGCATAAATCCGGCCTGCAAAAAAGTATTCCATTCACTCTTTTCAGCAGCCAATTTTAATGCTTCTTCATATTTTAAAATTGCTTCTTCATAATCCCTTTCATTAAAAAGTGAATCTCCTTCAACCATCACTTGAGTTTGAAAATTATCGCTTTGAGCTTGGCAAAAAGTGAGGACCGGAAAAATGAACATCAAAAAGGCAAATTGGAAATTCATCGGTAATCAGTTGAACTTCCACTAAGATAAGAAATGTGATTTAATCGCAGGTTACATCTTTAAAAGCCTTACTTTCACCAATTCATCTTCTAACCTTAAAACGGCAAAATAAACTCCGTTGGCAACTTCAATTCCTTGAAGATTTTTTCCATCCCAATAAATTTGTGAAGAATAAAAAGCGGATTCGAATTGTCTTCGAAATACCTTTCTCCCCATCAAATCAAATATAATTAAATCTATATTTTCAGCTTTTTTCAATTCCATTTCAAAATTAACGCTTTGAGAAAAAGGATTGGGAAAAGCATTGATACTCAACACGTTTGACTGCAAATCATGAGCAACTCCAACAGTCATCAAACACGACGTATCCACTTCAACTGTTTGGACATAGTTTAAAGCCGCATCTAAATCCAATCTCCCTCCAGAAGCAATATTGTCCAAAGCTGGAACAACCTCCGCAGTACTCAAAATTGCGTCAATGACATTCAGATAAGTTGCATTTTGGTTTTCCCGAAACAATAAAGCAGCTGCCCTTGACACCTCTGCCGCTGCCATCGAAGTACCACTTTTATATCCAAATCCCATTGGATTAGGAAGATTGCTAAAAATACTATCTCCCGGAGCAGCAATGTCCACTGAATTTAGTCCAAAATTTGATTCTGTGAGCAAATCGTCTTCATCAAAATTGAGTGCCGCCACAGATAACATGTTGTCCAGTTCAAAACTTGAGGGGTAATGAGGTTGAGCATCATTGTCGAGCCCTTCATTACCCGCTGAGGTCACCACCAATGCCCTGCAATCTTCTCCTGCCCTTGCGATTGCATTTTCCAAAACAGGTGCAGGTTCACCACGATATCCCCAACTCAGATTGATAACTTTTGCTCCTTTTTGAAAGGCATAATAAATCGCACAAGTTGCCTCAAAAAGCAGTCCCAGGCCGTCATCATCATGAGTTTTAATATTCATCATAGAAATGCTAGCATCTGGTAATCCATTGGCAATTATTCCTGTAACATGCGTTCCGTGGCCATTGACCGCATCCATTGGTTTGTTATTTCGATTTACAAAATCAAAACCTTTTTCATCGTCGATCAGGCAATTGTCATCATTATCTACGCCATCGACAACTTCTTCTTCGTTTGTCCATAAATAGGGATATAAAGTAGAAATTGTGGTATCCACTCCAACGTCAATTACGGCCACAGGAATCAAATCATCAAGAACTCCAGTGTTTGCAATTCTATCCTCTTTGGTAGTATAATTTGATGAATAAGCATCAATCGGATTACCTTTTCCTTGTAAAAACATGATGTAATTTCGGTCAGTTTCTTCCACATTGGATTTTGATAAGGCATTCTCTTTCACCCCTTCAATCCCAATAATCATTTCCCCTTGTGGCGTAATTGAAGTATCCGGCAGTTGCCACAATTCCAGAATTCCGCACATACACACCTCCAGACGTTCGCCCTGGTAATAAGCCAACATCGTATCCCTTTCAAATTGCGTTGCATCCTCGGTAAATTCAATAATCAATTGATTTGGGACATACTCTCCTCCTAGGCTGTCTCTTTTGTACAGTCTCAAATGGCAAGGTCTGCTTTTCAAAGTCAGATTTGGCAAATTAGGATTCGTCACTTCCGCTACGTAAGCCCCCTCATCAGCCGCAACAGCATTTGAGATTGTCAAAATAGGAACTGTTGAAGGGTTCGGATTCACGGTGATGCCATCTTTTTTCCATACATATAAATTGGCCGTTCCACCAACCTCAACCGACAATTCGACATTTTCATTTTCCCGAACATATTTGAACTCTTCTTCTCCAAAATCAGCTTGTGGAGCGTATTGAAAATTGCCGACTACCAATCCCACAAGGGGTTCTAAATCATCGAATTCGAGTTGGTTGTTATGGCAAATGAGATCAAAGATAACAGAGCTGCCAAGTTGGGGAAGACTGCTCAATTGATTGTCATTAACGATCAGTTTATTTAATGAAAATAGATTTAAAAGTGGAGGAATAAAAGTAATGGTGTTCTGATCAATTTTCAATTCGACTAAAACAGTTAAATCATTGATATCCAATGGAAAAGATCCCTGCAAATTATTATTCGAAAGTTCAATTTTTGTTACCCTATCCCCGGAAACAGTAATTCCATGCCATGTTGAAACGGGTTCTGCACTCAGCCAATTGGTATTGTTTGTCCAATTATCTCCATCAGTAGATTGATAAATGGAAAGCAAAGCCAGAGAATCTGTTTCAAGTGTCTGCGCATTACTAGAATAGTGAAAAAAAATGGTAAAAACTATGGCAGGTAAAAGTAGGATCTTTTTCATATCGAGGCTTTTGCGATTACTAAAAATACAAAAAAATAAAAATAGGTGCCCCTGAAATGCAGCATCTCAGAAGCACCGGTTCATGGGGTTTACTTTTTAAAAGTCGCAGTGTATTTTATTTTGTAAACTTCATTTCCATTTACCAAATCAAACTCATCGTAGGCAGCAACTAAAATAGTGTGGTATCCCGCTGCTTTTGCATCTTCAATTTCATCCAACAATTCGTTTTTATCCATTCCATTTGGTGCATACCAGTTGTTGAAGGGTTCTGAGTTAAAAATAGGCCCAAAAGTGTAATCGGTTGATGTCTTTTGAGAAATATCCAAATATGCTAGCGGACGCCCCAGGTCTTTATTGTCTTCCATCGCAGTTTGCATGCTTCCAGGTGTAAGACCTGATTTTGAAAACCAGCTTCCTACATTTTTCTTATCAAAAAGAGCGGTCACATATTTGGTTCCGTTAAGCGTAACAATTGAGCGATTGACCATTCTATAACCCTGCGCTACTTTGTCATCAAAAAAGTCCTGGAAATCAGATTGTTTTTTACCGTGAATAGCTAACCAGGCCGGGCCAGCTTCTTGTACAAAGATTGGTGCATATCGTATATTTCCATTCTGGATATAACTTTCGATGAATTCCAGACGGTAGCCATCATTGGTAAGTTCATTAAATTTTGCCTGATACTGCGCGCCATTCAGCCCGTGGAAAGAAGCCCATTTTGGCTGATCATCAGATTTTTCAAAGATCACGTTAAACATGGTTTTGTCATAAGTAGCAGTTGCAACACCAGCCCTGTGGATAAATCCATCAATCCAAACAGGTCTAAAACCCAATCTTGTCAAGTAATCAAATTCGTCCTGATAATCTTCAGCCGGGATAGCTACTTTTACTATTTGTTCATTTGTCGGAGTTACAGGGTTTGGTAGGATTTCACCGGGAGTTTCAGGAATGATACTTTCTTTTTCGCAAGCTGTGAATGAAAAAACAGCCAATAATAAAACAATCCAGTTTAATTTTGAAATTAGATTTGTCATGATAATAATTTTTAAGTGAATTAATTTTTTTAAAAAGGTTTTTTGATAAAATTCACCCCTTAGTACCAGACATTTTAGATTACCTAACCGGCAAAAAGATTTTTTTTTAATTATTTTTCTTTTTTCCGAAAATGCTACTGATTTTCAATGGATTATGAATTGGTATCCTAGCCTAAATATTTTACCTTTAGAAAAAAATTTAATAAAATGGTTAGCATTTTCACTATAAAAAGTACCAATGTTTGGATTTAAGAAATACACCGAGGAAGCATTGCTTGCTGATTTGAAATCCGGTGGAGTGAAAGAAGGAAATGCTATTGCAGCGCTGATAAAATCCAATAAGGAAAAAGTAAATGCACTGATTTTAAAAAACAGTGGTACAACATCAGATGCTGAGGATATTTTACTTGAAGGGATTACCGCTTTGATATTGAGCATCCGAAAAGGGAATTTCAGAGGAGAAAGTTCTATCCATACTTATTTGTTTGCGATTTGTAAAGGCATTTGGTTCAAACGATTTAAAAAATATGCAAAAGAACAGGAATTCAAACGCAAGCTGATAGTCGTAGAAGAGGATGTAAACACGCCGGAGATAAGTATGATGAACCAGGAACAAAAAAAACTTTTGCTGGCCTTATTTGATGAATTGAGGGAAAAATGCAGGGAAGTTTTATACTTATGGGCTTCAGCCTACAGCATGAAAGAAATTGCAGAGCAGCTTTCTTACAGCAATGCGCAAGTCGCTATGAATAAAAAGAATAAGTGTCTGAAACAATTGCACCAGATGATAGCGAATGATAGCAAAGTTCAATCACTTTTAAGAGAATTATAATGGATGATAACACCTATACATTTGAATTAATTGAACGATATCTCTCCAATGATTTATCACCAGAGGAACTTTCGTCTTTTAACAAAAGGCTAGAAAGCGACAAATCTTTCGCTCAAGATGTTGAAAATCAGCGACTTACTCATAAAGCGTCTGATATTTATTCTCAATTAAAAACTAAAGAAAAGGTCAGAGAAAGCTTGAATAAGGTTTTAGAATCCGAAAAAAGTAAACGACGAAGATTGCTAAGTATCGCAGCTACAATTGCGATTTTAATCATTACTGGATTTGGATTTATTGTTTCAACAAATTATTCCAACCAATCTCTTGCTGATGCAAATTTTGATCTTTATCCAGACAGAATCACAACTATGGGGAATGCCACTGATGAACAACTGGCTGCCGGAATGAAAGCATATAATGAAAAAGAGTTTGAAAAGGTAATTGAGTTATTTTCAGAATTGCCAGCTACCCTACCTGAGAGTGACTTTATAAAATTATACACCGCAATTGCATTTATGGAAATTAATCAAATTGATTCTGCAAAAAATATCTTTCAGCAATTGATTGATTCCAAAAGCACACAAGCTGATGTCGCACAATGGTATTTGGCGCTGGCTTATTTGAAATCATCTGATTCAGAAAATGCCAAATTGCTACTTCAACAAATTGTTATTCAAAAAGGCTTCCAATCAAAAAAAGCTGCTAAGATTTTGAAAAAGCTTGAAAGCCCTCTCAGAAATTTGCCTTGGATTCATTAAAATCTTTAGGGCTGCGCGCGATTCAAATTAAATTGATACTCCTTTGGTGGTTCTGCACCTAATAGATTTTTCACAAAATAATCCCAACGTTTTCGTATCATGTAAGGCTCATTTCCATATCCATGCCCCCGATTTGGAAACATAATCAGATCAAAATCTTTATTGGCTTCTATCAACCTGTCTGCGACGAGAAGTGTATTGTACGGAGGTACGTTAGAATCCATAGTTCCATGTGTCAAAAGCAATTTTCCTTTAAGGTTATGCACCAAAAGCTGATTAGCCTGGTTATCGTAATTTGTGGTCCCATCTTCATTTTCAACCAAAAGGCCTTGCCATTTCTCTCCCCAATCATCTTCGTAGTTGCGATTGTCGTGATTTCCAGCTCCGCTGACTGCCACTTTGAAAAAATCCGGATACCTTAAGATGGCATCTGTTGAAGCAAATCCACCTCCAGAGTGACCATAAATTCCTGCACGATCCAGATCAATCCAGGAGTGTCGCTCTGCGAGCTGTTTCATACCAGTCACCTGATCCGGCAAGCCATTGTCGCCCATATTTCCGTAATAGGTTTCGTGAAATGACTTTGAACGCATAGGAGTCCCCATTGCATCCATCGCGACAACTATAAATCCCAGATTAGCCAAAGCCTGCTTATCCCCACGTGATGTGGCAAAACTTCTTGTTCTGACTGATCCGGATTGTGGGCCGGGATAGATGTAATTGATAATCGGATATTTATTTTTCGGATCAAAATTATTTGGTTTAAACAGCAAGCCGTAAATGTCAGTTTTTTCATCTCTTGCTTTTACGGTAAATGGCATTGGAGGAATCCATCCAGATTCTTTTAATTTTGAAATGTCCGCTTTTTCCAATTCCATGATTTTGACACCTTTAAAATCTCTGAGCACTGCGACTGATGGAGTGGTTGGCGTAGAATAATTATCTATGAAGTATTCTCCTTTTGAAGAAAGTGAAACCGAGTGGTTAGCATTTTCGGGAGTAAGTAATTTCAAACCAGAGCCATCCAAATTTACACGATAGAGGTATTGGTAGTAAGGATCACCCTCTTCTTTTCCGACTCCTGTAAAGAAAATACCCCCTTTTTCGCGATCAATTTTTAAAACCTGGAGCACATTCCAATTCCCTTTTGTAATTTCATTTTTCAGCTTTCCGGTTTTCAAATCATATAAGTAAAGATGTCCCCAATCACTACGCTGAGAATACCAAATTGCATTATCGGATTCCGGCAAAATCCGCCAGTTCCATGTTCGGTAACCAGATTCAAAAAAAGTTTCCACTTTTTCATCTAAAATGGTTCTGACTTCACCTGTGTTTGGATCAGCAATTCTTAAAACTGCTTCTTTATGATCCCTGGAATTCGACAAAAATGCCAGTTGAGAAGCGTCCTCGCTCCATTCGGCGTCGCCAAGTTTGCCGCCCCAGGTTGCGATATGATCCGTAAAGGAGGAACGATGTTGATCGAAAGGCATTTTTAAACGAACCACTTTTGGGCCATCCAAATGAATGACTACTCTGTGTATTCTGAAAATGACACTGTCACCTGGTAAAGGATATTTCCAGGTTTCCAGTTTTGGATGTCCTACATTGGTTGTTGCAAGGTACATCTCTCCCACTCCACGGCCGTCATGCTGGAAAGTTGCAATTTTTTTGGAATCCGGAGCCCAAAGCAATACTGGCCTGTCGCTTTTTATCCAACCTGCATTGTTAGTCGCATAGCCAAAATCTTCGATACCATCAGACGTCAATTGGGTTTCTTTACCGGATTCAATATCTTTCACCCAAAGGTTGTGATCCCGGATAAATGCTGCTTTTTTGCCATCGGGAGAAACACTTGAATTCCAACCGGGTCGTTTAGGAGCTTCCGCTGGCGTACATTGGCTGGCGTTGGAATCGAAAGTATATTGCGTTGATTTAATATTAAAAACGACGGCTTTTCTGTTGTCTGCATATTTAAATCTCGAAAATGGCAAATTATAAGGTCCGTATTCTTTACCGGTAACTCTGGAAATCGCTTTCGCCAGTTTTTCATGGTCAAAAGCGCGTTGTTTAAAGCGCTTCTCAATATTTACCAAGATAAATTCCTTTCCTTCCGGAATGCTGTTGCGGTACCAAAAATGGGTTTCATCAATCCAGTTTGCTCGAACAGTCCCATTAAAAACCAAGGATGAGGTATGCTGCCGCAAACTCATTTCGCCACGCTTATAATCCTCTGTGGTCAATTTTTCCGGAGCATAAGGCGTTTGAGAATATATATAATTTGAAAAGAAAAAATTACAAAAAAGGAGAAGGCAAGTAGTTAAAAGGGTATTGTTTTTCATATTATGTTTTTTAATGGCTCAGCCAAAGATAATTGTAAAAATCAAAATCTTTTAAGACTGATCCTATAAATATTTATCGCTGATTTTCTTCCAATCGAAAAAATAGCCTATTCAATAGTCTAAAATACCCGATCAATCAATAAAGCTTTCAAACTAATTATAAAACCCGCAAATTGAAGATATTATTTAATTCAAGTTGCGGACAATTTTTAATCCAACTGAAATCGTCCAATTTTGAAGCAAAATCAAAGATTTTGTATAAAAATCTCCGTTTCTGCTGGACTATCCGCAACTTGGGTATTTAAAACTAAAAACCCCTTAAATTATGAAAAAGTCATTTAGTAACAGATTGGAAGCCATCGACTGGATAGCCAGCAATGTAGAAAATGAAGGTCAATTTGAAGTGCTTCGTGAGCAATTAAATTACAGCTTTATTTATGAAGGTGTTTACCAGATTAAATTGGATAAACTGGAGCTTGAAGTTGAAATCGTAAATGATGTCAATCTTTCTAATCCACTTATCTAATTGTTGTAGGCGGGCAATTGAAAAAGGAAAGTTGTTCCTTCATTCAATCGACTGTTCACCCGAATTGTGGCATCATGCAGTTCGAGAATCTTTTTTGCAATTGCTAAGCCCAAACCGGCACCTTGTTGTTTTTCACTATTTATACGTTCAGATTGACGATATCTTTCAAAAATAAAGGATTGCTCATTTTCAGGAATTCCTGGCCCTGTATCTGCGATTTTCACTTCAACGGTTTTATCCATTTCATGTAAGGCGATAGTAACACTCCCTCCTTCGGGCGTAAATTTTAAGGCATTGTCCATCAAATTCTGGATCACTCGCTCGACCAATCCTACATCAGCAAACACCATCGGGAGATCGGGAGACATATCCAAATTCATGTTGATTTTTTTATCAGCAGCGAGGATTTGGTATTTTTGAAAAACATCCTGTGCCAATTCAGTGATGAAAAATGGCTCTTTACTGGGTTGGATTTGTTTCGCTTCCAGTTTTGAATATTCAAATAATTGAGCAATCAAACCAGATAGTTTTTCAGAACTGTTCAATACAATTTTCAGATATTCTTTTCGCTTTTCCGAATTTAATGATTCATCCTTCATCAAAAGGGTTTCGACATATCCCTGCTGTATAGCCAAAGGAGTTCTCAAATCATGTGAAACATTGGCAATCAGCTCTTTACGAAGTTTTTCAACAGACTTCAACTCTTCGATATTCGCCACAATTGTATCTGCCATTTCGTTAAAAGTATCCGCTAAAACGATCATTTCCCCTTTGCTGTTTTCATCGACTCTAGCTTTCAAATCACCTTCTTTAAACCGCCTCACCGTGTCAATAATATTTCTGAGATTTCTCGTTAAAAACCAAATGGCAATCAAACCAATAATCAAAGCTCCTATCAGTGCAATGAAAAACATATTACTTCCTAACTTGAGCATATAACTTCCAAACAAAGTAGAAGTCACTGCCGCTTGTTCTTCACTAGCCAAAATGATATATACGTAACCCGCCAAACGTTCGTCTTCCATTATCGGAGCTGCAGAAAAAACATTCAAATCATTGGGATGACGAGGATCGTCACCTTTTATGAAAGGTTTTTCTTTGGCGGCAATGAAGGTTTTAACGGGCTCCAGGTCAACTTTTTCGAGTTTAACCTTTTTGTAAGGTGCAACATAGGTGATGATTGTACCAGCGGTATCCAGCAAATACACTTCAACGCTAGGGTTCAGAACCATCATGGAATGCATAATGTCCTGAATGGCAAGCGTATCTACTTTTCCGTCAACCAATGGCTTGACTTCTTTCACTGTACTTTCGGCAATATTACCGTACAGTCGTTGATTTACTTCCAGAAAATATTGCTTGGCAACATAACCTGTAATTAAAACATAAACGACACCCAAAATGACCAAAAGCCCTAAAAGAGTTGCGGAAATTTTCCAATACAATGAATTGTTCTTTTTTGCCATGACATTATAATTCTTCATTAAAACGATAGCCCACACCCCAACTCGTCAGGATATAAGTTGGGTTTTGGATATCAGGTTCGATTTTTCCCCTGAGTCGGTTGATGTGCGAATTTACAGTATGTTCGTAGCCTTCAAAATCGTATCCCCAAACGAGATTTAAAATTCGGGAACGATCATAACTTTTCCCCGGATGCGAAGCTAAAAGGCTCAGTAATTCAAATTCTTTAGGTGAAAGTTCAACCCGTCTTTCATTGATAGTCACTTTTCGTTTGTCGAGATCAATGCTCATTTCTCCAAACTTTAACAAGCTCGATTTTTGGGATTGGGTGAGATTGGCTTCAATCATTTCCATCCTTCTGAAAATAGCTTTGACTCTTGCAATAAATTCCCGGACACTGAATGGCTTGGTGAGATAATCATCGGCTCCCAACTCCAAGCCAAGCACTTTATCGATCTCTTCAGCTTTTGCGGTGAGCATCAAAATCGGTGTTCGAATTTCTTTGGCACGCAGCCTTCGACAAACTTCCATTCCATCAGGACCTGGAAGCATGATATCAAGAATGATCAAATCGTATTTTTCACTCAAGCCTTTTTGCAAACCAGCATGACCATCATAGGCTTTTTCCAATTCGCAATCAAGATCAGTGAGATGAATTTCCAACAAATCAACTATATCGCGATCGTCTTCAACAACTAGGACTTTTTTCATCAAAATATTTTTTTATTCAAAATTAGCTTCTAACTATCACAAAAGTATCACAGAAGCTTATAGGAAATATCCCTTATTTATAATCAATCAGATTTTTGCCCTGTAATTTAGGTTTTCCTCTCCAAAGTTCTGTCCTAACACGGACAAAATCTATTCTTCAATTTATACAAAAAACCTTCAACTAAAAATCACCGCTAATCACAACTCCTTCTAAACCATTCACTTACAAACCATCAACTACAAACTAGAAATTGCTGTGATACTCTTGTGAGACTTCCGTGAGTCCTCCATGACAGACTACGCCTACCTTTGTTTTTGTAAATAAAAATTTGTTTTAAAACCAAAAATTATATCAAAATGACAGTAGTTAAAAATTTTCTAGTTTTGTTTGTTTTAATTGCTTTTACAGCAATATCATGTAAAGACGATCCAGTTACTCCAACGCCTACAACAGGTAATCTCAGTCTTAATCTTTCAGGTCTTGAGGATTTGGGTAGTGACTATGCTTATGAAGGATGGTTGATAGTTAATGGTTCTCCGGTTTCTGCAGGTATTTTTACAGTTGACGCATCGGGCAATCTTTCAGAATCTTCGTTCGAAATAGATTTGGATGACCTTGACAATGCTACAGCGTATGTCTTGACGATAGAACCAAGTCCTGATAATGATCCTGCTCCAAGTAGTGTTCATATACTTGGAGGAGATTTTTCCGGAAAATCCGCTTCTTTATCTGTTGGGCACGGCTCAGCCATTGGTGACGATTTTTCATCATCTACCGGAACTTATATCTTAGCTACACCAACTGATGGGGGAATGACAACTGATGAAAATAGTGGTGTTTGGTGGTTGGACCCAACTGCAGGACCAGGTGCTGGATTATCATTACCTACATTACCTAATGGATGGCAATATGAGGGCTGGGTTGTTATTGATGGAACACCAGTTACAACCGGTAAATTCACCTCTGTTGATGAAGCTGATGATGATGCTCCTTTTAGTGGAACTGCAGCTTCGGGGCCTCCATTTCCGGGTGAAGATTTATTGATGAATGCTCCGGCAGGATTAACATTTCCAACTGATTTGGCTGGAAGAACTGTTGTAATTTCTGTTGAGCCTCAGCCTGACAATAGTGCTGCTCCATTTTTATTGAAACCATTAGTAGGAAATGTACCTTCTTCAGCGACAGATCATACACCTTACAACATGGATAATAATTCTGGCGCAACCAATCCAACAGGAACAGTTTCAAGGTAGGACTGTGGAAATTATTATTTTTCAGAACAAAGACAACGACCACAATTCTAAAAAAGAACGCTTGAAATCAAAAGCGTACAAATTAATAAAACAATTCACCAGAGTATTTCTGTGGATAAGAGATATTAAAGTTACTAAAAAGCACGAATAGGTCGTTTTGAGTAATTCTCCTGGGAAGCTTCATAAGTGGGGCTTCCCTTTTATAATAAAAAGAGACTGCCTGAAAACAAGCAGCCTCTTGCAAAGTAAAACCAGCCGAATAAAATTTATATATTTTAGGTGATTGAGGTTTTTAGTAAAAAGATCTCATTATTCGGTGGCCTTTCCTTCTCCCTTTTTATCTTAGAAGGATCACTGATCCTATAGTTTTATAATTTCCGGTTTCGTCAGGATTGCCTCGCCATGAAGTACCATCTTCGAAAATGGCATAAGCTTTCCAGACATAAACATCCTGTGGTAACAATTTGCCTTTGTACGTTCCATCCCAAGCTTCAACAGGTTGTCCTTTTTCAATTTCCCGAGATTCCCAAATCAACTGTCCGTAAGTTGAAAAAACCTGCATGTGGTACTCTTTCAATCCTACTCCTTTTGGTTTGAAAAGGCGAACCTCACCAATTCCTTGTTCCGGTGAAAAACCACTTGGCACATAAAGCGCTTTTAATCCAGATGGTGTGATCGAAACCAAGGTATCATCCATACAACCATTCGCAGAAATGGCTTCCAAATGGATTTGTTTAGCTCCATTCGTTAAAAAACGATGGCTAGGATGTTCCAAATCAGAAGTCGTTCCATCACTGAAATTCCATAGATAGGCATTGGCAAATTCAGAAATATTGGTCATTTGAAAAACACCGGGACTAGTTTCTTCATATTCAAAATTGGCAATCGGAGTTTGTAAAACTTCTATCACATCATCTAAATAAATGGTATCAAAGCAAACATTTTCACTCGTCGCAATCAATTGAATGTCATAAAATCCAGGATTTTCAAAAGTATGAACTGGGTTAGTTTCGAGCGATGATTCACCATCACCAAAAGACCAAAAATAGTGGTCACTTCCAACAGACTCATTGCCAAAATTGACCTGCAAAGGCGCACAACCTGTCGCCGTTTCAAGATCAAAATCGGCAATCGGTTGCGAATAGACTTTTACCTCCAAGCTAAACGTATCCATGCAACCGAAAGCCGTTGAAACCATGAGCTTTGTTAAAAAATGACCACTATTATTAAAAGTATGAATCGGTGATGTTAAAAACGATTGTTCGCCATCTCCAAAATCCCAGAAATAACCATCCCCTCCCTCAGAAAGATTTTCAAAAGTGATATCCACAGGTGTGCCGCACAAATGTTCTCTTTCAAAAGAAAATTCAGCTGTAGGCCGTGGATGTACCTGGATATTGAAAACGGTAGTATCATTAAAACAACCTTGCTCGTCAGTTACAATGAGGGATATTGGATAAGCCCCTTCTTCATAGTAAGTGTGATCAGGATTTTCCAAAACAGAAACATTTCCATCTCCAAAATCCCATTCATAAAAAGTAGCATTTTCAGAATTATTCGATAACTCAATCGCAAAAGGAACGCATCCGTTAGTTTCAGTAGGTTCAAAAGAAGCAGTCGGAGCAGGCAAAACATAAATTTCGCTTTCAAAAGTTGAAGTGCATTGATTAAAACTGGAAACTCCGATCAACGTAACCGTTTGATAACCAGATGTTTCAAAAATATGAACCGGATTATTTAGGATAGAAGTGTCTCCATCCCCAAAATCCCAAAAATGTCCTGAAGTATTGATCGAAGTGTTCGTAAATTGAACTTCCTGTCCCATGCAAACCGTCGGCAAATGGGTAAACGAAACCTCCGGAACTGGATACACCGTAATGATCACCGAAGTACTATCAAAACCACAAAGATTAGTGGCATACTGAACCACAGTATATTCTCCTGGCTCCGTAAACGTATGTTCAACATTTGGAAGTGATGAAGTATTTCCATCTCCAAAATCCCAATCAATATTCGCACCTGGAGTGGAATAATCAAAAAATTCAACAGTCAGTGGGATACATCCTTTAAAAGCAGAAACATTGAAAAAAGATTGAACATCTGCAGGTTCAACGGTCAATACTTGCTGAGCTGTGTCTGTACCGCATTGATTAGAAGCGGTCAGGGTAATGGTAAAATTTTGAATTGTAGAGTCAGTCGTATAAGACTGAGGTCCCGGAATAGAATCCGTTGAAGTATTTCCGTTTCCAAAATCCCAGAAAAAAGAAGTCGGGCTCCCGGTAGATACATTCGCAAAATTGGTGACCACAGGAGTACAATTCGATTCAGGGGAAATACCAAAATTCGCAAGGGGCTGGGGGTGAACCAACACCGAATCCTGATAATAACTTGCACCACACAAATTAACTACGCCCAAGGTAATTTGATAAGTGGTGTCATTGATCCCCTGATCGAAAAGCACCGGTTGCGGATTCACTTCCATGCTGGAAATTCCATTGCTGAAATACCAGAAAAAAGTGACGTCGAAACCTGTCGTTTGGTTTGTAACATCAATTTCCAAAGGCGCACAGCCTTCATGTGTGTCCAATTCAAAAAATGGTTGTGGCGCTTCCGTTATAAAAACCGTTTGACTCGTAGAATCTTTACAACCAAAATCGTTTTCAATGATCAATAAAACTTCATAAGTTCCTGTAGATGTATAAATATGGATAGGTTCGAAATCAATAGAGCTATTCCCATCCCCAAATTCCCAAAGCACAGAATAATTCTGAGGAGAAGTGTTATAAAACTGCATCGTTTCATTCACGCAGGCTACCTCTTCAGCTGTAAAATCAGGTGATTCCCCTTCATGAACAGTAATTTGATTGTAAATAAACCCATTACAACCGACAGTAGAATTGTAATAAGTGAAAGTGACTGTATGCGTTCCCGCTTGCGCAATTTCGGGATCAAAAATCCCATTTTGAGAGTCAATAATTCCAGCACCACTCCAAGTTCCGTTTAATGTATCATTGACTTCCAGAAAGATTGGACCTTCTGAAACACACAACTCAGTTTCTTCCAAAGCTGTCTCTGAAAGATCAATCACATAGACCAATTTTGAATCTTCAACCGTACAATTTCCATTATCCAAAGTATAGTTTAAAACATGCCAACCACCTCCTGCGATCTGTGGGTCAAAAATACCGTTGTCGGCATCAATGATTCCATTGCCACTCCAAGTTGCACCAACTGGGAAAGCTCCTGTTAAAACAAACAATCCATGATCAATACAAAGCGTATCATTTTGTCCTGCTTCGATATCCGGAGCTGCAAATATCTCAACTTCAATACTATCAATATTGGAACAAAACGTAAAAGGGTCAGTAAACTCATAAATCAAAGTGTACGTACCAATACCAGGTGTATAGGAAGCGTTGAAAATACCACTGATGGAAACACCCGATCCGGCCCAAACTCCACCATTTGGTAAATATCCAGACAACTGAATATCGTTGGAAGCATCGCAAATTGAAAGATCCTGCCCTGCTTCAACAACAGGTAGTTCGTTTACCAAAATGACCTTTGAATCCACACTTTCACAACCATTTAGTCCTGTAAATGAATAAGTTAGATTATAAATTCCAGGGCCAGAGGCTTGTGGATCAAAAATGGTGTTGCTGAGAATCACCCCGCCGTTATCAATTGTCCAGGTTCCATCGGAAGGTGTTCCATTTAAAAAATACGGAGCACTATTTTCACATACCAAATCGTTTTCTCCAGCTTCTACAAAAGGCAGTTCCAAAACAGTGATCACTACCTCCTCAAAAACAGGGCAAGCAGTATTATTTAAAGAATAACTCAACACATTTTCGCCTGAATTTAGTGTAGAGGGCACAAACCAACCATCCGAAGTTATCCCATTCCCTAACCACTCACCTCCGGACAAATTTGCCTCGAGGTAAAATCCAGCTCCGTCAGCACAAACCATTGAGTCATTGCTTAAGACCAAATTTTGGGGTTCGACAATCGAAAAAGTATCGTTGAATTCAGCTATTCCACAGGTATTTTCTATCGCCAAAGAAATGATATATTCTCCTGCATTTTCGTAAAAGATATTAGTTGGAAATTGCAAATCGGAGCTATCTGGAACAGCACCCGGAAATTGCCAGGTATAAGCATTTATTTCACTTCCATTTTCAACAAAATCAACTATTGAATCGTCGAAAT
The DNA here is from genome assembly GCA_028277915.1 of Saprospiraceae bacterium. Classification (GTDB taxonomy): domain Bacteria; phylum Bacteroidota; class Bacteroidia; order Chitinophagales; family Saprospiraceae; genus JAHDHW01. The sequence goes on from JANQFJ010000164.1 coordinate 20,625, forward strand.
TCAAATTAGCTTCTTCGCATAAATCATCAAGTGGATTCATTAAGATTGCCGGAATATCAGCAACTACAATTGTAGTATCCCAATTGACCGTGGTACATGCATTTCCTGCCAAGAGTGAAATATTGTAATCCCCTGCCTGGTTAAAAACTACTGCCAGATGTTTCGATAAACTTGTGGAAGTATCCGTCAATTCCCAGCCTGAAGAAGGGCTAATCGACCAATACCATTCTACATCAACACCGCTGGTATTATTAGTAAAAGTAGCCGTTGCTGGAATACAATTTCCTGCATTTCCATTTGAGCCGGTAGAGACATCAATTTCAATTGAAGTCTCAGGAGGTTCAACTACAGTGATCGTTTCTGAAACCTCACTGCCTCCACAGGCTTCACTGTTTATTGTCATTGAAATTTCATATTCTCCGTGCTGTAAAAATTCTATTTCCAGCACGTCAGAACCCCACGGGTTTCCTGAAATATAATTCCAGTCAATACCATTGGTTCCAGGACTAATTTCCCAACTTGGCGAAAGATTAGTTGAACAATTTCCATTAATCACTTCAGTCCCCTGCGTCATATTTGTCACTGTGATTACATCGTCCACACAAGGAAATGGCTCATCAATTTCAAAAATAATAGAGGGTGGTTCGCTGACTTCAATAGGTTCAATCGTCGCTTGCGTTGAAGCACATGGGTTGACTGCTTCGATTTGCACATCAAAGGCATTTGAATAAATACCGGTTGAAGTGGTAACCCCACAGGAAGTTTCTGTAAATGTATAAGTAAAGTTATCAGGAACACTATCCTGTGAAAAAGTAGCAATCAACTCTCCGGCGATATAAATGAAATATTCCGTTCCAATCGGGTTACTTTCTGTATTGTTAATAGGAAAGGTAATGGTCGCCGGAACACACAACCCAACGGTATTGCCTGGATTAGACAGGCCTACCGAAGGATTGCTGCCATTGTAGAAAACAAAGTACTGTGTATTTTCACAGCCGTTTGCTCCAATGACTGAAATGGTCAAATCATAATAACCAAATCCGTTATAAATATGTGAAACAAAACCGGTGTTTGGGAAGGTGGAATTGTCAAAATTTTCAATCGTCCCATCCCCCCAATCTATGGTATATGAAGAATTTTCGGAAAAGGTCATTGATGCATTAAAAACAGACAATGTTGCTTCCGTATCGCCACTACACAACCTGATATTGCTGCCTTCCATAATACCTGAACCCGGAACGATGCCTATTGAAGGATCGGGCAATGCTAATACCGTGTATGTGCCATCATTACATGCAACATTGTCTGCGTAAACCGTAACTAGATATTCCTGATCGATAAATGCCTCAGGAAAAGCATATTCGATTGTGTCACCAAATAAATCCGGAGATCCATCTCCGTTGACATCCCAACTGTAGTCAGCACCAGTTGAAGTGACGATGAATTCTACTGCTTCTCCGGCGCATGGATTTTCGTTTGAAACGGTAAAACCACACTGCGCCGCAAGCGTTGATCCATGCCACATCAGCACTATAAATAAAACGGTTTGGGGGGTAAAAACTATGTTCATAATTATCTCTTGTTTCAAAGGCAAACGACCATTGATCGCTGCAATTCCATTTGAAATTCCTCCCACCCGAAGGCAGGAGGACTGTCAGAGTGTTCATGGGAAGTGTGAAGAGTTATTGCGACGAATCGCTAGTTTTTATTAGAAAAAATTGTTGCAATCCAATATTCTTTTTAATGATCTCCTTTTTTCATTATTTGCAAATAAAGTAGCCTTTGGGCGAAAGTTCCAGCGCAATGCAAGCTCATAAACACCACCTGCTCTTGAGCCAAGTCCCGTAAGGTTTGCATCATAACTAAAACCTATAAAAAAGCTCCGTCTTTCTTTTCTACCGGTATTGACGTAGGCACCTGCTGCAAATATCAAAGCGTTGGTATTTTTAGTCTCTGAGATTGGATTTTTATTTTGATAATAAACCCCAAAATAAATTCCTTCATACATCAAATAAACTCCATAAGTAAAGACCTGCAGACCATTTCCTGAAGTCAATAATTGCTCACTTTGATGGTCATATTTCAGGTTTGGAGAAATAGATATTTTGTTCTTTTTACCACTGAAATAAAGCAGCGGCAATACTATGCCAGCATGTAAAGTTATCCTGGGACTAGTTTGAGTATGAAGATTTTGAAAGCTCTCATTTCCTGCATTTTTCAAAAACAAATAAGGCAAATGGTGGATACTCAATCCAATACTCGCCCTGGAATCTCTGAAAAGCCATTTACCAATTTTGATATCCTGCTCAAAACGCCAAAGTATGCCTACATCAAAGTCTGTAAACGTGGTTTTATCCATGAAAGGAACAGCCGTAGTATTATTTATGGCTCCAAAGACAGGATCAATTTCATCAGAAAAAATGATTTTTCTCCAATCCACGGACTTTTGCACCCAACTCCCTGTCAAACCTATATGCAAATTATGTCGCTTCATGGGGATCATATAAGCATAGGAAAGAGCAATGCTTGTTGTATTTAATTGCATAATGCCTTGTGTATCATGAATAATGCTCAGTCCTATGCCCGATCGTAAATAAGGTTCCTGAAATTCAACACTCGCGATATAAGTTCTAAAACCCTGATCCACTTTAGCCCATTGTGTACGGCTCGTACCTGCAAAACCGATCCCACTTTCTACCCCCGTAAAAGCTGGATTAAGATAAATCCGATTCGCATAAAACTGCGAAAAGGACGGATCCTGTCCATGACTCAAAGTCGATGAATAAATAATTGCACCGAGCAAAAACGTGTAAATTTTCGTCATAGTTCTGAAATAATTATTTTTTACAATTGTTTGTAAATCAAATAGTTAGATTAAAAGTAAGCACTAGTCTTTCTCTTCAACATTGAAAATTTCTTTCAATTTGAATCATATCCACAAACGTGTAATCGCTGGCTTTACTTTTTTAATGGGTGTGGTAGCTTAAAAGCTAGTTCTTGTGTAGGAACATAGGAGGATTAAATTCGAAAAACATAACAATCAAAGCTTCATGAATACATGAAATCAGTGGTTATGTAAGTTTTGGTAAGTTGTAAGAAAATGGTTAAAAAATGGTTTGAAAAAACAAACCAAAGTCTTTTTATATAAGAGGCGATTCAAAGCTACGACATATTTTTAGAGAAAGTCAACAAAAAACGATTAAAAAATTGTGACCAAAAAATTGACAAGTATTATCACTAAGTCATTAAAAACCAATTGTCATTAAATCTAGAAATACACCTTAAATCCAAAGTACTAAAACGTGATTTTAAACATGTTAAAAAAATAATTATTTTATATTGAAAGTATTTGAATATTAAAAATCGAATAATTTATATTTATTTATCATTTGATTTCGTGACGTAAGAATTAAAAATAAATTGTTAAAATTTTTATTTAGCCTACCCTAATGCCATCAAATTTGATTTTCAAGGGCACAAATTTCACAATCTTTCAACTTTTATATCTTGTAATAGTTTACTTAAAATTTGTCGCTCTCAAATTAGTTCCAAAACTAAAACCTGTATTTCATTAAGTCATAAACATTTCCGATCTTTCAATATGGTAAATGATCCGTTTGAAATGAGCAGCTTTTTAAAAACATTTCTTTTTTTCATTTTTCTTTTCCCTTTGACCAGTCTCGCTCAAGATGAAGAGATCGAGATTAAAGTTTACAGTTTTGAAGAAGGACTTACCCATCGCAATGTTTTTAAGGTACAACAAGATCCATGGGGATTCATTTGGGTTGCAACAATCAATGGCCTGAATAAATTTGACGGACATGAATTCATTCACTATTCCAGCCACGAAACGACCTCCAATATCCCCTTTGACTTTATTTCTGACATGGTAATTGCTCCTGACAGTACGATTTGGATGTCAAGCCAAAACGCAATCACTATTCTAAACCCACAAAACAATGATGTAAAGAACATTAAAATAGATAATGGAAGCGCCATTTTCAATCAACCTCATCATTTTAGCGGATTTTGTTTTGACCAAAACAACCAGGCTTGGTTGATCTCGCATTTAAGCGAAACAGGAAAATCTTTTCTTCACCAATCCTCAGATGAAAGTAAATTGAGGGATATTTTTGAATGTAAAGGCAACTATGTCAAACGAGCTATTCTACAAAAAGACAATTTTTTCTTTCTAAGTTTTGAAGAAAACAGCCTTTTAAAAATCAACGACAATGGAGAACATATCAAAAATTATCAGTTTCCCTCTTTAAAAACCAGTAAGCATTCAACTGCTTGGATCAACCAGTTGCAACTTACAAATGACAACACAATTTGGGCATTATTCAACAACGGCCAGGTTTTTTATTTACAGCAGGGAGCTGCCGAATTCCAATTGCATCCCGTCAAAATTCTCTCAAAAAATAATGTCGTTTCAACTATGCTGGTAGAAGAAAATGGCGACCTTTGGATTGGCGGTTTGGGAAATCTATGGTACTATAATGCTTCGTCCGGTCAAACACTAAACTTTGACAAGCGAATCAAAGCAATAATAAAAAATTCATGTAATTACAGACATATTTTCAAAGACAATTCCGGTGTAATTTGGATTTCTACAGATTATGGTGCAATAAAGCTGATGAAATCAGAAAAATTGTTTACAACTTATCTAAACGAAGGCAGTGAGTATTGTTCTGATCCTGTGGTTTGTAGTATGCGAGGAATTACAGAGGATAAAAAAGGCAATGTTTATTTTAGTTATTACAACTCTATTCATGTCCTTGATCAACAGACGAATTCTGTGAGGCCGTTGTTTCCGGAAAATGAGTTTTTCAATCTTCCGTTTGGACTTACTTATTATAATGATGCCCTTTATACAGGTAATGGCAGAAGAATCGACCTAAACTCATTTACAGTAGATACATTGTTTACCAAGCCTTTGCTCGATCTTGGCCACGCCATGGTTGACAACGAAGGCATTGTCTGGATTGGTTTTCGAAAATGGCTTTTCCAATATGACCCTAAAAGGAAAGAAATTTCAGAATTCAATCTCCCTTCGGATTTAGTGGATACCGCCACCCTTGACATCCATTATTTGTACCAGGGCGTGACCGAAGATGCAATTTGGATATGTACCTTAGGTAGTGGCTTATACAAAATTGATAAAGATAATGCTACAATCAGTCACTTTGGAGCATTTGAAGAAAGCGAGCCACGTTTTCGTCACAATAAAATAAACGGGATTTATGAAAGTGCAGACAGTACGCTTTGGATTGCTTCAGGCAACGGCTTATACAAATGGAATCCTTCCAAAAAGCAATTCAATATTTATGATAAAAAAAATGGAATGCCTAATAATTTTGTCAACGGCTTGCTTTCGGAAGGAGACAGTTGTATTTGGATCAGCACAGATCACGGACTTTCCCGTTTTGACATAAAGACTGAAAAGTTTACCAATTTTTATAAACAGGATGGCATTTCGGCCAATGAATTCAATCGCGTTTCTTTCTATCGGGCAAAAAATGGCAGAATGTATTTTGGAGGCCTCAACGGAATAACCGCTTTTTTTCCATCCGACAAGTTTTCTCACGAACGAAAGTATAAAAACAACAAAATATTATTTACAGAATTTTCTAAACTGGATGGAGATTATGACAGCATTATCACCAAAAAAGTAGGGCTATCAGCTAATAAGACCATTGAGCTATCGCACAATGACAAATTTTTCTCTTTCCAATTTGCCTTGGCAAATTATAAAAACCCAACTTCAAATACTTTTAGTTATATGCTCGAAGGTTATGATAAGGACTGGTCCAAGCCTTCATTTGTCAATTCGGCCAAATACAACGGAATCCCTCCGGGAGAATACACTTTCAGAGTCAAGGCATCTTCCGGAAAAGGCCTTTGGAACAATGAAGAAATGTTGATAAAGGTAATTGTAAAAGAAGCGTTTTATAAAACCTGGTGGTTTATCGGTCTTTGTTTTTTGTTTATTTTGGCATTAGTGTTTGGGATACTTGAATATCAACTATATCGAAGTAGACAGCAACAAAAAGAGCTTCAGAAACAGGTTAAGGCACGCACTATTGAGTTGGAACGAGCCATGAAAAAATCTGATGAGTTATTGCTCAATATCCTACCGGAAGAAACAGCCGAAGAACTTAAAAAGTTTGGAAAAGCCAAGGCCAAAAGACATCAGCCAGTCACGGTTCTTTTTACTGACTTTAAAGGATTCACACAGATTGCAGAGCAATTGGAGCCGGAAGAACTTGTTTCGGAGATCGATTATTGTTTTAAAAATTTTGATGCGATCATTGATAAATACAGTATCGAAAAAATAAAAACAATTGGAGATGCTTACATGTGCGTCGGAGGAATCCCTCATAGCGATATCGAATATCCACAAAAGGTAGTATTGGCCGCTTTGGAAATTCGGGACTTTATGTCAAATCTCGCAAAAATAAGAGCACAGGCCGGCAAAAAATGTTTTGGGATTAGAATCGGAGTACATACTGGCGAAGTGATCGCCGGAATTGTTGGGACTAAAAAGTTTCAATACGACATTTGGGGAGATACTGTAAATGTCGCAGCACGGATGGAGGATAACAGTGAATCTGGAAAAGTGAATATCTCAGGTACTACTTATGAATTAGTCAAAGAGTATTTTGAATGTGAGCACCGAGGAAAAGTCACAGCAAAAAACAAAGGTGAAATTGACATGTACTTTGTAGAGCGGCCAATAACGACACAAACCCTTTGAATCCCTAAACAAACCAATACCTTTTAAGAATATTGAACAGTATTCTGAAATTGACTACTCTTCCTTTTTACCAATTTAACAGGTCACAAATACACAAAAACCATCAATTTTTTAAATTTCATTGAAGAGGTATCATATTTTTTACAAAAAGCAGTCTTTTTATACAAAAAATCGCCACACATTCAAATATATTTTTGTCATATTTATTTTAAAAATTTCTACACATTACTAGAAACCAGCAAAATAAAACTCGATTTTGAACGTCACATTAATTTGATAAAAAGGATTGAAAGAAAGATTTAAAACTTGCGCTGTTTTGGTTAAGCCAGTATATTTGAATCACAAATCCGAAAACTGAACAACCCTCCGCTTACAATTTTTCCCTCGACGACAATTGGTTTACTAACAAACTTTCCCTCCGGCTAACGAATCCCAAGACCCATGAACTTAACCAAAACCATTTTACCGGTGGTGGTGTTTTTAAGTGCCACCATCACTCTTTTCAGCGCAAACATTACCATTATCGAGAGCCAATCCATCCATCCGCTCCACAATATGGATGAAAACTGGCAGAATATTGCCACAAATCTGGGCTATAATGCAACGATCTCACCACAACAATTTCTTGATGACATAAATAACCTTAACAACACTGATGTTTTGATTATCTCTTCAGGCTTGATCAATCTGCCAGCAAACCGCCAGCAAACTATCAAGCAGTTCGTCGAAGATGGCGGCAACCTTTACATCCAGGCGGAATATTTAATCAACCTTCCTGGAAATCAAGCATTTAGCTACTTAATCAATAACCTCGGAGGATCTTTTTCATGGGATGGTGAATTGACCGGAAGTTTAGCCCCAATGTATGTCATTGGAGATTTATCGGAAAACTTAAACAGCGTTGCAGAGTTAACTTATTTTTGGTACGGGACTCATGGTTCTGGTGATGCTACGATCCATTCAATTCTTAAATACAACAACTTGGACTGGGGTTTTATTTTTTGCCCTGTTGATCTTACCTATGGAAAAATAATTACTACCAGTGACCAGGATTGGGTTCGTACTTTGAATAGTGAAGCATTGATGGCCAACATCTTAAACTATCTCGTAACCCACATGCCACTTTCTACCCTTCCGACGGTTTCAATTGATTATACAGAAGAGGGACCTTGCAATGACCCTACTTACACTTTTAATGCAACTATCGAAAATTATATGGGAGGATCTAACTTACAATGGATGGTAAATGGTGTGAATGTTGCAGGCGAAACAGATTCAGTTTTTGTAAGTTCAGATTTGGTAGATGGTGATGTAGTGGAATGCCAATTATTTCTTTCAACTTTTTGCACTTCTTACACACATATTTCAAATCCAATCCTTATTGCACCTATCAATTCTCTTTCCAATACCACTTTGGAAATCGTTTCAAACGGAAACACTTTCTGCGAGAACGAACAAGTTGCTTTCGAAGCGATTACTGCAGGTTTGGAAAACGCAACCAACATCACTTACCAGTGGACTATAAATGGCCTTCCTGTCGCAAGTGCAACTTCGACAAATTTTGAAACGTCAAATCTAAACGACCAGGACAGCGTAAATTGCATTGTTACTTTCGATGACATTTGCTTTGCTAACAATACTTTGACCTCAAATCCAATTATTCTAACGATCATGCCTGCAAGCAACCCAACTGCTACACTATTAGCAGACCAAACTTCTATTTGTGAAGGAGAAACGATCACTTTTACAATAGAAGGCAGCGATCTCGGCAACGACCCAACCTATCAGTGGCAAATCGATGGTTCAAACACTGGCAACAACAGCCCGATTTTTACAACGAACACGCTTACAACGGGACAAAACATAACTTGCACAATTACCACAAACCAAACTTGTGCAGTTGCCAACTCAATCACTACGAACACTATTACTGTTGATGTCTTACAATTGATTACGCCATCTATCAACATCTCACCAAATGCCACTGAAATTTGCCCAGGAGAAGAAGTGACTTTCACTGCATCAGGTTATAATTTTGGCAATGAACCATCTTTTCAATGGCAAATCGACGGTGTAAACGTCGGAGCAAATATTCCTGAGTTTACGACCAATCAATTGACAAATGGCCAAATCGTAACTTGTATCCTGACTGCTGACCTGGCTTGCTCACAAAATAATATTGCTGAGTCTGCCCCAATGTCAATAACTATCATTGAAAGTGTGAACCCATCAATTAGCATCCAATCAAGTGCGAGTATAATTTGCAAAGGACAAGAAGTGACCTTCACAGCTTTCAGCAATAATCATGGAAACAATCCTGTATTTGAATGGATGGTAGATGGAATTCCTGTGCCTAACAGCGACTCTATTTTTAAAACCACTTCAATCACCAATGCACAGGTTGTAACCTGCCAAATCACAAATCCCGATGCCTGTGAAGCTTTTTCTACGGCTTTGTCAAACGCTATCACCATGACAGTCAATGAGGTAGATGTAGAGGTTTTAGAAATTGGGTTTGAAAATTGTGGAAACGCTGATGGAATTATTGAAATTGAAGGAATTGGAGGAACAGAGCCTTATTCTTATGAATGGATGAATGGTGCAAATGAAAATTTGCTTACAGGATTATCTTATGGAAAATTTACAGTAACTGTGACTGATGCTGTAGGCTGCTCATCTATCGGACAAATTGAAATGAGCGCGAATGAATCTCCAGAAGTATCGAATGCTTTAATCAATATTGCCGATTGCGATGGTGATAACGGATCTGCGCAATTGATTTTATCAGACACCACCATGTCTTATACTTTTGAATGGTTGAATGAAAACGGAACCGTTGTTAGCTATGCCGATCATGCAACCAATCTTCAAACCGGCTCTTACTCAATAAATATCTCTAACGAATTTGGTTGCCAAACTACGGAAACCATTTTTATCGATCAAGTACCAGCCATCAATGTGTTTATCGGCAACGATATCCAATTAGACCTTGGAGAATCCTTCCAACTTCAAACAATCGTAAACACCTTAGGTGGAGTCACTTACGATTGGGCCCAAGTTGAAGGGATCAGTTGCACGACATGCCCGAAGCCAACAGTTTTTCCTTCAGAATCAACTATTTACAATGTAACAGTAACCAATGAATACGGTTGTACTTCAACTGATGAAATCATCGTCAGAGTAATGCCTAGAAGAGACATTTTCATCCCTAACGCCTTTACTCCTAATAATGACGGAATCAATGATTTCTTTACTGTATTTGCAGGTGAAAACGTAAACAGTATAAAATCTATGCAAATTTTTGATCGATGGGGAGAGGTCATTTTTAGCAAAACTGATTTTGCACCGAATAATGAACCTGATGGTTGGAACGGTTATGCAAAAGGGAAAAAACTACAATCTGGTGTTTATGTATACATGATTGAAGTTGAATATATGGACGGTAAAACAAAACTACACAAAGGAGATGTGAGCATCACTCGCCAATAACGAATTCCAATTGACTCGAGCAATCTCGCTAGTCAATTTTAAAGAGAAAACCAATTGTTAATTATAATGGAAGCGATCTGCCCGTGCTGAGCAGGTCGCTCTTTTTTTTGTTTTGACGTCAGGAATTTACTTGAACAATCTTTAAAAAGCATTATTTTTAGAAAGTGTTGTTAATTTTCAAGCAATCCCTAATTTATGAAAAGGTATCTTTTGAGTTCTATTCTCTTATTACTTTTTGCAGGAGCAATGCTTGCACAAATTAAGATGCCTCTATCTTTTGAACAACTTTTAAACGACGCTCAACTTTCTTTCAACAAACCCACTGAAAACAAATACAAAACCCTAAGGCCTACGAAAAATAGCATTTTCAACTATGATTTTTCAATAAAAGCAAAAAGAGGCGATTTGGAAATTCGTTATGCGATCAAAAAAATAAACAAAAAACAGTCTGAACTAATTTTCCCACATATTCTAAGTATGAACACAGCCAGCCACATTGCAAGTAACCATTCAGATGCTGAAGTAGTTGTTCAACATGTATCTAACGAAGATTTAAAAACAATCTTCAAAGCTGACTGGGCCGCGGTCTTTTACTTTTCACCAAAGCATCAGTTTTCAAAAAAACGGAATTGCAAAATGTTATCGCTTTACAAGGAAAGTGTGGGTTTAGTTTATGTATTTTTTCTTTTCAATAAAACATCTATTGACCTTGACAATCAATTTTACACATTAAATTTTGAATCTTAAAAAACCAAGTAGAAGAGTATGGATTGGACTAAAAAATAGAAAGTCGCGTAACCTTAGGTGGAGACGCGACTCACTACAACAAATTATAATCCCATGAACATATCCAAATTTAGTGGCTGGTTTTCACCAGCAGCTGATCTACTTTGTGACCAACTCTTCAGCTTTCGCTGGAAAAATTTGCCCTGAGAAGCTGATAACAGCGAGTCGCCACGTTGGGAACAGGACGACTCACTATTAACAAATTATAATCCCATGAACATATT